>CALDNT010000182.1 GCA_937915145.1 uncultured Reyranella sp.
CCACGCGGCATGGCTCTGCGCGCGCTGCGTCTCGTCGAGGATGCGCCGCCGGACATGTTCATCGCCATCCCGCTGCCGGAGGCGGGCCGTTACCGGGTATCGACGCTGGCGCCGAACGCGCCCGGGTCGGACGGCGGCTCGGACCATGGCATCCAGTCGGAGGTTCGCGGGCCGGATCTCGCGGAGATCCAGGCGGTGGCCGGGGATCTGGTTCCCGGCAACCCGCGCCTGTCCGACCTGCGCTGGTCCTCGATGTTCCGCATCAGCATGCGGCTTGCCGCGCACTACCGGCAGGACCGCGTCTTCATCGCGGGCGATGCCGCCCATATCCACCCGCCGACCGGCGGTCAGGGCATGAACACCGGCATCCAGGATGCCTACAACCTCGCCTGGAAGCTGGCGTTGGTGTTGGCGAAGAAGGCGCCGGACACGCTGCTCGACAGCTACGAAGCGGAACGCCGCCCCATCGGCGCAGAGGTCGTCGCCCGCACGCGGGCAGCGAGCGAAGGCTATGGCCGCGAGAACAAGCCGGACCGCCTGGCCGACACCCAGATCCTCGTCTCCTACCGCGGCACTGCGTGGGTTCGCGACGATGCCGGTGAGGCCGCCGCCGGGCCCGGGGCGGGGGACCGCGCGCCCGATGCCGTCGGATTGCGGCGTCGGGGTGTCGGCGCGCCGATGCGCCTGCATGACGTGCTGCGTGGCACCGATCATGTCCTCATTGTGCATCTCCTGCCGGGGGCGGCGGCAGATCTTGCCGCTTTCGCGCGGGAGATCGCGCCGCGTTCGGGTCTTCCCTGCCGGATCGTGGGAATCGCAGCCGATGATGGCGGGGCCGATCCACCGGGCATTGCCTGTTATCGCGATTCCGACGGCGTATTCGCGAAGATATATGGGCTTCCTGGCGCCGCTTTCCTGATTCGGCCGGACGGATATGTCGGCTGGCGCGGTAGGTCGTATCGCGACGACGGATTGTTGGCCCACTTCGATAGAATGTCGCGCCGATAGCGCCTCTACGCCGCCTGCTGTGCCATCGTCGGGCCGTCGCTGCGGGTCGTGGTGCGGCGCATGTCGCGCACGATGGCCAGATCGTCGAAACGGCGCACGCGATGCATGGTGGTGCGGTTGTCCCACATCACCAGATCATGCTTCGTCCAGCGATGGACGTAGACGAACTCCGGCTGCGTGGCGTGCTCCATCAGGTCGCGCGCGAAAGCCATCGCCTCGGGGCGCGGCCAGCCGATGATGGTGCCGATATGGGCCGACAGATACAGCGACTTCCGCCCTGTAACGGGATGCGTGCGCACCAGGCGCTGCAGGACCGGCTTCATCGAGACGCGTTCGTCGGGCAGGAACTCGGCGAAGCCGAGCTGCTGGCGCGAATAGATCAGCGAATGCTCGCAGACCAGATCCTCGACCTCTGCCCTGGTGGCGGCATCGAGCGCGTCGTAGGCCGCGCGCATGTCGGCGAATTCGGTGTTGCCGGCGTTGGTCGTGACGATGCGGCCGCTCAGGAGCGAGTAGCGGGCCGGCACGGCGCGGAACGAGGCGTCGGAGTGCCAGAGCCGGTTGCCGAGTGCTGCCATGCGGCGCTTGTTGTCGCGCGCCAGCTTTGCGCCGGTCTTGTCGAGGTTGGAGACGTCGGCGAAGGTCGGCGCAAGGCGGAGTTCGCTGGCGCGCACTGTCGAGTTGGCGCCTTCCTCCAGTGGCCCGAAATTGCGCGTGAAGGCGAGCTGCTGCTCGTCGGTGAGATCCTGGCCGGGCAGCACCAGCACGGCGTGCTGGTCCATGCCGGCCTCGATGGCGGCGACCTCCGCCGCGGTCTGCGGACGGCGCGCGTCGATGCCGGTCATGACGGCGCCGATATGGGGATGGAGGGCACGTATGTCGATCGGCATCACGACCTCGCGAAGGGAAGCCTAGCGTAAGGCAGCCGCGATATTACCACCGTCCACGGTGATGACAGCGCCTGTCGTCTTTGTCGCTTTGGCCAGCGAAACGAAGGCCTGTGCGACATCGTCGGCCGTGACTTCGAGGCCTAAAAGGTTGCCGCCCATGTAGTCGGCCTCGCTGAGCCCCCGCGCCTTGGAGCGTTGGGCGATCATGTCGTCGTTGAGCAGGCCGGTGCGGATGCGGTCGGCATTGACGGCGTTGGAACGAATGCCATCGGCGCCGTAGTCGAGCGCGTATTGTCGGCTGAGGAACAGGGTCGCCGCCTTTGGCAGGCCATAGGGTCCGAAATCGGCGCCGGGATTCACTGCCTGCTTGGACGCATTGAACAGCAGGCAGCCGCCGATCGCCTGCGCCTTCATGATCCGCACGGCGTTCTGCGCCACGCTCTGGTGCGCCCAGAAATTGAGTTCGAAGCTCTGGCGCAGGACGGCCTCCTCGACCTCGCCGATCTTGCCCTGCCAGGCGGCGCCTGCGTTGGAGACCACGATGTCGACGCCGCCATATGTCGCCGCGACCTTGTCGAAGGCAGAGCGCACCGAGGCAGGGTCGGTGACGTCGCAGGCGATGCCGAGGCCTTTCACGTTGGACACGTCGCGATCGAGCACGGCAACCTCGGCGCCTTCGCGCGCGAACGCCGCCGCCGTCGCCGCGCCGATGCCCGAGCCGCCGCCGGTCACGACCACGATGCGGCGCGCCAACGGCTTTTCGGCCGCGGCACTGAGCTTGGCCTGTTCGAGCGACCAGTATTCGATGTCGAAAATGTCGGGTTCGGGAATGCATTCGTAGGTCCCGAGCCTCTCGGCGTCGGCGATCACGGCCACAGTCGTCTCCGCAAGATCGGCCGCGATTTTGGCATCCTTCGACGTGTTGCCGAGGCCGAACAGGCCAAGGCCCGGCACCAGCACGACGCGCGGAATCGGATCGAGTTCCTTCTTCGCCGGCATCTGCTTGGCGTTGTGGCGCGCGAAATAAGCGTGATAAGCCGCGACGTAGCCATCGAGTGCCGTCTTGGCGTCCTTGCTGAAGGCGTCGAGCTTGCCGGCCGCGGGCGCCGGCACGATCAGCGGCGTGCCCTTGGTGCGGATCGCATGGTCGGGCGTTACCGGACCCTGCTGGCTGTAGCGCGCGACTTCCTTGCCGCCGACGAAAGCCAGGATTTCCGGGCCGGTGCGGAACTCGAACACGAAGCGCTGCGCCGCTTCGCGGCCGCCGCTCTTCGCCGGCAGCGACATCAGCCCGCGCAGGATCGGGGCAACTTCGGCGGCGCCGGCGATCTCCTTGGGCAGCGTGGCGCCGGGAAAAATCCTGCGCGTTTCCTTTGCCAGCCGCTTTTCGGCGAGTGTCACCAGGTCGATCATGCGCACATAGGCTTCTTCCGCGGTGGCGCCCATCGAGAAGATGCCGTGCTTGAGAAGGATCAGGCCCTCGACGTCGGGATGGGCGGCCGCGATCTCGTCGGTTCTCTTGGCCAACGCGAAGCCCGGCATGACATAGGGCACCAGGGCCGCGCGCTTGCCGAAGACGTCGCGTGCCAAGGCCTCGCCGTCGGGCTGGTCGGTCAGCGACAGCACGGCGTTGGAATGGGTGTGGTCGATGAACTTGTGTGGCAGGAAGGCGTGCAACAGCGTCTCGACCGACGGATTGGGCGACTTCGAATCCAGCAGGTTACAGCGCTGGACGTTGACCATGTCCTCGTCGCTGAGCGCCTGCAGGCCTTTCAGTTCACCGAGCGGCGCCAGACGCACCGCCGGCAGGCCGGGCGCCTCGATGGTGCCCATGTCCCAGCCGCTGCCTTTTACGCAGAGTACCTCGACCTGGTGGCCGGTGATGTCGACTGCGGTGGTCTTGACCGAAGTGTTGCCGCCACCGTGCAGCACCAGCCGCGGCTCGCCGCCCAGCAGCCGCGTGGTGTAGACGCGCAGTGCTAGGTCCTCGCCAATGCCTTTGGCGGCGTGATGGGCGATGGCGGCCTTGGCGTCGCCGTCGGTCCAGAGATTATCCATGCGCGCCTTCTACCCCGCGGGCTCGATGCCGGCATCCTTGGCGATCTTGATCCAGGTCGCGATCTCTTTTTCCTGATAGGGGCGGAACGCCGCGGGATCGCGAAGATCGACGGTGAAACCCAGCCCGTCGATGCGCTCGACGACGGCGGGCTTGCCGAGGCTGGTCATGATCTCCTGTGACAGCCGGGCCAGGATCGGCGCGGGCGTGCCGGCCGGCGCGAAGAAGGCGGCCCACGACGAGGCATTGGCGCCTGATACGCCCTGCTCCTCCAGGGTCGGCACGTCGGGCAGTTTGGCATTGCGCTTGGCGCTGCCGATGGCGACGGCGCGCATCTTGCCTGCCTTGATGTGAGGCAGCACGCTGGGTAGCGTCGAATTGGAAACGTCGACGCGCTCGCCGATGATGTCCTGCACCAACGGCGCGGCACCACGGTAGGGCACGTGGGTCATCTTGGTTCCGGTGCGTTCCATGAACAGTTCGGTCGACAGGTGCGAGCCCGAGCCGATGCCGGTCGAGCCGAAGTTGAGCGCGCCGGGCTTTTCCTTGGCCAGCTTGATGACGTCCTGGATCGTCTTGGCCGGCAGGTCGTTGCGCACGACGAACACGTGCTCGAAGGCGCCGGCGCCGGCCAGCGGCGCGAAATCCTTGATCGCGTCGTAGCCCGGTTCCTTCAGCATGAACATGTTGTTGCCGTGCGTCTGGTTGTTGCCGAAGGTGATGGTGAGCCCGTCCGGCTTGGCCTTGGCGACGGCGCGCGTGCCGATCGCGCCCGAGGCCCCGGAAACATTCTCCACGATCACCTGTTGGCCCAGCCGCTCGGCCATGTCGGCGGCGACAATTCGGGCGATCGTGTCGGTCGGCCCACCCGCCGGATAGGCGACGACCATCTTGATCGGCTGGGACGGCGCCCAGCTCTGCGCCAGGGCCGGCCGGACGAACGGTCCGGCGGCCACGCCGGCGGCGAAAAGACGACGCGTCAACATGTCTTGCTTTCCTCAGTTATGTGAGATGACGATCTTGCCGAAATGGCTCTGGCCCTTGAGGTGCCGGTAGGCTTCCTTCGCCTCGGCGAAGGCAAACACCCTGTCGATCACCGGCTTCAGGCCATTGGCTTCAATGGCGCGGTTCATGGCCTCGAACATCTGCTTGCTGCCGACATAGAGGCCCTGCACGCGAAGGCTCCGCCGCAGGATCGGTATCGGGTCGACCTGCGCCATGCCCGTCAGCAGGCCGATGACGGCGATGCGGCCGCCGATACGCGTCGCCATGAAGGAGCGCGGCAGCGTGCCGGCGCCGCCGACCTCGACCGTGACGTCGGCGCCGCGACCGCCGGTCAGTCTGAGCGTTTCCTGGTCCCAGTCGGGCGTCGCCTTGTAGTCGATCACCGCCTCGGCGCCCATTTCCTTCAGGCGCTTGGCCTTGGCGGGCGAGCTCGAAGTCGCGATCACCCGCGCGCCGAACATTCTTGCGAACTGCAGCGCGAAGATCGAGACGCCGCCCGAACCCAGGATCTGGACGATGTCGCCGGCCTTGAGGTTGCCGATCTCGACCAGCGCGTGCCACGCCGTCAGCCCGGCGCAGGGCAGCGTCGCGCCCTCCTCGAAGCTCATGCCGGCAGGCAACCGCACGACGCCATCTTCCTCGAGCACGGCCAGTTCGGTCAGCATGCCATCGATCGCGCCACCCATGGCCGAGGCCATCGCGGTGTCGTCGATCGCGCCGCCGATCCACTTCTGCATGAAACAGCCGGCGACCCGATCGCCCACCTTGACGCGGCTGACGCCGGGTCCGACGGCGACGACCTCGCCGGCGCCGTCCGACAGCGGGACCAGGTCGGGCTTGGGTGCCGCGCGCGCATACTGCGCCTCGATCGTGAGCAGGTCGCGGTAGTTGAGCGACGTGGCGCGCACGCGGACCAGCACCTGGCGCGGGCCCGGCGTCGGGTCGGGCCGTTCGACCAGGGCAAGCGAGTCGATGCCCTTGGGCGAGGGGATCACGTAGCATTTCATTACTGGCCGCCTTTCAATTCGAGGACCGTCTTGGCCATCACGGCTTCCTGGTCCCACGGAAAGAGAATCCAGGTGTCCTGGCTCACCTCCGTAATATAGCTGTCGACGACAGGCCTGCCCGCGGGCTTGGCATAGACCGACGCGAAATGCGCCTCGGGCAGCATGGCGCGCACGGCGCGGGCGGTGACGCCGGTATCGACCAGGTCGTCGACGATCAGCCAGCTCTTGCCCTTGTCCTGCTCGGCGGTCGTGCCTTTCAGCAGTTCGACCTTGGCGCCGCGCTCCATGCGGTCGTAGGTCGAGCAGCAGACGGTGTCGATCAGCCGGAGGTTCAGTTCGCGGGCGATGATGGCGGCCGGCACCAGGCCGCCGCGGGTGACCGCGACCAGGCCCTTGAACGGCCCGAGGTCGGCCAGCCGCCACGCCAGGGCCCGCGCGTCGCGGTGCAATTCCGTCCACGAGACGGGAAACATCTTGTTGTAGCCGGCGCTGGTCGCCATTCGACTTCGTCTCCCCGGGCCCGCCCAGTTTGGCTTGCCCCAGTGCAGGCGCTGGATTAACAGCTTCCGGCGGCGCAATGAAGATCGCAAATCAGATTTGGCGTAAACGGAGACCGCGGGATTATGGGAATCGAGTTTTCGCCCACCTTCTGGAGCGGTCTCACCCAGATCATCCTGGTGAACATCGTTCTGTCCGGCGACAATGCCCTGGTCATCGCGCTTGCCTGCCGGAACCTCCAGAAACGGCATCAGAAGCCGGCCATCCTCGTCGGCAGCGCCGGCGCCATTCTGCTGCGCATCGTCTTTGTCCTGATCGTCGATCAGCTTCTGCAGATCTCGTTCTTGAAGCTTGCGGGCGGCCTTTTGCTGCTGTGGATCGGCGTCAAGCTGGTGCAGGGCGAGGACGAGCACGGCGACGGCATCAAGGGCGCGGGCTCATTGTGGGCTGCAATCCGCACCATCATCATCGCCGACGCGGTGATGAGCCTCGACAACGCCATCGCCATTGCCGCGGCGGCCAAAGGCGATATGATCCTGATCGTTCTCGGCCTGCTGATCAGCATTCCCCTGATCGTTTTCGGTGCCACCCTGATCATGGCCTTGCTCAACCGGTTCCCGATCATCGTTATCGCCGGCGGTGGATTGCTGGGCTGGATCGCTGGCGAGGTTCTGGCTACCGATCCTGCATATGCTCAGCAGCTCGCAGCCGCAGTTCCCAACGCCAAGACGGTGTTCGAGGTGGGAGGGGCGGTCATCACGGTGGCGGTGGGATACCTTCTCCAATACCGCGCGAGGCAGCGTCGGCGCGCCGAGCCGGTCGATCTCGCAGCAGACAACGGCAAGGAGTAGTCGCGATGGCCAAGATGAAGGCGATCCTGGTGGCGGTCGACGGATCCGCCTGCTCCGATCGTGCGGTTCAGCACGCGCTCGGTCTCGTCGAGGCCGGTCTCGGGACGGAACTCCATCTGCTGAACGTTCAGCCCAACCTCGGCGGCGCGATCGCGGCGTTCGTCGCCAAGGAGCAGATCGACGCCCATCACCGCGAGGAGGGCAACAAGGCACTGGCCTCCGCGGTCGCGCTCGCGGCCAAAGCGGCGGTGCCGGCCAAGGTGCATATTGGCGTCGGCCGCCAGGGCGAGATCGTCAGTGACTTCGCGGGCAAACTCGGCGCCGGCTTGGTCGTGCTGGGCACGCGCGGCCATACTGGGCTCGCCGGAGTCCTGCTGGGGTCGGTCACCCAGGACGTGATCGCCCACGTCAAGGTGCCGGTCACGCTGGTCAAGTAACCTCGGTCCTTGCCCGGGGCGGCGCGGTTGTTGGCGCCGCCGGGAAGGCGTAAAACGCGCCGCCATCGGAATTCCTTTCGACGGCGGACGGAGGGTCGCGCGTTGGGCGAGGAGATGTGGCGAAACCAGGTGCTGGCGCCCTTTGCCACCCTGCCGTGGCAGAGCCGGGGCCGCCTCCATGCCGAGCCCGATTCCCCAAGTCGCAGCCCCTTCCAGCGTGACCGCGATCGCATCATTCATTCGACGGCGTTCCGCCGGCTGAAGCACAAGACCCAGGTTTTTGTCTATCATGAGGGCGATCACTACCGCACCCGGCTGACCCACTCTCTGGAAGTGGCGCAGATCGCGCGCACGATCTGTCGCGTCCTGCGCCTCGACGAGGACCTCGGCGAGGCGGTAGCGCTGGCCCACGATCTTGGCCACACCCCGTTCGGCCATGCCGGCGAGGAGGCGCTGCACGCTGCTATGAAGAGCCACGGAGGCTTCGATCACAATGCCCAGACGCTGCGCATCCTGACCAAGCTCGAGGAACGCTATGCCGAGTTCAATGGCCTCAACCTCACCTGGGAGACGCTGGAAGGTGTGGTCAAGCACAATGGCCCGCTGGTCGGGCAAGGCCGCACGCTGCCCCAACTCCCGGCTGCCATTGTCGAATATTGCCAGGACCACGATCTCGAACTGGGCGGCCATGCCGGACCCGAGGCGCAGGTCGCGGCGCTGAGCGACGACATCGCCTACAACAATCACGACATCGACGATGGCCTGCGCGCCGGCCTGTTCGAGGTCGCCGATCTGATGGACCTGCCGCTGGTCGGCGAGATGTTCTCGATCGTGACCCAGAAATACCCCGGCATCGAACAGGCGAGGCTGATCCACGAGGCGGTGCGGCGCGTCATCAACGCCATGGTAGAGGACGTGCTGGGCGAGACCCGCCGGCGCCTGAAGGAGGCGGCACCGCAGGCCGTGGCCGACATCCGCGGTCTTGGCCGGCCGGTGGTGGCGTTCTCCGCGCGCATGGCCGAGACCGACCGCACGGTGAAGGCGTTTCTTTACAAACGTATGTACGAGCACTGGAAGCTCAACCGCTCGCATTCCAAGGCGCGTCGCGTCGTGGCCGACCTGTTCGGCCTGCTGTTCGCCGAACCGAACTGCCTGCCGTCGCCGTGGCGGGAAAAGGCCGAGCAGGCCGACACTCAGGCCCGCGCCCGCGTGGTCGCCGATTACATCGCCGGCATGACCGACCGCTTCGCCCTCGACGAGCACAGACGGCTCTTTGATCTCTATGAATAAAGCTGCAATACCCCGCGCATGAATCCCTACCGCCATTTCATCGGCGTGATCATCGCGGCGCTAAAATCCATGCAGGCCGCGGGCGAATTGCCCGAAACGCTCGATTTCTCCGCCATCACCGCCGAGCCGCCGCGCGATCCGGCGCACGGCGATATCGCCACCAATGCCGCCATGGTCCTGGCCAAGCCGGCGGGCAAGAAGCCGCGTGACATCGCCGAGACCCTGCTCAGCCGGCTCAAGGCCAATGCCGACGTGGTCGACGGCGCCGTGGCGGGTCCGGGCTTCATCAACCTCAAGATCTCCGATGGCTTCTGGCGTGCCCGCCTTGCCGAGTGCCTGAAGGACGGCATCGCCTACGGCGATTCCCGGATGGGTGAAGGACACACCGTCAACGTCGAATACGTCTCGGCCAATCCGACCGGGCCGCTGCACGTGGCGCACGCGCGCGGCGCGGTGGTGGGCGATGCGCTGGCCAACCTGCTGCACAAGGCGGGTTACGCCGTCACCAAGGAATACTACATCAACGACTCGGGCGCGCAGGTCGACAAGCTCGGTCAATCGACCTACCTGCGCTACCGCGAAGCGCTGGGCGAGACCATCGGCGCAATTCCCGAAGGTCTCTATCCCGGCGAGTATCTCAAGGAGATTGGTGCCGCGCTCGCCCGGCGCGATGGCGCGCGCTGGATCGACAGGCCCGAAGCCGACTGGCTGCCCGAGATGCGCAGCTTTGCGGTCGCCACTCTGATGGCCGAAATCCGCACGGACCTCGAGACGCTCGGCGTCAATATCGATGTCTTCTCGTCGGAGCGGGCGCTGGTCGAGAGCGGCGCCGTCGATCGCGCCTTCGAGGAGCTCAGTCGGCAAGGACTGATTTACCAGGGTCGGCTCGAACCACCCAAGGGCCAGAAGCCCGACGACTGGGAGGATCGCGAGCAGACCCTGTTCCGGGCGACGCAGTTCGGCGACGAGGTCGACCGGCCGCTGAAGAAGTCGGACGGCGGCTGGACCTACTTCGCCAACGACATCGCCTACCACCACGACAAGTACCGCCGTGGCTTCCTCGACATGATCGATGTCTGGGGTGCCGACCATGGCGGCTACGTCAAGCGCATGCGGGCGGCCGTCAGCGCCATTACCGGGGGCCAGGGCGAACTCGACGTCAAGCTCTGCCAGCTCGTGCGCGTATTGAAGAACGGCGAACTGGTGCGCATGTCCAAGCGCGCCGGCACCTTCGTGACCCTGCGCGATCTGCTCGACGAGGTCGGCCCGGATGTCGTCCGCTTCACCATGTTGACGCGCAAGAACGATGCCGCGTTCGACTTCGATCTGGTCAAGGCCACCGAACAGTCGCGCGACAATCCTGTCTGGTACGTCCAGTACGGCCACGCGCGCACCCGCTCGGTGATGCGCCAGGCGGCGGCGGCGGGTGTCAGCGCGGACGGCCTGGCGACCGCGCCACTCGACCGACTGGCCGATTCGAGCGAACTGGCGCTTGTGCGCCTGATCTCCCAGTGGCCGCGCCAGGTCGAGGCCGCGGCAGTGGCGCACGAACCGCATCGCATCGCCTTCTATCTCAACGAACTCGCCGCCGCCTTTCATGCCCACTGGAATCGCGGCCGCGAGGAGCCGGGGCTCAGATTCGTGATCGAGGGCGACGTCGATCTCACCCGGGCGCGTCTGGCATTGGTACAGGCGGTCGGTTTTGTGATAGGATCAGGATTAAAGGTCTTCGGCGTCACACCCGTCGATGAAATGAGATAAAAAATGCACATCCGCCGGCCCCCCTCCGGCGACGGTCCAACGATCTACCGACCGAGCGAGTCGGTTGCCATGCGACGCGATCCGTCGCCTCGGCCCGTCGCACACGAGCCCGACTCCATCCCGCCACCGCCGCGGGACTCATTGTTGATGCGCGTCAATCGCCGTCGTGGCCAGATTCTGACCGCCATGGTCTCGATCGCGGCCATTGCCAGCTTTGGGTCGGTGGTGTGGTGGGCGCATAACCAGGACGTGAAGGCCGGCGGCCGCGGGCTTGAACCGCTCGTCGTCCAGGCGCCGACGACGCCAGCACGGGTCAAGCCCGAGAACGCCGGCGGTCTCGTGCCGCCCAACCAGGACAAGGAAGTCTTCAACCGCATCGCGCCGGGCGCGGTGCCGATCCAACCGGAGAAACTACTGGCGGCGCCCGAGACGCCCAGGCTGCCGCCCGCCGGCCTGCCGGCGCCGGCGTCGCCCAAACCGCCGGAAACCGTCGCGGCCAGGACCCCGACGCCCGTTCAGTTGGCCGGGACGACGGCGACCGGACCGACCCAGGCGCCCACCCAGGCAGTGGTTGACGCCACGGAACCGACGGCTGCCACGACACTCGTGCCGGCCGAGGCCGGCCCCAGTATCGCCAGCCTGATCGAGAACATGTCGGGTCCGACCGGCGGTTGGCGGGTCCAGATCGCGTCGGTGAAGAACGAGGATGCAGCCAAGTCAACCTGGGCACGCCTGCAGAGTGCCCATGGCGACGCATTGGCCAACCTGCGCATGCAGGCGGTGCGCGTCGATCTCGGTGACAAGGGCGTGTGGTATCGCGTCCAGGCCGGGCCGCTCGACGAGAAGCAGGCGCGCGGTATCTGCGGCACCCTGAAGGGGCGTCGTGCCGACTGCGTCATGGTCCCGCCGGCACGATGAGGCGCCGTTTGTGAGACGAAAAGAATGAGCCGTCCACGCGCCGTGATTTTTGGCTGCGCGGGCCCCGATCTTACACCCGCCGAACGCGCTTTCTTTCGCGACTCCGATCCCCTGGGCTTTATCCTGTTCGCCCGCAACGTCGACACGCCCGATCGGACGCGCCAGCTGGTCGACAATCTGCGCGCCTGTGTGGCGAGGTCCGATGCGCCGGTCCTGATCGACCAGGAAGGCGGTCGCGTTGCCCGCTTGAAGCGGCCGCACTGGCGCAAGGCGCCGCCGGCCCGCCTGTTCGGCGACCTTTATGCGCGCGATCCGGAACGTGGCCTGGAAGCGGTCCGGCTGAATTCGCGGCTGCTGGCGGCCGACGTGGCGTCGGTCGGCTGCGACGTCGATTGTCTGCCGGTGCTCGACATTGCCTTTCCCGAGACCCATGCCGTGATCGGTGACCGGGCCTATGCCGACCGGCCAGAGCCGGTGGCGGCGCTGGGCCGGGCAGCGGCCGAGGGGTTGCTGGTCGAAGGCGTCATGCCGGTGATCAAGCACATCCCCGGACATGGGCGCGCGACGGTCGACAGCCACCGGTCGCTGCCGAAAGTGAGCGCGCCGCGCGACGTGCTGGAGCGCACGGACTTTGTGCCGTTCAAACTGCTGGCCGATCTGCCTTGGGCGATGACCGGGCATCTGCTGTTCGAGGCTGTCGACCCGGCGGCCTGCATCACGGTTTCGGCGCGGGGGGTGCAGGAAGTCATTCGGGACCATATCGGCTTCGATGGCCTTCTGTTGTCCGACGATCTTTCCATGCAGGCGCTCGGCGGGTCGCTGGGCGAACGGGCGGGACGAGCGCTGGCTGCCGGCTGTGACGTCGCTTTGCACTGCAACGGCCAAATGAATGAGATGACCGAGATCGCCGGCCAAACCGGCCCGATGACCGGGGCGGCAGGGCGACGTTTCGATGGCGGGCGGGCATTTTTGGCCCGTCACCATGACCCGGCAGGCCGGGCCGGACTGGCGGCCGCCGCCGCGAGGCTGGCAGCTCTTATGCCGGAATGGGGATAAGGCGGGACCAAATCCAGTGGCGGCAGGCGCTCCCACTGGACTAAACCGGACCTGCATGACCGAACCAGCCCCTCCGCCGGCCCCCAGCGACAGCAACGGTGTTGCCGCCGACAGCTTCAGCGCGGGTGGACCCGATGTCATCGCGCCGGGCGAGGGC
The DNA here is from genome assembly GCA_937915145.1 of uncultured Reyranella sp. Taxonomy (GTDB): domain Bacteria; phylum Pseudomonadota; class Alphaproteobacteria; order Reyranellales; family Reyranellaceae; genus Reyranella. Next base: position 12,935 of record CALDNT010000182.1, read on the forward strand.
GAACTGATCGTCAATCTCGAGGGCTTCGAAGGCCCGCTCGACCTGCTGCTCAGTCTGGCGCGCGACCAGAAGGTCGATCTCCGGCGCATCTCCATGGTGGCGCTGGTCGACCAGTATCTGGCGCACGTGGCGCAGGCCCGCCGGCTCAGGCTGGAACTGGCCGCCGACTATCTCGTCATGGCGGCATGGCTGGCCTATCTGAAGTCGCGCCTGTTGTTGCCCGAACCGCCGCCCGGCGAGGAGCCGTCGGGCCAGGAGATGGCCGACGCTCTGCAGTGGCAGTTGCGGCGACTGGAAGCGATGCAGGAAGCCGGCGTCCGCCTGATGGCCCGGCCGCAGCTTGGCCGCGACATCTTCG
>CALDNT010000183.1 GCA_937915145.1 uncultured Reyranella sp.
TTGCTCAACATCGTGGCCAACAGCGATCAGAGCCTCGCCGACATGCGCGACGGTCTGCCCCAGCTGGTGAACACGCCGGAACTGCGGTTCGATTGTCCCGACGAGGACAAGTTCCGGATCGTCGAAGAGGTGAAGGCGCGGTTGCTGAAGGCGGGCGCCAAGCTGTCGGACATCGACGGTGTGCGGGTCAGTACCGGAGATGGCTGGTGGCTGCTGCGCGCTTCGAACACCCAGCCGGTGTTGGTGGCACGTTGTGAAGCGGCAGACGACGCGGGTCTCGAACGATTGAAGGTCGATCTCAAGGCGGCGCTTTCGGCCAGTGGCGTCAGCCTGCCCGATGAGGCGGCCGCCGGGCATCACTGATGCGATTCTTCTTCTATGGCACGCTGCTCGATCGCGATGTGACGGCACTGGTTCTGGGACGGCGCCTGCCACCGTCGGCGTTCGAGCCTGCCATGCTGCGAGGTCATTCGCGCCGGCGTGCCAGGGGCGTGAGCTATCCGGTCGTGGTGCGCGATCCGCGCGGCGAGGTCTCGGGCGCGATCGTTGGGGGGCTCAGCGCGCGAGACGTGGCCAGGCTGTCGGCATATGAAGGACCCGGTTACCGGATCGCGCGTTTGAAGGTCTGGACTGCGGGCATTCTTGCCACTGTGTCGGTTTTCGAGCCTCTGGAGGATCGCTTCCAGTCGGTTGCCGGGCCTTGGGATCTGGCGGTGTGGCAGCGCCGCGACAAACGAAAATTTGTTGCCCGATTGAGGCGCGCCTTCAGCGCGCGCCCGGTGTGTTCCAGGCGGTAACCTGCAGCGGCGAACAATAGATCTTCCGCTTCTCGAGACGCTTGCAGCCGTCGATCGCCTGCTCTTGTGAGAGATTGGTGAGCCGTGCGCGATGGAAGACCTTGTTTGCCATCTGGACTTCATCGACTGTCGCCGCGGCATTCGAGCGTACCGGACTGGGTAAGGCGGCGGTGGCCCGTTCGAGCGCGAGTTGCGCGGCTTGCGGTTCGCTGAATGCGCCGACCTGGATCACCCAGCTCCCGAGCGACAGGCTGTCCGATTCGTTGGCCGCTGGGGCCGCCGGCACAGCTGCAGCCTTGCCGGGAGCCGCCTGTGCGGCAGGAGGCAGCGCGGCCTTGGCCGTGACGGCGGGGCGCAGCGTCTCTTGCAGGGAAGCGCCTGGAACGAACTGGCTGGCGGTGTAGCGCGCCGACGGTGGTTTGCGGATCGACGTCCAGGGCGAGATGCCCATGGACTGGGCGCTGGCGAAACCGCGATCCATCAGTTCAGCCATCTGGCGGTCGCGGCGGCTGGCACTTGCGCCGCCCATCACGACCCCGATCAGCCGGCGGTTGTCGCGCACCGCCGACAGAACCAGGTTGAAACCGGAAGCAGCCGTGTAGCCGGTCTTCAATCCATCGGCGCCGTCGTAGTTTCCAAGCATCCGGTTGTGGTTGTCGAGCGCGCGTCCCCGGTAGGGATAGCTCTGGACCGAGAACACCGCATAGTAATGTGGAAAATTGCGCAGCAGAGCGTTGGCGAGCCGCGCCTGGTCGCGTGCGGTGGTGACCTGCTCGCGGTTGGGGAGCCCGGAGGCGTTGCGGAACACCGTTGAACTCATGCCGAGTTGCCGGGCTTTCTGGGTCATCAGACGGGCAAAGTTCGCCTCGTCGCCGCCGAGCGCCTCGGCGATGACGACGGCGGCATCGTTAGCCGAGCGGGTGACAAGGGCCATCGTGGCGTCGCGGACGCTGACCGAGCCGCCGGGCGGCAGGCCCATTTTCGTCGGCGGTGCGTTGAGGGCGTTCGCAGACACCGGCAGCGAATCGCCCAGCGCAAGGCGTCCGGAGTCCAGAGCCGAGAACGCCAGGTAGATCGTCATCAATTTGGTAAGCGAAGCAGGATGGCGAAGCTCGTCGGCATGATCCGATGCGAGTTCCTGGCTGCTGGTGGCGTCAACGATCAAATAGGCAAATTTGCCCGTAACCGCCGGATTGGGCGTCCAGGCCGACGAGCGATGTCCGGTTGCCTTGACCGCGCGTGCCTTGGTGGTAGGGGCGGCGCGTTTCTTATTTGGCGACCGCGCATCGACGTCTGACGGCGTGGCGATTGCGCCGGCAAGAAGGAGAGCTGCGCCAATTCGCGACAGGCAAACTGCGATACGCCGGAGCGGATAGGTCATAGTCAAATACGCCATAACACTATTGTCAATATTCTTTCGATATACCAAGGTGTTAGTGGGTGTTGCTCGCAGGTTACTAAAGTTTGTGTGGTTATGCAACTTTTGCCCGCCGTGCTGTTGCCCTAGTTGGTCCGGAAAGTGCCTCGAGGCATAACGGGAGGCAGCGTTGAGGTTGTTGTTCATGGCGACTGTCGGTCTTGCCTTGTCCTTTGCTGTCGCGGCGTCCGCCCAGCGCGTCGATCGCAGCGTCGACATGCCCGTCGTCCGAAATATTAATTGGTTCTCCTATGTCGCCGGCGACGACATACGCAAGGCCTGCCACCCAGGCGGGCGCAGCCAGATGCGTTTGGTTTACAACGCTCAGTGGCGCGAACAGGTGCGGACGTACGAGATATTCCTGCAACCCGATGGCACCGCCGGACTTGGCATGGGGGTGCTCGGCAAGCGTGGCGTCGTGGCCGACATCACCATCAGCCGGCCGGCGGACCTACTGAGTCCCTGGAAGATGATCCGTGGTGAGCGGATACTCGACGCCGGCGAAACCGGCGAACTCGTCGGGTTATTCGAGGCCAGCAAGGCTTTTGGCCCGCCGCGAGACGGTCTTCGCCTACCGGACAACGATTACTGGTGGACGGTTGCATCCTGCCGCGACGGTATTTGGGGCTTCCAAGCCTATCATTTCCCGACCGATGCCTTCGCCAACGTGAGGTTCTCCGAGAGGCTCTTCACGTGGGATAATGTACCGGTACCGGTCAGCCGCCCGCGCAAACTGGAACCGTCGGAATTCCGCGGCGGCACCGCTGAGCGCTGGATTTTGGTGGTGGGAAAGGATGGACTGCAGCCACGGTAGCGGAATCGGCAATGCTACCTATATAATTCGAAGATATTCGCTGGATTGGGGTTTGAATCGGACGATGGCTTTTCTGCGTACTACATGCGAATGGCGCCTTGGAGGCGACCGGTTGGGGGGACCGAATGAGCCCCCGGGTGGTCAGCCGCCGCAGCCGCCCCGGAGAGACGATGGGGAGGGGGACGGCAACGATGGCCGCACCGGTGCACTGACGCTGAGTCGGACGCGGACCAAGAAGCCGTCGATGTACAAGGTTCTAATGCTGAATGACGACTACACACCGATGGAATTCGTCGTCGACGTGTTGCAGCATGTCTTTCAGAAGAATCGCGAAGAAGCGACGGAAGTGATGTTGCACGTCCATCAGAAGGGTGTCGGCGTATGCGGTGTCTATACCTACGAGATTGCTGAGACCAAGGTAACGCAGACAGTCGACTACGCGCGCAAGAACCAGCATCCTCTCCAGTGCACGTTGGAGAAAGAGTAGTTCGAACAGTAGTTTGTTTTTTCGTCGAGGTGGTTCGATGTCCATGTTGTCCAAGAACCTCGAGAAGTCCCTTCATCGCGCGTTCGGTCTGGCCGGCGAGCGCCGGCACGAATACGCGACGCTGGAGCATCTGCTTCTGTCGATGACGGAGGACGAGGATGCCATGCCGGTCCTCAAGTCGTGCGGGGTCGATATCGACCGCCTGCGGCACGATCTCGAGGCTTTTATCGACACTCGCCTTAAAGGCATTGTCACCCAGACGCCGAACGAGCCGTTGCCGACAGCGGGTTTCCAGCGCGTCGTTCAGCGTGCTGCAGTTCATGTCCAGTCGTCGGGGCGCAACGAAGTGACAGGCGCCAACGTGCTGGTGGCGCTGTTTTCCGAACGCGACAGCCATGCCGTGTCGTTCCTTGAAAACCAGGGCATGACCCGTCTTGATGCGGTTGACTACATCAGCCACGGCAAAGCCAAGGTTCCGGGCCGGACCCGCGCCCGGCGCGTCAGCGGCGCCGAGGAAGAAGGTGGTGGCGAGGCTGCGGCCAAACAGGGCAACGAGGCGCTGGCCGCCTACTGCGTCGATCTCAATCAGAAGGCACGCGACGGCCGGGTCGATCCTCTGATCGGCCGCGAGCACGAGGTTGAACGGACCATCCAGGTCCTGTGCCGGCGCACCAAGAATAACCCGCTGTATGTTGGCGAGCCCGGTGTCGGCAAGACTGCGATCGCCGAGGGCCTGGCGCGGAAAATTGTCGATGGTGAGGTGCCGGAGGTCCTGAAAGAGGCGATCATATATTCGCTCGACATGGGTGCACTGCTGGCGGGAACGCGCTACCGCGGCGATTTCGAGGAACGGCTGAAGGCGGTCTTGAGCGAACTCAAGAAGAAGCCGAACTCCGTGCTGTTCATCGACGAGATCCATACCATTATCGGCGCCGGCGCCACGTCGGGTGGCTCGATGGATGCATCGAACCTGCTGAAGCCGTCACTGCAATCGGGTGAATTGCGCTGTATCGGCTCGACGACCTACAAGGAATACCGCAATCACTTCGAGAAGGACCGCGCCCTGGTCCGCCGTTTCCAGAAGATCGATGTGGTGGAGCCATCCGTAGCCGATGCCATCGAAATCATGCGGGGCCTGAAGTCGGTCTACGAGGCACATCATCATGTCGCCTACACCGACGACGCCATCAAGGCGGCAGTCGAACTGTCGGCACGCTACATCCACGATCGCAAGTTGCCTGACAAGGCGATCGACGTCATCGACGAGGTTGGCGCCGCCCAGATGCTGGTCGCGCCCGAGTTGCGCAAGAAGACGATCGAGGTGCCGGACATCGAAGAGACCGTGGCCAAGATCGCGCGCATTCCTCCAAAAAGCGTGTCGAAGGACGACGCCGAACTGTTGCGCAACATCGATCGCGATCTCAAGACCGTGGTGTTCGGCCAGGATCGGGCCATCGAGCATCTCGCCGCCTCGATCAAGCTGGCACGTGCCGGCTTGCGGTCGCCGGAGAAGCCGATCGGCAGCTATCTGCTGGCTGGTCCGACCGGTGTCGGCAAGACCGAAGTGACGCGGCAGCTCGCGCGCCTGCTCGGCCTCGAGCTGATCCGCTTCGACATGTCGGAATACATGGAACGGCACAGCGTTTCGCGCCTGATCGGTGCGCCACCTGGCTATGTTGGTTTCGACCAGGGCGGCCTGCTGACTGACAAGGTGAACCAACACCCGCACTGTGTCGTGCTGTTCGACGAGATTGAGAAGGCCCATCCCGACGTCTTCAACGTGCTGCTTCAGGTGATGGACTACGGCAAGCTCACCGACCACAACGGCCGTACCGTCGACTTCCGCAACGTCATCCTGTGTATGACCACCAATGCGGGTGCGGCCGATATCGCCAAGCCGGCGCTCGGGTTTGGCCGTGAGGCGCGGCACGACGAGGACGATGAGGCGATCAACCGCATGTTCTCGCCGGAGTTCCGCAACCGTCTCGACGCCACGATCAAGTTCGCGAGTCTCGGCCCGGAGACGATGGGCCACATCGTCGACAAGTTCGTGGCGGAACTTGAGGGCCAACTTGCCGACCGCAAGGTCTTCATCGAACTCAGTGACGGCGCCCGCCGGTGGTTGGCGGAGAAGGGGTATGACAAGACCTTCGGTGCGCGACCGCTTGGCCGATTCATCCAGGAGCACATCAAGAAGCCGCTGGCCGAGGAAGTCCTGTTCGGCAAACTGTCGTCGGGCGGTACGGTGCGGGTGGATGTCGACGGGCCGGGCGATGCCGCCAAGCTCGTCTTCGAATTCCTGCCGCCCGAGCACGGCTCGCTGCCGCCAGTGAATCACGAACCGGTGCTCGCGCAATAATGGTCGGGCCTCTTTGGCTTGCGTTTCGCGCCGCGGCGATCGCTACCGCGGTGTTTTGGGCGCTACTCACCATCGTCGACAAGTCCGGATGGCAGGTTCCTTACGGCCTGTCGGGACTCACCGAGCCGCTCGTCTTCTTCGTCGTGTTCTTCTTCGGCGTGATGATGGCAAAGTAGGTCGTCAGCTCTCGTTCTCTTTCTTGAACGGCGAGTATTGCATCAACCCTTCGATTTCCTGCTCGACGGCCGGTCGCTCCCGCTTGAGGTAGTCGTCGACGGCACGGCGGAACGCGGGATCGGGAATCCAGTGCGCCGAATAGGTTGGCACCGGGAGATAGCCACGCTGGATCTTGTGGTCCCCTTGGGCGCCGGCTTCGACGCGCTGAAGTCCGTGCGTAATGGCGTAGTCGATCGCCTGGTAGTAGCAGGCCTCGAAATGCAGGAAGGCGTGGCTCTCCAGGCAGCCCCAGTAGCGGCCATAGAGTGTATCGTCGCCGCGCAGATTGAGCGCGCCGCCGACGGGCTGGCCATTGGACTCGGCCGTCACCAGCACGACCTTGTCGGCCATGGTGGCGCCGAGAATGTCGAAGAAGGCGCGCGTCAGGTACGGGGTACCCCACTTGCGTCCGCCGGTATCCATATAGAAGGCGAAGAAGGCGTCCCAGTGTTCGGGCCTGATCTCCGGGCCGCTGAGTGCCTTCACGGTCAGTCCCTCGCGCCGGACCGCTTCGCGTTCCTTGCGGATCGCCTTGCGCTTGCGTGAAGACAGCGCACCCAGAAAATCATCGAAGCTGCGATAGCCCTCATTGCGCCAATGAAATTGCTGTCCCAATCGCAGCAGCCAGCCGTGCGCGCCGAAGCGCTTCCATTCGGCCTCGGTGCAGAAGGTGACATGGACCGAACTGATGCCGTTGTCTCCGGCGATCTTGGCCAGCATGTCGATCATCGCATCGCGTACCCCGTCGGCCAGTGGGCCGGGCTGGGTGAACAGGCGCGGGCCGGGCACCGGCGTGAAGGGGATGGCGACCTGAAGCTTGGGGTAGTAGCGACCACCGGCGCGCTCGAAGGCCTGTGCCCAGCCATGGTCGAAGACATACTCGCCTTGAGAGTGGCTCTTCACATAAAGCGGTGTCGCGCCCAGCAGCAGGCCCTCAGGACTTTCCGCCAGAAGATATTGCGGCTGCCAGCCGGTGCGCCGCCCGACCGACTTCGAATCCTCCAGCGCCTTCAGGAACCGGTAACTCAGGAAGGGGTTGCCGCCCGATCCGGGGGGCAACGCGCAGGCGTCCCACTGAGCGGGATCGACTGCGCCAAGCGTGTCGACGACGCGGAGACTGAGCGTCGGGGTGTCATCGGGCATGCGTGCACCATAGCGCGAATCGTGCCAAGATAATCCGAAAACCGAGCCGGGAGCCTACTCTGCCGGCTTGTGTGTTCGCGCCAGATCGTCGGCCGACCGGCTGAACCGCTTGCGGCTCCAGGCTCCGATACGGTCGATATAGACCAGAACGACCGGCACAACGACGAGCGTGAGCAGCGTCGAACTGATCAGGCCGCCGATCACCGCATGGGCCATCGGCGCGCGTTGGCTGGCGCCTTCTCCAAGCCCCAGCGCCAGCGGCATCATGCCGAATATCATGGCGAGCGTGGTCATCAGGATCGGCCGGAGCCGGATCGTTCCGGCCTCGAGCAGGGCCTCGTTCACGGCCGTGCCGCGTGCGCGGGACTGGTTGAAGAAATCCACCAGCAGGATGGCGTTCTTGGTGACGAGGCCCATCAGCATGATGAAGCCGATGGCGCTGAAGATGTTGAGCGTCGTGCCGGCGATCAGCAATCCCAGGAATACGCCGATCAGCGACATCGGCAGGGCCATCATGATGGCGACCGGCTGCAGGAAGCTGCCGAACTGCGAAGCCAGGATCAGGTAGATCAGGATCACCGCCAGCAACAGCGCCTGACCGGCATAGGCAGCACTCTCCGCCATGTCCTTGGTCGAGCCGCCGAAGACGAAACGATAGCCGGGAGGCAGTTTGGTATCGGCCAGAATTTTCTGCAGGTCGCTGCTGGCTTCGCCGGTCGACCGACCCGACACGTTGGCGGTGATCTGTACCTCGCGATTGAGATCGCGGCGGTTGATCTGGGAAGCACCGACGTCGTCGATGATGTCGGCGATCTGGGCGATATGGACCATGCGCGGCAGGCCGGTGGGTTCGGTGCCGGCGGTGAACCAGATCCGCTGCAGGTCGGCCACGCCGGTGCGATCGTCGATCGGCAGGCGGACCATGACGGTGTAGTTCTCTCCATCCGGCGCCCGCCACAGGCTGGTTTCGTCGCCGGCGAAGAGGGGCCGCAGGGACTGCGCCACCTGGGCCGAGCCGAGGCCGAGATCGGACGCCGCGTCGCGCCGCAGCCGCACCGAGAGGATCGGCTTGGCCGCCTTCAGGTTGCGATCGAGATCGACCAGTCCCGGAATGGCGGCGGCGCGGCGCATCACCTCTTGCGACAGGGCGTCGAGGACTGCGGTGTCGGGCCCCTGCAGCGACAGTTGGAGCTGCTTCTGCACACCGCCGCCGGGACCTCCCGGGATGTTGATCGACGTCAGGATGCCGGGTATTTGCGCCAGCCGGTCCCGGATCGGCTGAGCGAGCTGTTCGGGCGAGCGCTTGCGTTGTTTGATGGGTTTCAGACGAAGATAGAGACTGGCCTGATTCTTGCCGTTGGCATAGCCGGTATTGACCGTGCCATAGGTGTAGTCGACCTCTGGAAATTCACGCACTGCGGCGTCGACCTGACCGAGCTTGGCCGCGGTGTATTCCAGCGACGAGCCGATCGGCGTCTCGATGCTGACCACCTGCTCGCCGAGATCGGCCTGGGGTACGAACTCGAAGCCGATGTATTTCGGCAACGCGAAGCTGCCTGCGAAGGTGCCGAGTGCGATCAGCAGGGTGAGCTTGGGCCAGCGGAGCGACCACGCGAGGATCGCCCGATAGGCCCGGTTGGCATGGTCCTGGGCGGTATTCACGATGCGCGCAAACCGGCCGTTGCCGTGCGCCTGCGGGTCGTACCAGATGCTCGACAGCATAGGGTCGAGGGTGAAGGAAACGAACAGCGAGATCAGCACCGCCGCCGACACCATGACGCCGAACTGGAAGAAGAAGCGGCCGATGATGCCACCCATGAAGGCGACCGGCAGGAACACCGCGACGATGCAGAAGGTGGTGGCCAGCACCGCCAGCCCGATCTCGTTGGTGCCGTCGATCGCCGCCTGGCGATGGCTCTTGCCGAAACCGATGTGGCGCATGATGTTCTCGCGCACCACGATCGCGTCGTCGATCAGAATGCCGATGGCGAGGCTGAGTGCCATCAGCGTGAGCACATTGAGCGTAAACCCGAATGCCGCCATCACCATGAAGGCGCCGAAGACCGAAATGGGAAGTGCCAGTCCGGTGATCACCGTGCTGCGCCACGAATGCAGGAACAGGAACACGATGGCGATGGTGAGCAGACCGCCCTCGATCATGGTTTGCTGGACGTTGTTGACCGAGTTCTGAATACCGCGCGAGCTGTCGCGGACGATCTCGAGCTTCACGTCGGGCGGCAGCGAGGCCTGCAGGTTGGCGATTGCCCGGCGTACGCCCCGCGCAACTTCGATGGTGTTGGCGCCCTGGGTCTTGACCACATCGATCGCCAGCGCTCGCACGCCGTTCAGCGTTGCGACGTTCTCGAACTCCTGCTGACCGTCGACCACGGTGGCTACCTGACGCAGGTAGACCGGCGCCAGACCGCGTCGGGCGACGATCAGGTCGGCGAAATGACCCGGCTCGGCGACACGGCCGGTAACCTCGATGATGCGGTCGTCGTTGCCGCGGGCGACATTGCCGGCGGGGAAATTCTGGTTCTCGTCCCTGACGGCCCGCATGATGTCGTTGACGCCGACGCGCAGCGAGTGCATTCGCCCGGGATCGATCTCGATGTTGATCTGGCGTTTGACGCCACCGGCGATGGTGGCACGTCCGACGTCACGCACAGTCTGCAGCCGTTTGATGATGAGCTGGTCGGCCAGCGTTGTCAGATCGCGCACCGAGCGGATGTCGGAGCGGACGGCGATCGACACGATGGGCTGGTCGTCCGGATTGAAGCGCTGGATCAGGGGTTCCTTGATCTCCGGCTTGAACGCGGCGCGGACCTGTTGGACCTTTTCGCGGACGTCCTGCAGGGCGACCGGCGATTGGACCGACAGTTCGAACTCGGCGATGACGATCGAGCGACCCTCGAACGAGCGTGACGTCAGCGTCTTGAGGCCGGCGATCGCATTGACGGCTTCCTCGATCTTGCGGCTGATCTCGCTCTCCACCGTTTCCGGAGAGGCTCCGGGATAGTCGGTGGTGACCACGACAATGGGGAAGTCGACATTGGGAAACTGGTCGATGCCGAGCTGGCGGTAGGAGAACAATCCCATCACCAGCAACGCCACCATCATCATGGTGGCGAAGACCGGATTGTCGACCGCGATCTTGGTGAGTTTCATCGCCGCGTCTTACTTCACGTCGACGATTTTCACTCGTTGCCCGGCACGCAGGCCGGGCAGGGACGCGGACACGATCTGCATGCCGGATTCGAGGCCTTTGACCTCGACCAGTTCGCCGCGAGACCAAGTGCGCACCGCACCTACCGGTTTGCGCACCAGGACACCGCTTTCAATTGCCAGAACGTAGTCGCCCTGATCGTCCTTGCGCATCGCCGATGCCGGCACGGCGAGTGCATGGGCCTTTTCCTTGACGTTGACCCCGCCCGTGGCGAACAGGCCGCCACGCAGGCTTTCATGGCGATCGAGAATTTCGACGAAGACAAGGATGGAACGAGAGCCGGGCAGTGCCGTCGGGCTGATGCGGGTAATGCGGCCATTGAAGATTTTGTCGCCGAACCCCTCGAGGGTGAGGGTTGCGACCTGTCCCGTGTGCATGCGGACGACGTCGGCGGCAGGCATCTGGGCCGCGACCTCGACGTGGCTTGTATCGAGCAGGGTCAGGATCTTGCCGTCGATCGGCAGCGATTCGCCCTGGTTGGCGATACGTTCGCCGACCACGCCGTCGAACGGCGCGCGAACGACGGCGTCGCCCAGGTTCTTTTCGGCAATTTCAAGCTGCGCCTCGGCGACGGCCACCATCGAGTTCTTGTTCTCCGCAGCGGCGCGAGCCTGGTCGGCGGTGGCCCGCGAGACGATGTTGCGGTCGACCAGGGCTTCCTTGTTGGCACGGTCGCGCGCCGTCCAGCGGGCATCGGCGCGAGCCGCATCGACGGTGGATTTCCGCTCATCGACCCTGGCCTGCAGCTCACGGGTCTCGAATTGAGCCAGGATCTGGCCTTCCTTCACATTGTCGCCCTCGCGGACCAGCACGTCAGCAAGACGGCCGCTGACGCGCGCCTTGACGATGGTCTGTTCGATTGGCTGCGTGGCTCCGGTGAAACGGATGGTGTCGACCAGTCCGCGCGGTTCGATCGTATGCAGTTCGGCAGGAATGAGTTCGAGCGTTCGTTCCTTCGTCGCGCCGCCGCTGGCGCTTTGGGAACGTGTGGTCGCACCATTTTTCCACGCGAACGCGCCGCCGGCAGCTATGACGACCAGGGAAACGGCACCGATCAGGATCTTGCGCTTGGTCGTCATGGCCGGAGGCTCTTCAAAACGAAATCGATGTGGGCGCTGTAGAATTGGTCGCTGGTCAGATTGTTCGACGTGTCGAAAGGAGCGAGCGAGCGTCTCCAGACGGAGAACATTGCGAGCGGCTGGACGATAATGATCGCCGTGGCTTCGATATCGGCGATCGGCGCAAACTCGCCGGTTTCGATCCCGCGGCACAGTGCATGGGTGAAGAGCTGCCGCCCACGCGCGTCGAAATGGGTACAGAAAAACCGTGCGACATCCGGGAAGTTGCCGGCTTCCGCCAGGATCAGCTTGACCACGCCGCCTGCGGGGCTCTCTTCGAAGGTGCGGAAACCCGCGATCAAGCCCCGAAGCAGGTCTTCGCTCGAGCCTTCGAAACGGTCGATCATCTCGGTCGCTTCGGCGAGCGGGCCGCCGATGGCTTCGGTGATGACGGCTTTGAACAATTCCTCTTTGTTCTTGAAGTACAGATAAGGCAGGCCTTTGCTGACGGCTGCCGCTTTGGCGACGTCGGCGAGCTTGGTGGCCGCGAATCCCCGGGTGACGAAGAGGTCGAGGGCGGCCAGGGCGATTTCCGAAGCGCGATCGGCCGGGCGTCGCGTACGAACGGCGTTCGCCGGTCCACCTGGTTGACCCGTATTGACTGACTGGTCAGTATTCATATTTCGCTATGTAGAGCGGAAGTTTGACCGATTCAAGGCTCACAAAAAAAGAGTCCGGCAGACCGAGGTCGCCGGACACTTATCCAGTTTCGCCTTTCCACCCCCGCGAGCGGAGGTGTTGCGTTGGCATATTGTAATACGTCTTCTAAAGGTGGCTTCCGGTGGGTACCGTGAGGGCACCCACGCGGAAGCCGAAAGGCGTTTGGTTAGAGGGGCCAAAGTAAACCTTGGCCTACGCCCTTTCCTGACTACTGCTTCTTCTTCTTAGCAGCCTTCTTCTTAGCAGCCTTTTTCTTAGCAGCCATAACTGTCTCCTATGGTTAGCTTTGAGGTCCCCAACCGCGAGGGCCCCGGCTTACGCGGGTACGCTACGCCACACATGCTCAACTACAACCGGTGGTGCCGCCGCAGGTCGTGCATTTGAGGCACGTCCCGTTGCGGACCATGGTGAAGTTGCCGCATTCCGGACAGGCATCCCCTTCGTAGCCCTTGAGTCTTGCCTGGAGGGCGAGATCAAGGGCGGAAGAGGGTGCCTTTCCGATCGCGACGCCGACGACGGCCGCCTCGGCGTTTGATGCCAAAGCGACGGCTGGGCCGTCCGTCAGTCCTGTGGGCACGAGGCCGGCGGCGCTCGCCTCGGAGGCGATCGCGACATTGCCGGCCATACGGCCATTCAACACGTAAAGATTGCTGCGCACGAAGCCGACGCTGGCGATACGGCTCACGGCCGCTGCCGCCGCCTTGGCGGCATCGGTGCCGGAATCCGGCAATTCGCCCTGCACTTCGCCGCGCCCGACGCCGTCAGGCTGGAGATCTGCAGGCTCGACATGCGAGAGGTCGTTGCGTCCAAGATACGAGATCGCCAATTCGCGGAATATGTAATCGAGCACCGACGTCGACATCTTGATGGCATCGTTGCCGATGACCGGTCCGGACGGCTCGAAGCGCGTGAAGGTGTAGGCCTCGACGAATTCTTCCAGCGGCACGCCGTACTGCAGGCCGATCGAAATCGCGATGGCGAAGTTGTTCATGAGGCTTCGGAACGCCGCGCCTTCCTTGTGCATGTCGACGAAGATCTCGCC
>CALDNT010000184.1 GCA_937915145.1 uncultured Reyranella sp.
TGTAAATGGCGCGGAATCGGGAGCCGAATGGCGGAGTAAAAGGGAGCCAGTCGGTTCATGCTGCTGGTTGTTTGTCTTGCTTTGGCCAGCGGGCGTAGCGTAGCGGAGCACGGTGGCCAAAGCAAGACGGCGCTAATTAATCGGTGTCTGTGGCACCCCCTTTGGGCTCGGTATGCCCGTGGCCACTGGCATCAGGTGCTGCGATTGCGCTGGCTTTCCTGGCGCGCTTTTTTGATGTGGCCAGCCGGTAACTCTCGCCGTTCATTTCCAGGATGTGGACATGATGGGTCAGTCGGTCCAGTAAGGCGCCAGTCAAGCGTTCGGAACCAAAGACGCTCGTCCATTCATCGAACGGCAGATTGCTGGTCACCAACGTGGCACCATTCTCGTAGCGACGGCTGATGACCTCGAACAGCAGTTCCGAACCGACGGCCGTGAAGGGCACATAGCCGAGCTCATCGACGATCAGTAGATTTACCTTGGCCAACTGCTTTTGCAGGGAGCGCAGGCGGCGCTCATCTCGCGCCTCAATCAACTCATGGACCAGGGCGGCGGCGGTGACGAAGAGGACGCTGTGATTCCTCTGGCAGGCCGCCAAACCCAAGGCCAGCGCCGTGTGGGTCTTGCCGGTGCCGGCAGGACCGAGGGCAATGCAGTTCTCCCGTCGCTCGATCCATTCGCAACGTGCCAGTTCCAGAACCAGTGATTTGTTGAGACTGGGGATCGCCTTGAAGTCGAAGGTATCCAAGCTCTTGGTCTGCGGGAATCGGGCCTGCCGGATGCGTCGTTCCATATTGCGCCGATCCCGATCGATTCGCTCCAACTCGCACAGGCGCAACAGGTAGCGTGGATAATCCACTTGGGCCCGGACACATTCGAAGGCAACCTTCTCGTATTCCCGCGCGAAGGTGGGCAGCTTGAGCGATTTCAGATGATGGGCCAGCAGCACCTGGGGCGGCACCGTGGTGTCCTCAACAACGGCGCTCATGGCGACACCTCCACTCGCCCTTGGATGACCTGCGCCTGCAACAGCGCCAGATAGTCACGGACATCGGTGATGCCGACAGTGGTCTGTGGCAGAAACGGGTAGGCCGAAAGATCCAAGCGTGGTACGCGCCGCTCGATCTTGGCAAGCACCAAATGTTTGACGGCGTCGTAGCTGATCGCCGATAGACGCAGCGCATCCTCGACCGCAACAGCCACCTCCACGTCGCCGAAGGTTTCTATCAAGCGCAGCACCTGGATATATTCCTTGCGACCTTGCTTGCCCATCCTGGCTTCCAGCAAACGACGCAGATGCTCGAAATCCTCCGGCAGATCCCAGTTCTGCAACGGCGCCGCTTGGTCAAGTGCGTTGGGCTTGCGTTCCAGCAGCGTCAGGTAGTGCAGCGGGTTGTAGATGAACTCCTCCTTGCCATAGCAGCGCTTATGGCGGGCAATGACTTCGTTGCCGCAGCCGATCACCACCCCGTCGACGTAACCGCGAACGAAGACGTCGTGATGACCATAGGCCGTCGGCACCGAGTAGTCGTTGTTCCTGTAACGCACCAGGGACATTGACGAGGCACTGGTGGATACCTTCTCGCAGGGGTCAAATACGTCGGTCGGCAGCCGGAGAAGCTCCAGGCGATCACGCTTCATCCGTTCGCCGATGCTTTCCTTCTTTCCGCGCAATACCGCAACCTGCCGCTTCTCGCACGCGACCAGCAGTCGGGCATTGAATTCGTCGATGGTGCGTACCCGTGGCAGCGGCACCATGAAGTTGCGCCGTGCGTAGCCAACCAAGCCTTCAACCTTGCCCTTGTCGTTGCCCTTGGCCGGCCGGCCAAAGCGGTCCTCGAACAAGTAATGGCTCTGTAATTCGCCAAACGACTTGGTGCGCTTGCGCGTCCCGTCACCGAGAATCTTGGCTACCGCGATCTTGGTGTTGTCGTAGAGAATAGACAGGGGCACGCCACCGAGCCAGGCAAAGGCGGCAACGTGTCCATCCAGAAATGCTTCGGTCGTCTCGGCCGGGTAGGCTTTGACGAAGATGGCATCCGAGTGCGGCAGGTCCAGGCAGAAGTAGTGAATCCGTGTCTTGACGCCACCCAGATAGATGTCGGCCTCACCGAAATCCACCTGGGCCCGACCCGGCGGATGCGCTAGCGGAACAAAGACTTCCTTCTGCCGCAGACGTTCCTTGCCAACGAACTCGCGCACGACCGTGTAGCCGCCCGCGTAACCATGTTCGTCACGCAGTCGCTCGAATATCCGCACCGCCGTGTGGCGTTGTTTCTTGAGGACTTCGCGGTCGTCCTGCAGAATTTGATGAATGATGCCAACAAACGGCCCCAGTTTCGGCGATACCGGCGCTTCCTTGCGCTGGTATCCAGGTGGCACAGCGTGCCGGATCATCTTCGATACCGTCTTGCGGCTGATTCCAAACCGCTTTGCTGCTCCGCGCTCGCTCTGGTTCTCCACCATCACAGCGCGCCTTACTTTGGCGTATAGGTCCACGTCTCTGTACATCCTCTCTGCCTTCCTCGATCCCCTCGGGGGTCAAAGCATAGGCTTTGAGACTGGCCCCTACCCTGGCGCCACATGGCTCCCTTTTACTCCGCCATTTACAACTTGTCCGTCACCTCATAGATAACTCCGTTCCCTACGCGGGGATGGTCCAGTGTGGACCACATGCGAAGGATTTCCGTGTTGGGTGGACAATTCACAAATGGCGAAGAAAAAGAGCCTACTAGGCGTTGAAAGCTATCGGTATGGTCTGTGCCGAATTTGTGCCACGGTGGCGCTGCTTGATGCTGTTTGTGATGCGA
>CALDNT010000185.1 GCA_937915145.1 uncultured Reyranella sp.
GGACGACCCTCGCCATCGTGGAACCTGACGCTGGGCAGTTCCTTCGGCGATTGGTGGAGGGCGAGCCCCGGCGACGCCGCGGCAACCGATTCCACGCCCGCCACGGGGGCAAGCATGAGCAGAAGCAGAAGGCCGGCGACCTTCACGACGGTCGTCCGTCGCCCGTTCGGCGCAGGCGCTCGATCAGCGGCATGAACGTGCCGTCAAGGATCTGCTCCGTCAGCGGGCCGGCATACTTCAGCATGACCCGCCCGTCCGCGCTGACGACATAGGTTTCGGGAACGCCGTACAGGCCCCATTCGATGCCGACCCGGCCATCACGATCGGCGCCGGCGCGCGCATAGGGATCGCCGAACGTGTCCAGCCAGCGCGCCGCATCCGCCGGCGCGTCCTTGTAGTTTATGCCGTGGACCGCCACGGCTCCGGATCGCGCCAGTTCCATGAAAATCGGATGCTCGGCGCGGCAGGCCACGCACCACGAGGCGAAGAAGTTGACCAGGGAGACTTCGCCCTGAAGGTCGGCGCTCGACAGACCAAGTGCGCGACCCTGCACCGGCGGCAGGCTGAACGCGGGTACCCGCCGACCGATAAGCGTCGATGGCAGCCTACCCGGATCGCGTGTCAGTCCCCATCCGAGCGTGACCGATAGCCCCGCAAAGCCGGCGACCGGCGCGGCGAAGAGCAGCCGGCGGCGCAGGGCGCCGCTTGCTGCCTCCTCGGGCACCGACTCGGTGTCTGTCACCACTTGTTGTTCGGGCATGACGCTGGACTCCTTCGTTGCCCCGTCATCCATTCATTCCTTGGCGTAGATCGTCGGCGCGCCGCCATCCTTGGGCAGCGCATAGACGACGAACGGCCCCGACTTGGCGCCGCCCATGCCGGGCGAACCGGCCGGCATGCCAGGCAGGGTGATACCCTTGATCGGCGGCCGCTCCGACAACAGCCGACGCACGACGTTCACGGGCACGTGGCCATCGATCACATAGCCGTCAATGAACATCGCGTGGCAGCCTTCGAGCTTTTCGGGCACGCCGGCCTTGCGGTTGATGGTTTCAAGATCGTTGGTCGGCTTGACCGTGACGTCGAAGCCATTGCCGCGCATATATTCGGCGTAGCCCTCGCAGCAGCCGCATTGCGGGTTCTTGTAGAGCATGGCCTTGAGTGGGCCCTTGGGCGGATCGCCGGCATAAGCCGCGGCGATGCCCGCGAACATCAGGGCGACAACAAGAAGAATGCGACGCATGACTGGTCTCCTTTCACTGGTTGTTTGATCTGTCGATCGGATGAGCATTCATCGAGTGGGTTTGCCCGGTGTGGAATCCTCGATCCGCAGAATGGCCATCAGGCCCGCCGCCTGATGGTCGGTGACATGGCAATGCAGCATCCAGTCGCCCGGATTATCGGCGACGAACGCCACATCGACGGTCTCCTTCGGGGCGACGAGCACGGTGTCGGCCCACTGGTTGTGGGAGACGGGCGCGCCATTGCGGCTGAGAACACGGAAGCTGTGGCCGTGCAGATGCATGGGGTGGAGCCATGCCGTGTCGTTGCGCAGCCTCAGCACATAGCTGCGGCCGAGTTCGAGCGTCGTGGCCGGCGCCATGCCGGCATGGCCATCGCCGGTCATCGACACGCCGTTGATCGCCCAGGCCGCGCTGCCCATGCCGCGCATGCCCCCCATCATGCCGCCCTGCAGCACCAATTCGCGGCGATCGGCCGCCGCGAGATCGGGCTCGGGCAACGGATTGCGCGGCAAGCGGAGCGGCGCCCCGTCGCGATGCGCCCGCACCGGCGCATCCTTGTCGTAGGCAAGATGAAGCAGCACGTACTTCAGGTCATCGTCGTAGTCGTCGGTCACCGCGTAGCGCCGGCCAGGAATACCCTGCATGTCGAGCACGACGTCGATCCGCATCGCCGGCGCCAGCATCAGGCGGCCATTCTCCGGTTCGTGCGGATCGCATGGCTGGCCGTCGATCGCCACCACGACGGGACGGTGCCCCTCGAAGCGCAGCGCCATGATGCGGGCGAGCGCGGTGTTGAGGAGGCGCAGGCGGATGCGCTCGCCGGCGCGTACCGGTTCGTCCGGCGGCACGACGCCGTTCACCGTGACGGTGTTGCCGACGCGACCGGACATCGCCGCTTCCATGCGATTGCCGAAGCCGGCCGCGATCTGGCCATCGGGCCGAAGCCGCCAATCCATGATCATCCACAGCAATTCGCGGTCTACCGGTACCGGCGTGCGCTCCTCGACGATCAGGGCTCCGGCCAGGCCGCGGCCAAGCTGCTGCAGGCTGTTGGCGTGCGGGTGATACCAGAAGGTGCCGGCGTCGGGCGGAGTGAACTGGTAGACGAACTTCTCGCCCGGCCGGATCGGCGGCTGCGAGATGCCGGGAACGCCATCCATGCCGATCGGCAACCGGATGCCGTGCCAGTGAACGGTGGTGTCCTGGTCGAGCCTGTTCTCGACCACGATCGAGACCGGCTCGCCCTGGCGCACCCGCAGTGTCGGCCCCGGCACGCTGCCGCCGTATGCCCATACATCGGTCGCTTGCCGGCCGCTGCCGGTCAGCGCGGCCTGCGCGGGGCCTGCGACGAGAGTATAGCTCTGGTTCGCCCTTGCCGGTCGCGGACGAGCGACCCCCAACACGGCAAACCCGACGCCTGACACAAGTATTGTCCGGCGCGACAACAGTCCGACACGATCGGTACTCACGGCTCGCTCCCTCCTCAATGGCGATGGATGGCCGCACACCCAGGCGGGCGCGTGGCCTCATCCCTGATCAGCCGACAACGGCAACCAGGGTCGCGTTAGCCGAGGATGTTGAGTCTGGGAGGGTAGGGATCGGGCGCAGGCGCCCAGCCGGCAAGCGAAGGCTGAGCGAACGTGGGCACGTCAACGCCGTCGATTCGGAGTGCAACGAGGACTTGCGGCAGCGCGGCGACAACCTGGGCCGAACAAATCGCCGAGTTGCAACCTGACGCCTTCATGTCGGAAGTACCGCCGCCGCAGTCGGAGCACTTGCCTCCATCGGCAACGCCCATACCGGATGCCATGGCCATTCTAGCTGCCATGTCAGAGGCCTGAACGGAGGCCGCACTCATGCTCACGGCAAACACCAGCCCCAGAAGCGGGGTCAGTATTCTTCTCAGCCACGAGCGGTTCATGATCGACAGGATGAACGAACGAATCTCGATCGCAAGCGATATCCTGTCACAGAGGCGTGAGCTTCCGCCGCGAAGACCTGGCGTCAGGCACGCCAGACCAATTCACAGTGTCACTGCATGGCTTCACCGCTTGACTCTGGAGTCGCCTCCAACCGCTACGCTTGCGTTACCATCCAACGGAGGAACCCATGGCCAAACGGAAGATCGAGATTTTCAGCGCTGGCTGCGATGTTTGCCAGGACGTGATCAACCAGGTGACGGCAGCGGCCTGCCCGTCGTGCGACGTGAGCGTCGTGCCGATGACCGACATCAACCAGGCGGCGCGCGCCAAGGCGCTCGGCGTGCAGTCGCTGCCGGCCGTCGTCATCGACGGCAAACTGGCGAGCTGCTGCTCGGGCCGCGGCATCGATCTGGCGGTCCTGCGCGGTGCCGGCCTCGGCCGCGCCGACTGAACACCGGAATACCCGACCTTGACCCTGGAGCCGGCTCCAGGGTGTATCATCGCCGCCGAAGCGGAGGAGCCCCCATGCTCACCATCGGCAAGGCCGCGGCGCAAGCCCGCGTTACACCCGACACCTTGCGCTATTACGAGCGCGAAGGCCTGATCCAGCCGGCGGACAAGACGGCATCCGGCTACCGGCTTTACGACCATGAGCAGGTCCGTCGCCTGAAGTTCATCCGGCAGGCGCAGGAATGCGGCTTCGCGCTCGCCGATATTCGTACCCTTCTTGCGGTTCGCGCCCAGCCCGCCGCCTGCTGCGGCGACGTTCGCCAGGTTGCCATCGAGAAGAAGCTTCAGATCGAAGGCAAGATCAGGACGATGAAGGCCATGTCGCGGGCCCTCGACAGCCTGATCGCCGACTGCGCGAGCGAGACCATGCCGGTCGGAGACTGCCCCATCCTGGCGGCGCTCGACAAAGCTGCAGCCCGGGCATGACGGCGGTGGCGCCGACGAGACTCGAACTCTTCCGCGCCGCCGGCTGCGCTGCCTGCGACGCGGCACGCGGCGCTCTCAAGGCGGCCGCACTGGAAGAAGACGCCGATCTCGTCTGGCGCGACGTCGATGTCCTCGACGAACTCGACCATGCCGTCGAACTGGGCGTGCTGACTCTGCCGGCGATCGCCATCGACGGCCAACTGGTGTTCACCTCGTTGCCGACGCCCGCCGAACTGCGTGCGGCGCTGGCGCGGTACCGGACGGCCAGGCGCTGAAATGGAGGGAGAGGCGCTGCGGCAGGCCGTCGAGGCGGCGGGGCCCTTCGCCCTGGCGATTGCGCTCGTCGCCGGCCTGGTCTTCAGCTTCAACCCCGTGGCGCTGGCGGCCATTCCGGTGGCTCTCGCCTATGTGACGAAGGCGCGCCACCCCAAACAGGCCGCCGTTTTCGGGGTGGCCTTCGTGGCGGCTATGCTGGCGACGCACGTCCTTCTCGGCGTTGTCGCGGGCATCGGGGGGAGCTGGATCGAAGCCGCGATCGGCAACTGGTGGAACCTCGCGATCGGACCACTGCTGATTGTCCTGGGACTGATGTGGCCGGGCTGGCTGCGCATCCCCCTGCCGGCCATTGCCTTTCGGGCCAACCGGCCGTCGGGCCTATTGGGCGCCCTGTTGTTCGGTGCCATCTTCTCCGTGGCGATCTGTCCGGTTTGCACGCCAGCGCTGCTGGTGCTGACCGGCGTGGCGCTGGCGTCGGGGTCGCCGCTTTTCGGAGGGCTCCTGCTGCTGGCCTTCGCGATGGGCCGTGCCGTTCCCGTCGCCGCCGGCGCCTGGATGGTGGGATGGGCACGACAGCGGCCGCAGCTTGCGGCCTACCGCCGCGGCTTCGAGATCGCGGGCGGCCTTGTGTTGGTGATTTCCGGCTTCTACCTCCTCAACGCCTACTTCTTCTGGCTGCCGGCCCTGGCAATCTGAACCGCCATCGCCGACCTGTGACACCGACGTGATTGGCATTTGCCGGCAATCTGTCCCAAATGGCAGTCGTCGATGGTCAGATTTCGCCTCCTCGCCGGTCTTTTGGGTTGCCTCGCCGCTTTGGTGGCTGGCCTGCCGGCGCAGGCATATGTGTCGTCGGCAAAGACCGCCGCCGGCACGACCGACGCCGCCCTCTCGGAACCGTGTCCGCACTGCGCCGAGTGCAGCGGTACCACGTGCCCTCCCAACGCCACCGAGTGCGGGGCGATCTGCGTGAAAGGTGCGCCAGCGCCCGGAGCCGACGAGTCGGCCCTTGCAGGCGTGTCGCCTCCCGGCAGCACCTGGTCTTCCCGGGCGCAGGTCCTGAGCGGCCTGTCGCCTCCTCCCGAACCTTTCCCGCCCCGATCCTGACCGGCTGACGGTCGATCCAGCGTGGTGTGTCGCCGCGCGCGCGATGGCGTGCGCGGCAGGTGGAAGGGTTATCCGATGTCGAAGAGTTCCGATTCACGGTCGGGCCGCGGTCTCGTGCTCGTGGCGCTGGCCGTCGTCCTGGGTGTCGCCGGTGGCGCAGGCGTTGTGCTGTGGGCGTGGAAAGGTCCGGGCTCGCTCGCGCCGGCGGCCATTGCCGAAGCAGCCGCCAGTGAGGCGCCGTCCGGCGCCTGCGGCGGCGGCAAGGTCAAGTACTACCGCAACCCGATGGGCGCGCCCGACACCTCGCCGGTCCCGAAAAAAGACTCGATGCAGATGGATTACATCCCGGTCTGCGAGGATGAGGGCGGCTCGGACGGCAGCAGTGCCGTCAAAGTGAACCTCGACCGCGTCCAGCGGCTGGGCGTGCGCAGCGAAGCGGTCGAGGAGCGCGCACTGTCGCGCAGCGTCCGCGCCTTTGCCACCGTGCAGTTCGACGAACGCCGCCAGACCGTGATCGCGCCCAAGTTCGGCGGCTGGATCGAGAAGCTCCATGTCAACGCCACCGGTGACGCCGTCGTGGCCGGCCAGCCGCTGTTCGACATCTACAGTCCCGAGCTCAACGTGCTGCAGCAGGAATTCCTGATGGCCAATCGCCTACAAGGTCCGCAGGGCATCGGCGATACACGCCTGCGCAACATGGATTATCCCGAGCGCGAGCTGGAGAAGCTGCGCCGCGGCGAGCGGCCGGCGCGCACCATCGCCATACCCGCGCCGGCGGCCGGCACGGTGGTGGAAAAGATGGCGGTCGAGGGCATGCGCTTCCAGCCCGGCGAGACCCTGTTCCGGATCACCGACACCTCGTCGATGTGGGTCCAGGCCGAGATCTACGAACAGGACCTCGCCTTCGTGAAGGTCGGCGATGCCGCGACCGTCACCGTCAACGCCTTTCCCGACCGCCCCTTTCCCGGCCGCGTCACCTTCATCTACCCGACCGTCGGCAAGGACAGCCGCACGGCGCGGCTCAGGATCGAAGTGGCAAATCCCGATGGCCTGCTGCGCGCCGACATGGCAGCGACCGTGGACATCGACTCGCCGATCGCCGGCCGCTGGGTGGCCGTGCCCGACTCGGCGATCATCGACAGCGGCCGGCGGCAGGTCGTGCTGGTCGAACTCGGCGCCGGCCGTTACGAGCCGCGACAGGTGAAGCTGGGCGCGCGCGTGCCGGGCTACGTGCAGGTGCTGGAGGGGCTGAAGGCCGGTGAGCGGGTCGTGACATCGGCGACCTTCCTGATCGACGCCGAGAGCAACATCAGGGCGGCGCTGGCGGCCTTCACGGCGGGCACCGAAACGGGAGCGACCAAGTGATCGCCGGGCTGATCCGCTGGTCGGCGCGCAATCTGCTGCTGATTCTGGTCGGCACGTTTGCGCTGGCAGGCGGCGGGCTGTTTGCCATCGGCCGCATCTCGCTCGACGCCATCCCCGATCTCTCCGACACCCAGGTGATCGTCTACACCGAATGGCCGGGCCAGGCGCCTCAGGTGATCGAGGACCAGGTCACCTATCCGTTGACGACGGCGATGCTGGCGGTGCCGCGCAGCACCGCGGTGCGCGGCTTCTCGTTCTTCGGCGTATCGTTCGTCTACGTCATCTTCGAGGACGGCACCGACATCTACTGGGCGCGCAGCCGCGTGCTGGAATACCTGAACTCGGGCGCCCAGAAGCTGCCGGCCGAGGTCAAGCCGACGCTGGGGCCCGACGCGACCGGCGTCGGCTGGGTCTATCAATACGTCGTAGTCGGCGCCAACCGCACCCTGGCGGAGCTGCGCTCGCTGCAGGACTGGTACATCCGCTTTGGCCTCGCCAAGGCGGACGGCGTGGCCGAGGTTGCAAGCGTCGGCGGCTTCGTGAAGCAATACAACGTCGTCGTCGATCCGGCCAAGCTCAGGAGTTTCGGCGTGCCGCTGGGGCGGGTGATCGCCGCGATCCGCGCCAGCAATCGCGAAGTCGGCGGCCGCGTCGTCGAAATGGCCGAAACCGAATTCATGGTGCGCGGTCGCGGCTACATCAAGGACACGTCCGACCTCGGGCAGATCGTGCTGCGCGCCGACGGGCCGGTCCCGGTGCTGCTGCGCGACGTCGCGCGCGTCGAGATCGGGCCGGACGAGCGCCGCGGCGTCACCGAGCGCGACGGCGAGGGCGAGGTCGCGGGCGGCGTCGTGCTGCAGCGCTTCGGCCAGAATGCCCTCGACGTCATCGCCAACGTCAAGGCCAAGGTCGCGGCGCTGGCGCCAGGCCTGCCCGAGGGCGTGCGCATCGAAGCGGTCTACGACCGCTCCGACCTGATCCATCGTGCCATCGAGACCCTGGTCCATACACTGATCGAGGAAAGCATCGTGGTGGCGGTGGTCTGCTTCGTGTTCCTGCTTCACGTGCGCTCGGCGCTGGTGGCCATCATCACGCTGCCGGTCGGCATCCTGATGGCGTTCCTCGCCATGCACTTCCTCGGCATCGGCTCCAACATCATGAGTCTGGGCGGCATCGCCATCGCCATCGGCGCCATGATCGACGCCGCCATCGTGATGATCGAGAACGCCCACAAGCACCTGGAGCGGCTGAAACCCGGCCAGTCGCGCCGCGATGCCGTCGTGGCCGCCGCGGTCGAGGTCGGGCCGGCGCTGTTCTTCAGCCTGCTGGTCATCACCGTGTCCTTCCTGCCGATCTTCGCGCTCGAGGCACAGGAGGGCCGGATGTTCAAGCCGCTGGCCTGGACCAAGAGCCTGTCGATGGCGGCCGCGGCCCTGCTGTCGGTGACGCTGGTGCCGGCGCTGATGCTGCTGTTCGTGCGCGGCCGCATCCTGCCGGAGCACCGCAATCCGGTTAACCGCGCGCTGATCTGGCTCTACCGTCCGGCGATCCGGCTGGTGCTGCGGGCGCGTCTGTTCACGATCGCGATGGCACTCGTGGTGCTGGGTGCCAGCGCCTGGCCGGCGATGCGGCTCGGCAGCGAGTTCATGCCGGCCCTCGACGAGGGCACGCTGTTCTACATGCCGACCACCCTGCCCGGCCTTTCCGTCACCAAGTCGGCCGAGCTGCTGCAGACCCAGGACAAGATCATCAAGTCGTTCCCCGAAGTGGCCTCGGTCTACGGCAAGGGCGGCCGCGCCAACACGGCGACCGATCCCGCGCCGCTGGAAATGTTCGAAACGGTGATCAACCTCAAACCCAAGTCGGAATGGCGGGCCGGGATGACCGTCGACAAACTGATCGCCGAATTCGACGGGGCGCTGCAGTTCCCCGGCGTCAGCAACGCCTGGACCATGCCGATCAAGGCGCGGACCGACATGCTGGCCACCGGCATCCGCACGCCGGTCGGCGTCAAGCTGCTGGGCCGCGACCTGGGTGAACTGGAAGCCCTGGCGCGCCAGGTCGAGGCGGCGGTGCGCGGCGTGCCAGGCACCACCAGCGCCTTCGCCGAGCGCGTCACCGGCGGTTCGTTTCTCGACATCGTGCCGGATCGCAACAAATTGGCGCAGTACGGCGTGATGATGGAGGACGTCCAGATGGCGGTGTCGAGCGCGCTGGGCGGCGAGGCGATCTCGGCCACGATCGAGGGCCGCGAACGCTACAGCATCAACGTCCGCTACCCACGCGACTTCAGGTCCGATCCACGCGCCATCGCCCAGGACGTGCTGGTGTCGACCGTGCGTGGCGGCATGATACCACTGGGCCAGCTCGCCGACGTCCGGCCGAACCGCGGTCCGACCACGATCCGTACCGAGAACGCCCAGCTCGCGGTCTATGTCTTCATCGACTTCCGCGACCGCGATCTCGGCGGCTATGTCGCCGATGCCCGGCGCGCGGTCCAGGAAAAGGTCGTGTTCCCACCCGGCTCCTACGCCATCTGGAGCGGCCAGTTCGAGTTTCTCGAACGGGCCGAGGCACGGCTGCAGATCGTCGTGCCAGCCACGCTGCTGCTGATCTTCGTGCTGCTCTATCTCAATTTCCGCCGCATGACCGAGACGCTGATCGTCATGCTGTCGCTGCCGTTCTCGCTGGTCGGCGGCCTGTGGTTCGTGTGGTGGATGGGCTTCAACATGAGCGTGGCGGTCGCGGTGGGCTTCATCGCGCTGGCCGGCGTCGCCGCCGAGACCGGCGTGGTGATGCTGATCTATCTCGACCAGGCGCTGAAGGAACGGCAGGCGCGCTGCGAGGCCGAACGCCGGCCGTTCGCCAGGTCCGACCTGCGGGCGGCGATCATGGAAGGTGCGGTTGAGCGCGTGCGGCCCAAGATGATGACGGTGACCGCGATCATGGCGGGGCTGCTGCCGATCCTGTGGAGCACCGGCACCGGCTCGGAGGTCATGCAGCGCATCGCCGTGCCGATGATCGGCGGCATGGTGAGTTCGACACTGCTCACGCTGCTGGTGATCCCGGCGCTTTATGCCCTGGTCAAAGGCTGGCGGCTGGAGCGGGTGGCCACGCAGCCGGCCGCGCGCGCGGCCGCGACGGTCGCCTGAGCGATCATCGCGAGACGGTCGACTGCATGAGGCCCCGGTGCCCGACTGTCGAAGTCGTCTACAATGAGAAGCGCCGAGGAGAGCGCCCGATGCGCCTTGCCCGTACTGCCGCCACCCTGTTGCTTGCCGCCACACTTGCCGCCTGCGTGACCGGGCCGACGGCGGTGCAGACCACCACGCCGACGCTGGGCGGCTACAACTATGCCCCACAGTACGATTTCGGCGAGTTCTGGGCGGCAACCGACGGCAGGGACTTTCGCGTGATCGTCGCGGGCAATCCCTTCTCGGCACTGACCTTCGGCGAGATGAAGGCCCGCCTGCTGCCGGTGCTGCAGGCCAACAAGCCGCGGCCGGCGCTCACCTTCACCTATGACGCGCCGGAGGAGGAGCAGCACCCGGACTATCGGCTGGTGCTGGTGTTCGACCCGGCCAACGATCTCGGCTCCGGTACGGTGTGCAATGGCGTCACGCGCCTGAAGCCAGGGACGCCGGGCCACGTCTATGTCTTCGGCGTCTACTGCCGCAACAATCTGGCCATGTCCGAGACCATGGGCTGGACACCGGCGACCGGCCCCGACGATCCCCGTCTCGGCCAGCTTTTCGCCCAGCTTTTCCTGGTGCTGTTCGCCGACCGGCCCCAGCGCCGTGACTGGTTCGTGCCGTACATCCGCTGGTAGTCGTCTCAGCAGGCCTATTTCAAAAAGTAGGGCTCGACCTTGCCCTTGAGCTTGATGGTGAGCGGGTTGCCCTTGCGGTCGACCGTCTTGCCGACGGCGAGGCGGACCCAGCCCTCGCTCACGCAGTATTCCTCGACGTTGGTCTTTTCCTCGCCGTCGAACTTTATGCCGACGCCGCGCGTCAGCAGCGCCTCGTCATAGTGCGGGCTCTTGGGGTTGGTCGAGAGACGATCCGGCAGCTGGGCCGGCAGCTGGGCCGGCGGGGCGGGAGGTACAGAAGGTGGGGTGTCTGTCATGCCTCTAGCTAGCACGTCACGCCGCCAAGAACAGCGTGACAGTGACGCAATCAGGCGCGGGTGGCGTTGGCGAGCTGCAGCGTGTCCGCGAGGTGGCGGAACCGCGTCGCCAGGCCATTGGCACCGAATGTCCAGAGATGGAGTTCGAGATCGCGGAGGCGCCGTCCGGTGAGCTTCACCACCATCTCGATGTCGATCGGCACGGCAACCAAGTCGCCGCCGGCGAGAAAGGCCCGCGGCTGGAAGCGCACGAAGTCGAAATCACCCAGGGCACTGAAGAAGCCGGCGACGGCGTCGCGGCCGCGACGCGGCGCGTACCATTTGAGCGTCTCGCCGCCCCAATCATGCTCCCACTCGATGTCGGGATCGAGCTGGATGAGGATGCCCGGAACGTCGCCTTTCCCAAAGCAGTCGTACATTTTCTGCACGGTCTCCACATATCGGCTCATGGCGCATCCTCGCGGCTCGTTGTCGTCGCGGGGAATACGGCAGCAGGCCCGGTGGCAGATGCCCGGCACTCATTCAAGAAATCGTGAGGGTACCGGCAGATAGGTGAAATCGTCGAAGACAGTGACGCTGTCGGCCTTGGTCCAGACGCCGACCGCGCCGGGGCCGGCAATGCGATTGTCGTCGAGCTCGATGTAGATTTTGCCGTTAAGCAGGACGCGGATGCGTCTGCCGCGGAACTCGACCCGCAGGCTGTGCCAGACATTTGCCGCCACCGGGGCATCGACATATTTCAGGGTCACGCGGTTGCCCCGCTGCACGTAGTAGAGCGCGACATTGTTTTCGAGCGCGTTGGCGCGTGCGACATAATAGGTGTCGCCATCCTTCCAGCGCCAGACGAGGCCGCCTGCCTGATCCTCTCGGCCCGCCAGCGGCTTGAACTTCACTTCGACGGCGCCGTCGCCAAGCGCCGTCCCCTGCTTCACGCACCACGGAAAGGCAGCGGTTCCCGACTGCTTCAGCACATTGGGCGGGCTGGGCGCGCCGGCATCGGCCTCGACCGTCCAGCGCGCCGCGCCGCCGCCGGTGCTGCCGCACCGCCAGCCAGGCGGTTGCGCGCCGGCGCGGGCGGCATCGAACCCGACGGTCTCGGCTTGTGCAGGAAGAGCGACGGAGAGCATCGCCATCGCAAATTCCAGGGCAAACTTCAGCATGGTTGCCTCCTGTCGAAACAGCGGCCCGGCTAGATCACGCTGATGACCTGGGAGTAGATAATCCCGGTCAGCGCGCTGGCAAGCAGCACCGTGATCATGCCGAACTTGAAACGGAATACGGCAACGGCACAGGCCGCCGCCAGCACCAGTGCCGGAAGATTGGCCGAGGCCAGAACCGGCAGATCGACGGTGGCGCCGAGGACGTTCACGGGCTCGAGGTCAGAGAACAGCACCTGCAGGCCGAACCACACCGCGAGATTCAGGATCACACCGACCACGGCGGCGGTGATGGCGGCAAGTGCGGCGGCCAGCGCCTTGTTGGATCGCAGCGCCTCGACGAACGGCGCGCCGAAGAAGATCCAGAGGAAACAGGGCACGAAGGTGACCCAGGTGGTGAGCAGCCCGCCCAGCGTCGCGGCCAGCAGCGGCGGCAGCCCCCCCGGTTCGCGCCAAGCGGCGAGGAAGCCCACGAACTGCGTCACCATGATCAGCGGCCCCGGCGTGGATTCCGCCATGCCGAGTCCGTCCAGCATCTCGCCGGCCGTCACCCACTGGTAGTTCTCGACCGCTTGCTGGGCGACATAGGCCAGCACCGCATAGGCACCGCCGAACGTGACCACGGCCATCTTGCTGAAGAACACCGCGATCTGGGCAAACACGTTGCCGCCGCCCAGGCCGAAATAGAGCAGTGCCACCGGCACCAGCCACAGCGCCAGGAACACGGCGGCGATCGACAGCGACCAACGGACGTTGGGCCGGGCATGCGCCGGCGTCTCCTCACCCAGCAGCGAGTCTGCGTCGGCTACTTGGCGGGCGCCCGGCGTGCCATGGCCGCCGCCGGTCCTGAACGCCGCCCAGCCGAGGCGGCCGCCCAGCCAGCCAATCGCGCCGGTCGCCACGATGATGAGCGGGAACGGCACGTGGTAGAAAAAGATCGCCACGAAGGCCGCGGCCGCGATGCCGCGCATGACGTTATTGCGCAGCGCGCGCCTGCCGACCCGCAGCACCGCCTCGATCACGATCACCAGCACCGCGGCCTTCAAGCCAAAGAACAGGCCCTGCACCAGCGTGACCTTGCCCAGCAGCACGTAGACCCAGGAAAGCGCCATGATGGCGAGCAGGCCCGGCAACACGAACAAGGTGCCGGCCAGAAGCCCGCCTTTGGTCCGGTGCATCAGCCAGCCGATATAGGTGGCGAGCTGCTGGGCCTCGGGGCCGGGCAGCAAGGTGCAGTAGTTCAACGCCTGCAGGAAACGCTGCTCGCCGATCCACTTCTTCTCCTCGACGACGATGCGATGCATGACCGCGATCTGGCCGGCTGGCCCGCCGAACGAGAGGGCGGCGACACGGGCCCACACCTTCATGGCTTCGGAAAAGGGAACGCCGTGGTCTTTCATCTGCTGCCCTGCTTGCTCGCGAACGAGCTGTAGAGATCGTCGAGAAGGATGGCGCCACGCGCCAGCCGCTCGACGTCGTCGGGGCTGGAAGCCGCGATGCCGGCAATCAGGCTGCGGACACCGGCGGCCTCCTCGCGGCCATACTTGCCGTCCTTGAGATCGATGTCGTGGATGATCTCGGCGATGGCGCCGAGTGCCGGATCGTCGAGGCCGCTCTCCGCCAGCAGCACCTCGAAGGTGCAGCGCTCGCCGCGATGGGTGAACTCGCCCTCGAACATGTCGAAGCGCAGCTCGCCCGGCTGGGCGGCATAGCCGGTGCCCGGCACGAACTTGAAGCGCGCGGCAGGATCGATGAAGCGGCGGATCAGCCAGGCCGAGGCGATGCGATCGATCTGCACACCCTGTCGCGTCACCCAGAGGCGGTTTTTCAAATCGCCGGGCGTATCGGGCGTCGATGGTGCTGGTGCGCTCACGTCCGTCTCCTCCTTGTGCAGCCCGGCCTCGAGACCCGACACCAGACCCTCGGTCGGTTCGCGCCCATCGGCGCCGAAGAAATCGATCGCCACGACCTCGTCGAACTGCTTGCGCAGCCGCGCCACCGGGCCGGCCCGCTCGGCATCGCCGGATTGCCCCGCCGCCAGCTCGCGCGCCGCGGCGGCCACCTCGGCGTAATCCTCGTCGCGGGCGGCGCAAAACAACGCCTCGACCTCGCCGTCACTGAGGCCATCGACAAGCCTCGCCTCACAGACGAAGGCCTCGCCGCCCAGCTCGGCGATCTCGCGCACCAGCCAGGCGAAGTCCTCCTGCGTCTCGGCATTGGCCGGCAATGCATAGACAGAGTTCTTGACCGTCACCGCACCCAGCCCTTTCAGGCGCCGCCAGATTTTCACCCGCGCGTAGGCGGGCTTGGCCGGGAGTTGATGGATCAGCAGCAGCCAGCGCGCGCGCCCCGAAGAGTCATCACCTGACATAATACATCCGTATCATACTACAAATAGAAAATGCAACACTTGTATCTTTTTTCTCTTGCATTCCCGTTTCACAAGCGTATTTTGCTGTTGAAACGAGTGTATCACCAAGAGGAACGCCATGTCCTTCCACAGTCGTCCCATCGCCTTCAAACCGCCGCGGCTGAAAGGGCTCTCGGCGCACCTGATCGCCAGCCACTACGAGAACAACTACGGCGGCGCGGTGCGCCGGCTGAACGGCATCAAGGGCGAACTCGCAGGTCTCGATCCCGCCACCGCGCCCGGCTTTCGCCTCAACGGGCTGAAGCGGGAGGAGCTGATCGCCACCAACTCGATGCTGCTGCACGAGGCCTATTTCGACAGTCTTGGCGAGGGTGGCGGCGGCGACCCCAAGGGTCTGCTCGCCCAGGCGATCGTGCGCGACTTCGGATCGCTGGCCAAATGGCGTGCCGAGTTCGTCGCCATGGGAAAGGCACTAGGCGGCGGCTCGGGCTGGGTGCTGCTGACGATATCGCCACGCGACGGCACGCTCTCCAACGTCTGGGCGGCCGACCATACGCACGGCATGGCCGGCGGCACGCCGCTGCTTGCGCTCGACATGTACGAGCACGCCTATCATCTCGATTTCGGCGCCAACGCCGGCGCCTATGTCGATGCCTTCATGGCCAACATCGCCTGGGCGCGTGTCGCCGCCCGCTTCGATGGCGTCGCCGCCGAGCCGAAGCCGCACATGGTCGCGACACCCGAGGCGCAAGAGATGCTCGCGGCCGATCCCGACCTGATCGTGATCGACGCCCGCCTCGCCGACGATGCCGCCTCGGTGCCGGTGCGGCTGCGCGGCGCGCGCCGGGCACCGCCCGACAAGGTCGACGAGGTCGCAGCCTCCCTGCCCCAAGGTGCCAAGGCGTTGGTCTATTGCGCTTGGGGCTTCGAGATCGGAGGCAATTGCGCCGCCAGGCTGCGCGAACGCGGCATCGATGCCGTGGCGGTTGCCGGCGGCATCGGCGCCTGGCGCGCCGACGGCCTGCCGACCGAGCCGTTCAAGGAAGGAGAGACGAAATGAAATGGGTAACCCGCGAACGTCCCAAGATCGACCGCATCGCCTGCCCGTGGCTGATCAAGCGCTTTGTCGAAAAGGAGCCAGAGTTCCTCTACGTGCCGGCCGACAAGGTACTGTCCACGGCCAAGGAAACCGGCGCCATTCCCTATGACATTCCCGGCGTGAAATTCACCCATGTCGGCGAGAAGTGCAGCTTCGACGCCTTCATCGCCGAATACAGACTTGACGCGCCCGGCCTCGACCGCCTGGCCGACATCGTGCGCGGTGCCGACACATCGAGGCTCGACCTCACGCCGCAGTCGCCCGGCCTGTTCGCGCTCTCGCTCGGGCTCAGCCACGTCTACAGCGACGACCACGAGATGCTGAAGCACGGCATGGTGATGTACGACGCGCTTTACGCATGGTGCCGCAGCCTGACCGGCGAAACCCACAACTGGCCACCGAAGATGGGCTGAGGCGCGCCATGACCCTCACTCTCCTCGGCCATGTCGTCCTGCCCGAGCACAAGGCGAAAGGCGGCTTCGACCACGCCGCCGTCCATGCCGCCAGCCGCCACGTCTATGTCGCGCACACCGCCAACGACGCGATCGACGTGTTCGATCCCGCGAACCGGCAGTATCTCTTCTCGGTTCCCGGCCTGCCCGGCGTCGCGGGTGCCCTGGTGAGTGACGAAAGCGGGCTGATCATTTCCTCGAACCGCGCCGCCGACACGATCGGCGTGTTCGCTCCCGGCCCGAACCCGACGGTCCGCATCATCGACGTCGGCCGCGGACCCAATGGCCTCGCCTACGACCCCGGCCGGCGGATCGTGCTGGCGGCCAACGTCGGCGACCCGGCGGTGCCGGGCTCGCATACGCTGTCGTTGATAGATCTTGCCCATGAGGCGCGGCGTACCGAGATCGCCGCGCCAGGCCGCACGCGCTGGGCTGTGTTCGATCCGAGGCCGGAACTCTTCTACGTCAACATCGCCCAGCCCGCTGAGATCGTCGTGGTCGATCCCCGCCGGCCCGACCGGATCGCCCGCAGCTTCCCCGTGCCTCACGCCGGCCCCCACGGCCTCGACTTCGATAGTGCCACCGGGCGGCTGTTCTGCGCCTGCGATGCCGGTGTGCTCGTTACCCTCGACGCACGATCGGGCGAGGTGCTGGACGAGAAGCCGCTCAGCGGCGTGCCCGACGTCGTGTTCTTCGGTCGCCAGCGCCAGCGCCTCTACGTCGCCATCGGCGCCCCCGGCGTCATCGACGTCTTTTCCACGCAGCCGATGGAAAAGCTCGCGACCATCGTGACCGAGCCGGGCGCCCACACCACGGCCCTCGCGCCGGCCGGCGACCGGCTCTACGTCTTTCTGCCACGCACGCACCGCGCTGCGATCTACGCAACATGACCGAACTTCTGATCCTCTCGCGCACCGACATCGCGAGCCTGATGGACTACGGCGACTATGTCGACGCGGTCGAAGCGGCGTTCCGCGCCGCCGAAGCGGGCGAGGCCGTGGCCCCGCCCGCTTCGGCGCTGCACGTTCCCGGCGGATCGTTCCACGCCAAAGGCGCCGCATTGCTCGGCCGAGACGCCAAGGTTGCCATCAAGATCAACGGCAACTTCCCGGGCAATCCGTCTGCCAACGGCCTGCCGACCGTGCAGGGCGTCATCTACCTGGCCGACGGCGCCGACGGACGACCGCTGGCGGTGATGGATTCGATAGAGGTCACCATCAACCGCACCGGCGCGGCCACCACCCTGGCCGCCCGCCATCTCGCGCGCCCCGGCTCGGCCGTAGCGACGATCTGCGGCGCCGGCGTGCAGGGCCGCATCCAGCTCAGGGCGATCGCGGCGGCAACCAAACTCGAGCGCGTGCATGTCTGGGACCTCGATGCCGATAGAGTCCGGCTGTTCGCCGGCGAAATGTCGGCGGCCCTGGCGCTCGACGTGCGGCCGGCGTCCGACCTCGCCCCGGTGCGCGAAAGCGACATCGTCGTCACCTGCACCTCGGCCCGCCGGGCCTACCTGACGCCCGAGCTGGTGCGGCCCGGCACCTTCATTGCCGCAGCCGGCGCCGACAACGACGACAAGTCGGAGATCGACCCACGCCTCTATGCCAAGTGTCTCGCGGTCGTCGATTCCCTGGAACAATGCGCCGAGATCGGCGACCTGCATCATGCCCTTGTGGCCGGCACCGTCACGCGCGAGCATGTGCACGCGACGCTGGGCGAAATCATCGCCGGTAAAAAGCCCGGCCGCACCGACGACGACACCATCAGCCTGTTCGACAGCACCGGTATGGGCCTTCAGGACGTCGCCGCAGCCGTCGCGATCTACCGGCGGGCACTGGCAGCCGGCAGCGGAACGCGTTTGACCCTCACCTGGCCGGCCGCAATTGCATTGCCGCTGCGCAGAGTGGGCGCTAGTTTGGCGCCCACTTCGTCCAGCTGGGGGCACCATGGCTCTGGGTCGTCTTATTCTCTTGGCCGTTCTGTGTGCCGTCGCCGCCGTGGCGTGCAATTCGCCACCGACGATTCCGGTATCTACGACGGCCCTGCAGCGCGCCTATTGGGGCCTGCCCACGGCCGGCCCCAGCGCCGATGTCACGAGCCAGGTCACCTGCCCCAACGGCTATCCTTGCGACGTCTTCGCCGATGCCGCCAACTACAGTGGCTCCAAGGCCGACCTCAACAACCGGCTGGTCGTCATCTGGACCTGCCAGCCGCAGCACTTCGTGCTGTCCGAAGTCGTCGCCTCGGGGCTCAAGGTCCGCATGGACTGCGTCGGCGGCATGCCGCTGGTGCCGCGCACGATCGCCATCACCAGTGCCTCGTGGGGGGCCGACGCGGGACAGACGGTCGATGTTACCCAGGCGGTGCGCAACATTTGCGGCGACGACTCGTGGCGCTGCCAGGTGCCGGCGATGGCCTATATCTTCGGCCAGCCCGACAATGTAGCGAGGCCGAAGACGCTGCGGATCCGCTACACCTGCAACGGCATGACCACGCCGGGCCAGCAGGCGGTGGAGAACAGCGTGGCCGACCTGCGCTGCGAACGGGGAACCGACCTCGACAAGTCTCCCGCCGCACCCTGAGGCACGGCCGCCGGCAGCGGCTGGAATCGGGTCGAAGCTATTTCGGCGCCATCCGGATGGCACCGTCGAGGCGGATGGTCTCGCCGTTCAGCATGTGATTCTCGACGATCGACATGGCGAGCTGGGCGTATTCCTTGGGATCGCCGAGCCGCGAGGGGAACGGCACCTGGGCGCCCAGGCTCTTCTGGGCCTCGGCCGACAGGCCCATCATCATCGGCGTCAGGAACAGGCCGGGCGCGATGGTGCAGACGCGGATGCCCATGCTGGAGAGGTCGCGGGCGATCGGCAGCGTCATGCCGACCACGCCGCCCTTCGACGCCGAATAGGCGGCCTGGCCGATCTGGCCGTCGAACGCCGCCACCGAGGCAGTGTTGATGATGACGCCACGCTCGCCATCGTCCATCGGCTCGGCCTGGCTCATCGCCCACGAGACGAGGCGGATGACGTTGAAGGTGCCGATCAGGTTGACCTGGATCACCTGGGCAAACATGCCGAGATCGTGCGGACCACTCTTGGAGATGGTGCGGGCAGCGCGGCCGATGCCGGCGCAGTTCACCGCAACGCGCGGCGCCCCCAGCTTCTCGACAACCGTCTTCACCGAAGCCTCGGTGTTGGTCGCGTCCGACACATTGGTCTTGACGTAGAGGCCGCCAATTTCCTTGGCCTTCTTTTCGCCCAGCTCGTCCTGCAGATCGAAAATCGCGACCTTGGCCCCGGCTGCCGCCAGCGCCGACGCCGTGGCGCCCCCCAGACCCGACGCGCCGCCGGTGACGATTGCCACTTGGCCCTTGACGTTCATGCGTTCCTCCTCGGTTGAAGGGCTTTTAAGCATGGCCGGCCCCCTTGCCAAGCGGCCGCGCAGGCCCAACCTTTCAGCGATGAGCGACGTCCCTCAACTCGTCCGCAACGAGGCCCGCGTACGGGCCGGCTTCTGGCAGAAGGCGCGCAGGACGCTGGGTCGCGTGCCCTTCAGCGAGGACGCGGTGGCGGCCTTCTACTGCGCCAGCGATTCCGCCACGCCGCTGGCGGTCCGCGCCACGCTGTTCGGCGCGCTGGCCTATTTCGTGCTGCCGATCGACGCCATCCCCGACTTCATCCCGGGCCTCGGCTTCACCGACGATGCCGCCCTGTTGATCGGCGCGCTGACGGCAGCGCAGATGCACGTCACCAAGGCCCACCGCCAGCAGGCACGCGACTGGCTGCTCAAGGA
Source organism: uncultured Reyranella sp. (assembly GCA_937915145.1). Classification (GTDB taxonomy): domain Bacteria; phylum Pseudomonadota; class Alphaproteobacteria; order Reyranellales; family Reyranellaceae; genus Reyranella. The sequence goes on from CALDNT010000185.1 coordinate 19,844, forward strand.
GCAGGCGGCTCCGGGGGCTTGACCAAAGCGGCCCGCCGGCGCTCGCGCGCGAGCAGGTGCTCGCGATGGGCGATGTAGAGCGCCGAGGCGATGACGATGGCGGCGCCGACGTAGGTCCAGACCACCGGCATTTCGCCCCACACCAGCCAGCCCACGAACACCGCGAACGGCAGGCGCAGATATTCGAACGGTGCCACCGCCGACATCTCACCCGCCTTGAAAGCCTGGACCCAGAAATACTGGCCGACGGTGGCCGACAGAGCGATGCCGCCTGCAAGCACCCAGCCCCAGGCATCGGGCCAGCGCCACACCCAGATCGCCGGTACCGCCAGCAGCAGGGTCGAGAAGATCGCGAACTGCGTCAGGATCATCAGCGGCGTCTCGGTACCGGACAGCCGCTTCACCAGCAGGATCGAGACCGCGACCGTGGCGGCATTGGCCAGCGCCAACAAGGCGCCGAGCTGCAGGCTGCCGGCGCCCGGCCGCACCATCACCAGCACGCCGGCAAAACCTACGACCGTCGCGGTCCAGCGCCGCCAGCGCACCTTTTCGCCGGCGATCACGACGGCCACGACGACCGAAAACAGCGGCTGGGAGAAGGCAATGGCGGTGGCATCGGCCAGCGGCAGCATCGAGACGGCGTAAAAGCCCAGCACCATCGAGGTGGTGCCCATGAAGGTCCGCCAGAAATGTCCGGCGATGCGCTTGGAATGCCACGGCACCACCCGGCCGGTGGCGATCAGCGGCAACAGCATGGCAAGGCCGATGGCGGCGCGAAAGAACGCCGTCTGAACGCTGTCGATCTGCAGCGACAGCAGACGGATCATGGCGCCGGTCGAGGTGAAGATGAAGCCGCCGGCCACCAGCCACAGCGCGCCCTGCACGTTCGGAGGCAGGCGCCGCAGTCCGGCGAGCATCAGATCTTCCGGTCCCGTCCGACCCAGTAGGCTTCACGCAGGTTCTTCTTCAGCACCTTGCCGACCGGGCTGCGGGGCAACGCGGCGATGAAATCGACCGACTTGGGTGCCTTGACGCCGCCGAGCTTCTCGCGCGCGAGGTGGATCAGTTCCTCGGCCGTTGCCGTGGCCCCAGGCTTCATCTCGACCACCGCCTTCACCGCCTCGCCCCATTTGTCGTCAGGCACGCCGATGACGGCGCAGTCCTGCACCGCAGGATGACTCCACAATACCTGCTCGACTTCGCTCGGGAAGACGTTGAAGCCACCGGAAATGATCATGTCCTTCTTGCGATCGACGATATAGACGAAGCCATCGGCGTCGATGACGCCGATGTCGCCGGTATGGTGCCAGCCGAAGGCCGAGGCCTCCTCCGTCGCCTTGGGATTGTTGTAGTAGCCCGCCATCACCAGGCCGCCGCGCACGACGATCTCGCCGCGCTCGCCGCGCGGCAGGAGCTTGCCCTGGTCGTCCATGACCTCGAGCCGGACCAGCGGCGAGATCCTGCCGCAGCTCGCGAGGCGATGACGCTTGTTGGTCTGCAGCGCCTCGACATGATCCTTCGGCGAAAAGAACGTGCAGATCATGCAGGCCTCGGCCTGGCCATAGGTCTGGGTCAGCACCGGGCCGAACACCTCGATCGCTTCCACCAGCTTGTCGACCGACATCGGCGCCGAGGCATAGACGAGGTTGGTGAGCGAGCTGTAGTCATGCTTGCGCACGTCGGGATGGGCAAGAAGCATGTAGATGAGGGTGGGCGGCATATAGATGTGCGTCACGCCGTGCTTTTCGATCGCCGCCAGAATGCCGCCGGGATCGGCCGTGCCCATGAAGATGTTGGTGCCGCCGAAGGCCAGCAGCGGAAACGAGCAGACGCCGGCCGCATGGGTCATCGGCGCCACCATGAGATGGACCGGCGGCCGGTCGACCGGCATGGAGGCCCAGAAGATCGAGTTCATGGTCTCGATGTTGCGGTTGGTGATCTGCACGCCCTTGGGCCGGCCGGTGGTGCCGCCCGAACTGGCGAGGAAGACCACGCCGTCGGGATCGTCGGGCAGGTCGGGCGCCGCTTCGCCCTGCGCAGCGAGCCACACCTCGAACGACGGCGCATCGATGCAGGCGACCTCGCGGATCTTCGGGCACGCCTCGCGGATGCGCGGCAGCGAGGACTCGAAGCTCGAGTGATAGAACAGGAACTCCACGTCGGTGTTGTTCAGGATGTAGAGATTTTCCTCCAGCGCATTGCGCGCATTGACCGGCGCCCAGGTGACGCCAGCGCGCACGATACCCAGCAGGCAGGCATAGGCCGCGGCGTGGTTGGGGCTGTAGACGGCGGCCTTGGATCCGCTGCCGAGGCCGGCCGCCAGGAGACCGTTGGCGACGCGATGGGTCTGGCCGCGGACCTCGGCATAGGTCCAGCCCCGCGTGCCGTCGTGCAGGCAATGGCGGTCGGGATAGAGATCGGCCCCACGGTCGAAATAGTCGATCAGTCTCATCTCAGGAACTCCCCGGCGGCGGGGCATCGCCCGCGCCCAGTGGCCGTTGCATCAGCACGCTGTCGAGCCAGCGGCCGAACTTGAAGCCGATATTGGTCAGGGTCCCGACCATCGCAAATCCGCAGGAGACATGGAGCCGGATCGACGGCGTCTGAGCCGAGTTGCCGATCACCGCCACCATCTGGCGCTTGCCCATCGCGGTGCACTGCTCGATCAGGACCGGCAGCAGGGCCCGGCCGACACCCTGACCGACCGCGTCATGGGCGATGTAGATCGAATCCTCGACGGAGAATTTGTAGGCCGGCCGCGGCCGCCAGTTGCCGGCATAGGCGTAGCCCAGCACCAGGCCGTCGCGTTCGGCCACCAGATGAGGCAGGCCAAGATCGAGCACGGCGGCACGCCGCTTCCTCATTTCCGCAAGGTCCGGCGGCTCGACCTCGAACGAGGCCGTGCCATGCAGTACATGATGTCCGTAGATTTCCGCGCACCGCGCCACATCGGCCTCGGTCGAGGCCCGTACGATCAAACCGCTCACGTTCTGTGCTCTCCCGCCTTTCCAGGGGGAGGTTATAGCGCGTCAGTTGCCGCCGCGCCGAATCGCACCGGGATCGGGACCGTCGAACTTGAACAGCGAATCGGCCAGCTGCAGGCCCGATTGCACGTCCACCAGCGAGACGTTCACGTGATTGCCGCGGTTGTCGATGATGGTCCAACCGCGCAACACCATGGGATTCTCGTCGAGACGGACGACGACCTTGCCTTCCTGCGGCTTGCGCGCCTGGCTCATGGTGAGTTGCAGCATGCCGTTGCTGCGCTCGATCTTGTCGACCTGCAGATCGCCGGTCAGCGACAGTGGCTCCTTGACCAGGAACGACGCCGCGGTCCAGCCGATCGGCCACTGGCCGAAATCCTTGGTGGCGATGTCCCACATCGTCACCTGATAGCCGTCGGCCACGATCTTGAGCTGCGAGGGCGCGTCGTATTCGAAGCGCATGCGGCCCGGGCGCCGGATATAGAGCGTGCCCTGGACGACCGAGCCGTTGGGGTTGCTCTGGACGAACCGCGCCTTCAGCGTGCGGATCGAATTGAAATAGCTCTCGACCTCGGCGACGACCGGCGCGCTTTGGCCCTGGGCATTCGCCGAACCGGAGCCAAGAAGCGCGGTGAGAGACAGCAGCAAGGCGGCAATGAGGGTACGCATGGGCTGGATATGGCGGCCGAATGCGGCGGAATCAAGCAAGTCTCCCCTCTTCCCAAGCCGGTAAACGCCTGTTTACCATGTCCGCGACCAGCGAAAGGACACTCCCATGCACGTCGGAATGGCCGCCGTCTTCCAGAACACCGGCCGCGCGCTCAGCGACCGCCAGATCTACCTCAACGAACTGGCCCTGGCCGACATGGCCGAGCCGCTAGGCTTTGAATCGATCTGGTCGGTCGAGCATCATTTCACCGACTACACGATGTGCCCCGACGTGGTGCAGTTCCTGAGCTACATGGCCGGCCGCACCCGGCACATACAGCTCGGCTCGATGGTGGTGGTGCTGCCGTGGCACGATCCGATGCGGGTCGCCGAACAGATCTCGATGCTCGACCAGCTCTCGGGGGGCCGCATGATCCTGGGACTCGGCCGTGGCGCCGGGAAAGTCGAATTCGACGGCTTTCGCCTCGACATGGGCGACAGCCGCGAGCTGTTCGTCGAGTATGGCGAGGCGCTGCTGAAAGGCCTCGAAAGCGGCGTGATGGAATACCAGGGCAAACATTACAAGCAGCCGCCGGTCGCCATCCGGCCGGCACCGTTCAAGAGCTTCCGTGGCCGGACCTATGCCGCCGCCGTCAGCCCCGAGAGCGCGCGTATCATGGCGCGGTTGGGCGTCGGCCTGCTGATCATCCCGCAGAAGCCGTGGCGCGAGGTCGAGAAGGAACTCACCGAGTACAATACGCTCTTCCGCGAGATCAATGGCCGCGATGCGCCGCAGCCGATCTCGGCCGGCTGGACCTTCGTCGACGAAAGCGCCGAGCGGGCGCGCGAGATGGCCGTGCGGTACATCGGCGGCTATTACCGCACGGTGCTCGACCACTACCAGTTCGCCGGCGAGCACATGAAAAACCAGCGCGGGTACGAGTACTACGCCAAGATGAACGAGAAGCTCAGCGTTTACGGCGACCAGAAGGCGATCGAATTCTTCGCCGACCTGCAGGTCTACGGCACCCCGGAACAGGTCTATGAAAAGATCATGGCGATCCACAAGCAGACCAACAATTCGGGCTATGTCGGGGTGTTCTCCTATGCCGGCATGCCGCACGAGGAAGCCGCACGAAACGTCCGGCTGTTCGCCGCGACGGTAATGCCGGAGCTGAAGAAGTTCGACGCCGGCGCGCCGGTCGATCGATCGCAGATGCTGCCGGACTTGCGGTTCGCCGCCGCCGCGGAGTAAGAGCGCACTCTCTGCAGGAGCGTTCGCCATGAAGACAATCCTTGCCATCGCGTCGGTGGCCGCGGTCTTGACATCGGCCAACGGGGCCGCCGCACAGACGCCACTCGAGCGCGGCAAGTATCTCGTCGAAAGCGTCGTGGGCTGCGGCAACTGCCACACCCCGCAGGGCCCGAATGGTCCCATTCAGGGCAAGGCCCTGGCCGGCGGCCTCGAGTTCGACCATCCCGGCTTCTTCAAGGCCTATTCCACCAACATCACGCCCGACCGCGACACCGGGATCGGCAAGTGGACCGATGCCGAGCTCAAGGTCGCGATCCGCGAGGGCAAGCGGCCGGACGGTACGCTCATACGCCCGCCGATGCCCTTCGAGCTCTATCGCAACATCGCCGATGCCGACCTCGACGCCATCGTGGCCTATCTGCACACGGTGCCGGCGGTGAAGAACGTCGCGCCGAAGTCAAAGTACGAAATCCCCCTGCCGCGATCCTATGGCCCGCCGATCACCAAGCCAGTGACGGCGCCGCCGCGATCCGACAAGCTGGCCTACGGTGCCTATCTCGCCGGCCCGCTCGGCCACTGCATCGAATGCCACACACCGCTGGCGGCCAATGGGCGTTCCGAGTTCGATACGCTACTCGGCGCCGGCGGCCGCCAGTTCCAAGGTCCGTTCGGCGTGAGCGTGTCCAAGAACATCACGTCCGATCCCGTAGAGGGACTGGGGAAATGGACCGACGCCGAGATCGAGCGCGCCATCCGCAAGGGTATCGACAAGAACGGTGATGCACTCAAGCCACCGATGGGGTTCGCCTATTACGACAAGATCTCGGCCGACGACATGGCGGCGCTGATCGCCTATCTGCGCAGCCTGCCGCCCAGGAAGACGCCCTGACCTCTGGCGCAGGCGTCTTGCCGCGCTAAGGTGGCGGCGATGAAACCGACCCCGCCCGATGCTGGCTGATCTCAAAGCCGCCTGGCACCTGCGCGGGCCGTCGATCGGCGCCCACAGGCTCGGCTATGTGGCGATCCTGACGTTTCTGTCGGGTGCCAGCGACGGGATCGGGTTGATCCTTCTCATCCCGCTGCTGAATTCGCTCGGCGCCAAGCCTGCCGACGAACCCGGCGTGCTCGGCTGGCTTCTGGAGTTTCTGCCAGCCACGCTGACCGGCCTGCTGTTGGTGTTCCTGGCCGTCGTCGTGCTGCGCGCGATCGTGGCACGGCTGCGGGAGGACATGGTGGCGCGCCTGCGCTTCGACTATGCCGTCGCGCTGAAGATCAGGATCTATTCGGCCATCGCCAATGCCTCGTGGTCGTATCTGCGGCGCAAGCGGACCGCCGACTATCACGCGCTCTTTGCCGCCGAAGTCGACCGCATCGAACATGCCAGCCAGCTGCTGTTGGAAATTCCCATCCGCGTCGCGATCTTCCTTGCCCATGTGGTGATCGCATTCGTCATCGCGCCAGGGTTCTCGGCCCTGGTGATCGCGCTCGGCCTTTGCCTGGTTTGGGGTCTTCGGCACCGGCTTGTCGAAAGCCGGCGCCTCGGCGACATCGTCTCCGAGGCCAGCACGCAGGTGAGTCGCGAGATCACCGAGTTTCTCCAGGCACTTAAACTGACCAAGGCCTACGGTGCCGAGGCCCGCCACATCCGCGCCTTCGCCGACGCCGTCGAGCGAGCCGAAGGAGCAGGACTGGCGAGCAGCCGCCTGCTGGCGAAAACCCGAATGGCCATGGAGTGCGTGACGGCGGTGGGGCTGGCGGCGTTTCTATGGCTGGCCGTCAACTGGATCGGGCTGCCGCTTGCCAACCTTCTTGTCCTGATCTTCGTATTCCAGCGTCTCATGCCGATGTTCCAGGAGATCCAGAACCTTGTGCAGGAGTTCGTTCACAGCTCGTCGGCCTTCCAGATCGTCGCGGGGGCCGTCGCCGATTGCGAATCGGCGGCCGACCGGACGGAGCTGGCGCTTCCGTCGCCCCTGCGGCTCGAGAAGGAACTGCGCTTCGCGGGCGCAGGCTTCGGATACGGCGCCACCCCGGACGACGTCCTGCGCGATATCGATCTCACGCTTCCGGCCGGCTCGCTCACCGTGCTGTCGGGCGTATCGGGCGCCGGCAAGAGCACGCTGCTCGATCTCGCCGGAGGACTCATCGTCCCAACGGTGGGGCGACTTCTCGTCGACGGCGTCGAGCTGACGGCCGAACGCGCACCGGCCTGGCGCCGCTCGGTAGGTTACATGGCCCAGGAGGCGTTTCTATTCCACGACTCGATCCGCGCCAACCTCGCCTGGGCGGACCCCACCGCGACGGACGCGCGAATGCTGGAAGTCATCCGCCTGGCGGGGCTGGCCGACCTGCTGCGCGATCTATCCGGCGGGTTGGACACCGTCGTTGGCGACCGTGGCGCCAACCTGTCGGGCGGCGAGCGCCAACGGCTCGCGCTGGCGCGGACGCTGCTGCGCGCGCCCCGGTTGATCCTTCTCGACGAACCGGCCAGCGCTCTGGATGCCCTGAACGAGGAACGCATCCTCGAAACTATCGCCGGTCTGCACGGCACGACGACCATCCTGCTGGTCACCCACCGGCCACTGGCGATTGCCGGTGCCGATCAGCGCTTCACGCTGGTCGACGGCAGGCTGATGGAAGCAACCGCCTTGGCGGCGAGCCGAAACGGCCGCATGACATAGTAGAGAAACCACAGGGCCGGCGGCAATTTCACCGCCTCGTAGTCGCCCGTGGTGCGGGTCAGCGCAAGCCGCAGCCATGCGCCGAGCTTGGCGATCCGGCTTTCGCAGAGATGAAAGTCGGAGAAATTCTGTTCGTCGTCGGGTTCCGGCAGGCCTTCCTTCAGATGGAGGGTCAGTCGCGCCGCGAGGGCGCGGACGCGGTCGCTGCGGTCAAGCGCGCCGAGCAAGGCCTGCGGAACTGGCGCATCGAGAAGCTCCCGCGCCATGGCACAGGCGAGCAGGACGGCGTCGCCGCATCCCCGGGCCCGGGCCCGCCGGTGGACGTCGAGCCAATCGAGATCGGGCGAACAGTCGAGCAGCATGGCGAAGTCGCAGACCCAGCCCAGGCATCTCCAGGCTTCCTTGGTGCCGTGGCCGGCCAGCAGCAGGGCGAGGTTCGCACCCGACACGGTGGGAAGCGAATGGTTGCCGATCGATACGCGATCGAGATCCCGCCACACCTCGGCCGGCGACAGCGGAAACGGCACGTGGGCGCCGCTGAAATCCCAATGCAGGTCGATCGTGGTATCGGCGGCGGCGTGAACGAAGGCCCATTGCCGCAGGTAGCGGAGAAAGGCATGCCGGAACGCGCGGTCACCGTTGGCGGCGCGATAGCCGAGCGCTTCGAGCAGGCGCTCGGTGGCATCGACCTGTTCGACCGGGACGAGGATGTCGATGTCGACATACTCGCGGCGAGATACGTCGCCGTAGAGTGCGACCGCCAGCGCCGCGCCCTTGAAGACGGCAAAGCGCAGCTGCTTTTCCGCAAGAGCCGCGGCCACACGGAAGAGTTCCTCGGAAGCGGCCAGCGCGCGCGCGCCATGGAGCCTCTGAAAGCCCTCGAGCTCGGCCCTGGCCGGAGCCGGCACGCCCTCCCACGACAGTGCGCTGAAGCCGCCAATGAGCTGCGGGCGAACTCCATGAAAGTCTGCCAGGTCGATCAGTCCTGGAAAATCGACGCCCGCGCGCAACAGCTGTTGCGCACGCGCCAGGTCAGGCGTTCGGCGCGCAATCAGACAAAGCAGATCGAATTCAACGCTGCGGGTTGGAAACCTGGCCGAAACGGACATCCCAGTTCAAAGCGTCGGGAAGGTAACTCTGCGAGCCCCGCGCTCAGTCCGCGAAGATCAACGCGTCTTCCGCGGTTGCTTGCCTTTCCCGCCATCGTTCCCCCCGGAACTTCCGACCGCCAGGGTCATGTCGCGAAGCGTTCCCCACCGTACCAGCGTAGGCGCCGCATAGGCCGCTTTTGCCTGCGCCACTTCGGCGGGGACATCGGTATTGCTGGCAGGAAGGACATCCATCGGCGGGCCGCCTTTATTGCATTAGATCAGAGACATTAGCACAGGCCCGATATCGCGAATAGCCTTGCGAGGTGCTATTCGACGGGTTCGATCAGGCCAGCCTCCTGAAGGCTGACGAGGAACTTGATCACGTCGTCGCGGCAGTCCTCCGGCGTCACGTCGAAATGCTTCACGACATCGCTGCAAATATCGGCGACCGACCGTGGTTGCTCGAGCCCGCTCCAGATCTGGGCGCCCACGCCTTGCAGGCCGAAGTAGAGTGCGCTGTCGAGATGCAGCAGTGCCACCTCGTCGTTGAGGTTGCAGGCGACCTGTTGCGTCGACCTCTTCACCACTGTCGAAAGCTCGAGCATTTGCGACATTCCCCAATATCGACAGGCGAAACAACTCCGTCAGTCTTTATTACCGCCCTATTTTACGGGCGGCAATCGCCGCAAAAGAACGGCCGCCTCAGGAAATGCCCTGAGCCAACCACTGATCGAGCACGTGGACCGCCAGGATCCGATCGAGATCGTTGCCGATCGCCGCGCCAACCGGCAGAGCGCGGACGTCGACGTATTCAGCCAGGCGGCCGCCCGGCGACAAACCCGGGAGACCGCCAGTCCGGAATGGGTCGGCAATCGGCGTGGCCGGAAACGACACCTTCTTGCGCGCGAGGACTTCCGGCGGGAGCCGGCCACGCATGGCCTCGCGCAGCAGCAGCTTCTCCCTCCCCCACGGAACCGGCGGCACCGACAACATGAACTCCAGCACCCGCAGGTCGAGAAAGGGATGGCGCCAGACGAGAGGGGCCAGGGATTCCTCAAGATCGTGGTCGGTAAATACCGCCGCCCAGATCGAATTGTTGAACGACGCGAATGCTCGCGGGTGCCAGGGGTGAGGCGGCGCTGCCGCAGCGTCTGCGCCACCAAGTCGTGCTTCCAGGTCGAGGCGAGCAACGAATGGGCGGTCAAGCCACGGTGGAACGTCGAAGGAATCGTCGGGTTCGGTGCGCCGTCCGGCGTATCGGCGAAGTGTCGCCATCCAACCGGACAGGCCCTTGGCGGCAACATACTGCAGGACCGCCTCGCTCAGTCGCCGCCAGTCGCGGCGCCCCAGCAGCCAGGAAAGGTAGGCGTTGCGTTCGAACGGAAGCGCATTGTCGGGCCCTTCGCCTTCGAACCAGACCTGGGCCCTGCCGGCCTGCTCACGGCCGATGGCGCGATCGTGGTAGGCCGACAGGATGGAAGTCGTCGGCTCGGCCGTCCGGATCGACCGCGATCGCCACTGCGGATCGAAGTCGAGATCGTCGATCGGCCGAAGTTGCAGCTCTATACCCAGTTGCCGGGCGACGAGCGCGCTGAAGTGATGCTCGTCGTCGGGCATCAATCGTTCGAAGTGGGTGCACTCGGCAACGACGCGCGACGGATCGCCTGTCGCCTCGACGGCAAAGGCCGCCAGTGTCGTCGAATCCAGACCGCCGCTCATCGAGATGCCGACCTTGCCGGCCGGCAACCGGTCCCTGGTGGATTTCAACAGCAAGTCGATCAGCTGTTCGAAGTATCGTCGGCGGTCGCTGTAGTAGAGCGGCTCGGCGATATCCAGGCGCCAGTACCGGCGCAGATCCGCACCGCTGTCAGAGAGCGTAAGGACATGGGCCGGCGCCAGCCGCCGAATGTGCCGATAGACCGTCCGCTCGAATTCCAGACAATGACCAACGCTGAGAAAGTCGGCGACCCAGGCGTCGTCGAGATCGCGGCCGACCGGCGCAGACGTCGCGATCCAGTCCAACGAATCGCCGATGAACCATGCACCGCCGGCATTGGCATGGAAGAGCGACCGCACGCCGAGCTGGTCACGGGCGCAGACCAGGCGATCCCGCGGGCCGTCCCACAGCACGAAGCAGAAATCTCCCGCGAGGCGGTCGAGAAACCCATCGCCCCATGCGGCGTAGGCGTGCAGGCAGAGTTGCGCGTCGGTGAGCCCATCCGCGCTGCTGCCAACGCGATCCGACAGGCGCGCCCGAAGATCGTCGCGCGCATCGAGCCGGATCCGGCCGGCGATCCAGTAACGTCCGTCGAGGCTCTGGATGCCGCACGAGCCAATTTCGGACAATGCCGGATCGACTTTCGTGCAGATGAAGGCAACGCGGCGTGCGCTGCCCAGGACCTCGACATCATGGCCTGCGGCACCGATCGGCCGTGGATCGATCGGCCGGCCGTCCGTATTGAAGATGGCGGCAAACAATATCAGGCCGGGCCAGACTTGCCGGCGGCAGGTGCCGGGCCTTCGACAACCCGCCAGGTGACCAGTCGCGTGAAGCGGTCATGCTCGGGTTCGCCGATCAGTATTCGGCCTTCGCAGGCAAGCCAGGCATGAGCCGAGAATTTCTCATCCGACCTGGCGACGCCTATGTGGAGTTCGGATGCATGGCCCTCGGTCGACAACAGCCGCTGCAGGGCGAGCGCCGAGCCCAGACACGTGGTCCCAGGCAACCAGCGCGAGGCGGCGCTGACCGCCCAGACGATCCGATCGACGGTTCTCGTCCCCCGCTTCAGCTGACCCGCCCAGGCGCGCAACCGATCGACGGCGAACAGATGGAGAGCGAGACGCACTGCCGCCACCGTCGCAACAGCCTCGAGCAGCAGCATCCGGTCGCGGCCCGTCAGGGCAAGGAAGGCCGCGACGGCTCTCACGGGAACGCGCGCCGACGGATTTCTTCGGCCACCCGCTCGAGTACCGGATAGCTCCTAGCATAGCGCAATGCATAGACCGGCAGCACACCCGCCATCCGCTCGGCGAAGCGCAACTGCCGCGCCAGGCGGTCGGGCGCGTAGTAGCGAATTTCCATGGCCGATACGCTGAGCGTCCGTACCAGATCGATGCCGACCAGCCGCGTCGACGATACGGCGTCGCCCGGCGCCGCCGGCAGCCGCTCGTCGAGCCAGAACAGGGCAGCAATCGGTTGCGGGATGTGCCGCGTCGGCATCGGATCATGCGGCTGCACCATGATCTTGCCGCTCATGGCGTTCCAGTGGCCATCACCGACCGCTTCGGGCAGTAGCCGCGCGGCCGCCTCATCCAGCAGTTTCAGACGCTGGGGACCGGCATGTGCAAACGCCCTGCCGTCGGCGAATGTCAGGCGCAGCATGTCGTCGGTGATCAGTTTCGCGCCTTGCGCGATCAGGAATGCCGCCAGCGTCGACTTCCCGGCGCCGCTCGGCCCGAGCAGGCCGACCACGCGACCGCCGAGATCGACGACGGTGGCATGCAACGGTTCCTCGCCGCGCAGAGTGAGTGACGTGCTCAGGACGAAATTCAGGAGATTGGCTTCGAACGACCTGTCGTCGACGCCCGCCAGTCTCGAACAAACGACATCGCATCCGTTCGGCGACACGATGGTCTCGAAGACCTCGTCGACCCTCATGTAGACGCAACCATTCGGCAGGACGGCATGGAAGAACCAATCCTCGGGATCGGCTGCCAATCCATGTGTTCGCGCGCGAAAATACGCCGGCGCCTCGAGGCTGATCCTGATGGCGGCCTCGACATCCGGTTCGGCCACGTCGATGGATGTCAGCGGAAACTCACATTCGACGACAATGCCGTAGACGACATAGCGATACGTGCCTGTCACCGGGAACGCTCGATGGATGAATTCCTCAAAAGGCTTGGCAGGAGCGTCCAATTCGGCTTCTCTCCAGTTCCGCATCTCATCGAAGCGATGCCGCCATGATACGAATTGACTGCCGAAACGTCTCCGGCGAGCCGGCCAAGTCGGAGCAAGTGCGGCTTGCCCATGATTGCCTCGTCAGGAACGGCTACGCAATCCTCGACCATGTGTTCCCCGAAGACAAAATCCGGGCCCTGAACCTCGAATTCAACGAGCATTACGCCAGATTCCGGGAAGATCGCGAGTTCGAAGACACCGTGGAGGTCGGCGCCGGACGGTTCCTGGTGCCGATCGACCTGGCCGGCGGCTTCGGCGATCCGTTCATCTACGCCAACCCTCTTGTCGTGGCACTTGTCCGCGAGACCCTCGAACCGGATGCGATCCTCGAAGCCTATGGCGCGATCGTTTCCCTTCCCGGAGCGGTGGATCAGGAGATTCACCGCGACAGCCCCCTGCTCTTCAGCAACGAAATAGCGCCCCTTCTGCCCGCCCATGCGCTGAACTTCGGCGTCCCGCTGATCGAGATGAACGAATTGCACGGCACCACGGCGCTCTATCCGAGGAGCCACCGCTGGAAAGGCTATGACAAGCAGCCACAGCCCGAGCTGCCGGTGGTGCCCATCGGATCCTGCATCCTGTGGGACTTCAGGTTGTTTCACGGCGGAACATCGAACCGCTCGAACATGCCTCGTCCGCTGCTCTACTCCACCTTTGCGCGGCGCTGGTATCAGGATCCCGTCAACTTCTCGAAAGCCACACAGCGTCGCCTGACCTTCGAGCCGGCCTTTTTCCAGAACCTGTCCGACGATCGCCGTCAGCTCTTCTCGCATATCGATCCGTCACTCGCCGCCGATTGCTGAACCGCACATGACCGACCGGACCGAAGGCTACGTCACCGATGTCGGCTATACCCATGACTATTGTCACGAATTGAACCCTCTTCGGGCGAGGCTCGCGTTGCTGAATGCCGGCATGAGCGCCCCCGAGGTTGCCACCGCCTGCGAACTGGGCTTCGGTCAGGGGTTAAGCCTCAACATCCACGCGGCCGCCTCGCCAGCCGATTGGTACGGCACCGACATCAACACCAGCCATGCCGGCTTCGCGCGGAATTTGGCATCGGCTTCCGGTGCCACAGTGGAGATTCTCGACGAGGCCTTCGGCGACTTCGCCAATCGCCCGGATTTACCGGACTTCGACTACATTGGCCTGCGCGGCGTCTGGTCCTGGATTTCGGACCGCAACCGCGTGGTGATCGTCGATTTCATCCGCCGCAAACTGAGAACAGGCGGCATCGTCTATCTCGACTACAATGCGCTGCCGGGTTGGGCGGCTTTTTCGCCGATGCGTCATCTGCTGGTCGAACACGCCAACCGCGGCGGTGCCAGCGACCGCGGAACGGCGGCGCGCGTTGACGATGCCATGGCCTTTGCGGCCAGGCTCCTGTCGACGCATCCGGAGTACGCCAAGGACAATCCGCAGATCCTCGACCGCATCAAGACATTGAGCGGCGAGGATCGCCGTTACGTCGCGCACGAGTATTTCAACCGCGACTGGGTCCCGATGCATTTCTCGACCGTTGCGGAGTGGCTGAAGCCGGCACGCGTCGACTACGCGGGTTCGGCGAATTTCTCCGATCACCTCGATGCGCTGAACCTGAGTAACGCCCAACGCGAGCTGCTGGAGGAAATTCACGATCCCGTTTTGCGGCAGTCGACGCGGGACTTCATCATCAATCGGACTTTTCGCCACGATTACTGGATCAGGGGCGCGCAGATGCTGTCGGCCCCGGCCCGGGCCGAGGCTTTGCGCAAGGTCCGGGTGATGCTGGTGACGCGTTCGCCCGAACTGCCCTTCCAGTTGCACGCCGCCCTGGCGCTACACAGGAACAGCTTCGGCGCGGCAACCCATGCTGCGGTTCTCGAAATCCTGGTCGACTACAAGGTGCGATCCATCGGAGAGCTGGAGCAGGCGATCGGACGCAAAGGCATATCTTTGGGGCAGATCGTCGACGCGGTGACGTTCATGGCCGGTCTGGAACATATCGCCGCCGCACAGGACGAGACGGTGATCGCCCGCGTTCGTCCGCACACCGACAGGCTGAACGCGCACCTGATTGAAAGAGCGCGAACCAGTGGCGATATCGCCGACCTCGCCAGCCCGGTCACCGGCGGTGGTGTCAGGGTCCGCCGCACCCATCAACTCTTCCTGTCGGCGTTGCGGCAGGGCCGGGCGCGACCGGAGGAATGGGCGGACGACGCATCAAAATTCCTGGTGTCCAAGCAGACCGATCCGAGTTTGATCGACGATGCCCGAGCGTTCGCTGCGGAAAAGCTGCCCCTGCTGCGTGCCCTGCAAGTTGTCTGATGTCGAAATTGCCTGATGTCGCGGCCCGGACGCTGTCGAGCCGCGGACGCCAATGTCACCGCGTCCGCTTCGGGCCTTTTCTTTTTCCGCGGCCCCGATCCTTGGCGCCGCTGTAGCCAACGGCCAGCGTCATGTCGCGCAAGGTTCCCCAGCGCAGCAGGGTTGGCGCCTGGTAAGGCACCTTGACCGGAGGTGACGGGTCGGAATCGTGGGTAAGTTCGTCGGGCCGTTTTTCTTTCAAGCGTGACCTCCTTGCCTCCGAAGTTGGATCCGATCGCGGATCTACCGCTATGCGAAAATTGAGAGCAAGACTACCGAATCCCGCCCGCGTGACGGTTTTTTCAACGCGTTCGCCTGGGCCTCTTGCCTTTTCCGCCGTCCTTGCCGCCAGTTGAACCGACGGCCAGCGTCATGTCGCGCAAGGTTCCCCAGCGCAGCAACGTCGGTGCCTGGTATGACTTTTTTTGCGAGGACGGCTGGCGGGAAATACGGGCGGACTCGATGGGTTTGCTCTCCATCTGGCGCGACCTCCATGACATTTATGTAGAATGGAAATCAGTTTCAATAGAAAACTGACTAGGTCAGAGAGCACCACCGAGATGGACCTCTCACGTCTTATTTTGGATATGCCCAAATAAAAGTAGCACAGTGGCGATACTAAGGCGCGGATCACAGGTCGCCAATCGCGATTTGATCGCCGCCGTCCCCAGATGGTCCGTTTCTCGCACGGGCGACCGCCATGTGGGGCCCTTCCGGGCCGCCACGGAATCGTCATTGCCGTCCCGCGGACGGCACGGCAGAAGTCATCGCCGCGGCGATCCAGCCGTGAGGGAGAGGCACCATGAGTTCCACGCCGACGCCGGGCGCCAGAGCCAATGGGCCGGTGCCGCGGCCCGAGTTCGAGCGGATCGCGCTCCTCCTGCAGGGTGGCGGCGCGCTGGGCTCCTATCAGGCCGGCGCCTATCAGGCGCTGGCCGAGGCCAACCTGCACCCCGACTGGGTGGCCGGCATCTCGATCGGCGCCATCAACTCGGCGCTGATCGCCGGCAACCCGCCGGAGCGCCGGGTCGAAAAGCTGCGCACCTTCTGGGAGACCGTGACGACGCCGCCGATGGGCGTGCCCCATCTCGCCAACCTCGAGATCAGCAACGACCTGCAGCGCCAGATGATCAACCAGTGGCGCGCCATGGGCACCATGCTGTGGGGCGCACCCAGTTTCTTCAAGCCACGTGTGCCGCCGCCGGTCTTCACGCCGGCCGGCAATCCGGGAAACCTCAGCTACTACGACATTACGCCGCTGAAGGCGCTGCTCGAGAGCCTTGTCGACTTCGACCGGATCAATGCCGGCGAAATGCGCTTCAGCGTCGGCGCCACCAACGTCGGTACCGGCAACTTCGCCTATTTCGACAACACCACCCACAAGGTGTGCGCCGAGCACGTCATGGCCAGCGGGTCGCTGCCGCCGGGTTTCCCCGCCACCGAGATCGACGGCGAGTTCTACTGGGATGGCGGCATCGTTTCCAACACGCCGCTGCAATGGGTGCTCGATGCCCGGCCGCGCCACGACACGCTGGCCTTCCAGGTCGATCTGTGGAGCGCCCGGGGCGAGCTGCCGCGCGACATGATCGAGGTCGATGTCCGTCTGAAGGACATCCGCTACTCGAGCCGCACCCGCGCCGGCACCGACCAGTTCCGCGCTATGCAGGCGGTGCGCCGCGCGGCGGCCAAGCTGCTGTCGCAGATGCCCGCCGAGATTCGCCAGTCGCCCGAGGCAGAACTGCTGGCCCAGGCCGCGGATACCAAGGTCTACAACATCATCCACCTGATCTATCACGCCAGGATCTACGAGGGCGCGTCGAAGGACTACGAGTTCTCGCGACGGACGATGGAAGAGCACTGGAAGACCGGTTACGACGACATGATCCACACGCTCGGCTACCCCGAGGTCCTGCAGCGCCCGCAAAGCGCCGACGGCGTATTCACTTTCGATCTCGCCCGCCAGGGCCGCGAGCAGGAGACCAAGCGATGAAACTGGCCGATGTCCGCAAGAACGCCTTCGCGATGCCGCTCAACAATCCGGCCTATCCGCGCGGACCCTACAAATTCTACAACCGCGAATTCGTCATCGTCACCTACCGCACCGATCCGGAACTGCTGCGCGCCGTGGTGCCGGAGCCGCTCGAGGTCGTGGGCGATACGGTCAACTACGAGTTCATCCGCATGCCCGACTCGACCGGCTTCGGCGACTACACCGAGACCGGCCAGGTGATTCCGGTCCGCTTCACGGACAAGGACGGCCGGGTGCAGGAAGGCGGCTACGTGCACGCCATGTATCTCGACGACAACTCGCCGATCGCCGGCGGCCGCGAGATCTGG
>CALDNT010000186.1 GCA_937915145.1 uncultured Reyranella sp.
TCCATCTCTACGTGATCCTCGACATCTTCAGCCGCCATGTCGTCGGCTGGATGGTAGAGGTGGCTCGGGAAATCTGGACAGCCGGCTAAGTGGAATTTCTGCCTGACGACGGCCAGGATGGCCGAGGATCAGGAGACATTATGGGCAGACGAACACGGCGGAACCACACAGCGGCCTTCAAGGCGAGAGTGGCGTTGGCGGCGTTGAAGGGCGAGGTGACATTGTCGGACCTTGCGCAACGCTTCGACGTTCATCCGAATCAGATCACGCAATGGAAAGCGCAGCTTCTGGACGGTGCCGCTGCGGTGTTCGATGGCGGCGCCCGCCGTCGTGAACCGGTGGTCGACTTGAAGGCTCTGCATGCCAAGATCGGGGAGCTGACGCTGGAGAACGATTTTTTGGAAGGAGCGCTCGGCAAGGCGGGCGTTCTGAGCGCAAAGCGATGATCGATCGATCGCACGATCTGCCGGTGGCCCGGCAGGCGGCGGCCTTGGGCATCAGCCGGGGTAGCGTCTATTACCTGCCCCGACCGGTCTCTGAATCCGATCTCGTCATCATGCGCAGGATTGACGAACTGCATCTGAACTTCCCGTTCGCCGGCAGCCGGATGCTGCGCGACCTGCTGGCCGCCGAGGGCATTGTGGTTGGACGGCTGCACGTCGCGACGCTGATGAAGCGCATGGGGATCGAGGCGCTGTATCGCCGGCCGAGCACGTCCAAACCGGCACCTGGGCACAAGATTTACCCGTATCTGCTGCGCAAACTGGCAGTGACGCGACCCGACCAGGTGTGGGCCATGGATATCACCTACATCCCGATGGCGCGCGGCTTCGTCTATCTGACGGCGGTCGTCGACTGGTTCAGCCGTCGAGTTTTGGCCTGGCGGCTGTCGATCACTATGGAGGTGGCGTTCTGCGTCGAGGCGCTGGAGGAAGCGCTGTCGCGTTACGGCACGCCGGAGATCTTCAACACCGACCAGGGCAGTCAGTTCACCAGTGCCGAGTTTACTGGCGCGCTGCTCGCCAAGGGGATCGCTATCAGCATGGACGGTAAAGGGGCGTGGCGCGACAACGTGTTCGTCGAGCGGCTGTGGCGAACGATCAAGTACGAGGAAGTCTACCTGCATGCCTACGACACGGTGAGCGAAGCGCGTGGCTCGCTCGGCAGGTACATCGACTTCTACAACTCACGACGGCCGCATTCGAGCCTTGACCGGCAACCGCCGGATCGGGCGTACTTCAACCGGCCGTCGCTTCTCGCGGCGGCCTAACCCCGGCAGAGGCTCCACTTAGAAAGCCCGGGAAACTGTTCAAACAAACCGAGCCACCTCTCCGACGGGCTGTAGAGCAATCTCTTGAGAATGAGAGCGAGTTCCTTGATCTCGGCCTCATCGTAGCAAGGCTCCGCTGCCGGAACGAATGTACCGGGAGCGATCTTTGCCAGCAGCTCGAGGGTTTTAGGAATCATATGTCAACTCGGCTTTACCGATACAGAGACTTGCCGGGTGGCGGCGCTCAATCATGATTGCTTGGTGGTTAGCTGAACAAGACTCTCGAAACCCTTCATGAATAGTGTAACCACCTGTGAGTTTGCACTCGCTAGGTTGCCGCCGAGCACTGTATTGAGCCATGTGAGGCCCTGGACGGCAGAGAATGCAACGTCAAAGTCAGTCATTGGTCGACGCTCGTTCTGCGAATTCTCGGCTGCGAACGAGGAAAAATCATCGAAACTGGCGCCTCGCCAAGTCAATGCCAAAAGGCCATCGGAGTAGGGAGTTCCTGGCGACAGGCTGTCGAGGTCGATTGCGATGAGTTCCCCGTCATCTTGGCGAAGCAAATTGCCCGTTTGAATATCTCCGTGCTGGATTGCGTCGGCTTGCCCAGATTTCAGGCCCGCTTCATACGTCGACGCGAGCCGCTCCATTATTGGTCGAACGCGATCGGTCAGAACGGGCAACGACCACAACGCATGATCCTTGGCTGGAAGGGACACCGGTCGACACCCTGCCGCTAGAAATGCTTGTGGCAGGTTGCCTTCAGCAGCTCTGATGTCTCGTCGCAATGCCAACAGAAATTTAAGCAGCTCGTCTGTTGAGAGGTTCTTCCCTTGAACGATCCGGCCGCCCGTCAAGCCACCAATAAGCGGGAGCACCATGAAGCCGGTCTTCCCTGCTTGATGCAGGTATTCGGCATCGATCCGTACTGGTTGAACCAAAGCGCGGGCCTTCCCGGCGGCTAGCCGATCGAAGAATTTGGTAAGCTCTTTACTGTCTACACGCGAAATACTTTGGGCAGCCGAAACTTGCTTTATGAAAATTGTCCCGCGAGGCGAGTAAGCGATGGAGTTGCTGTTCCGACCGTGGGGCAGCGTGACATCAATTGGGCGCGCGTCCGGCAGCTTGAATAGAACTGGGGATATAGCGCGTTTCCTAGAGGCGCGAATCAGCACGCGCTTCGAAGGTGACGAGAAGCCGAAGTAGCTCATAAAGCGCACGAGGCGTACGTCCTCGAAATGCCTGGCCAGCAAATCTATTGCGACATGCGCCGAGTAATCGGCGTCGGTAAGCTTGGTCTGAGCCTTGATTGACGGCTCGTCCGCTGCCCAAGGAAACTCGATGTATAGCGTCTCGCGGGTCAACTCTATGATCTTGCGAATGACAGCCGGCATCGGCGTCCCTTGCGCTA
>CALDNT010000187.1 GCA_937915145.1 uncultured Reyranella sp.
CGGCGTTCGTGGCGCCTCCATCGGCTCGCAGGGCGAACAAGCGGTCCTGTTTCGCGAAGACATGATGGCGTTTTTTCGCCGGACGCTGCTCTCTTAGGGCCGGCAATACCTCTGAACTTGCCACAACCAAGCAGGAGCGACATCGCTTCTGGCCCCACGGGGCCGTGATCGCGCGAGAGGAAACCTGGGCGTGTCGTGGCTCGGCAAGCGGCTGCTGCGGAAAGCGCGAGCCAATCGTGCCACCATCGTCTCCGGCGCCGTCACCTATCGCGACGGCGAAGCGACCGGCGCCCTGCCGGGGTGGCTGGCCAGGGGCCACGAGCGGCCTGATCCGACCTAACCGGCGGTTAGGTTGTTGTCCTTGATGACCTTGGCCCAGAACGCCTGCTCTTTGCTCACCAGCGCGGCGAACTGCTCGGGCGAATTCAGCACGATCTCCATGTCGAACTGTTCGACGAACTTCTCGGTGACGTCGGGTGCACGCACGGCCTTCGCGATCTCGGCGTGCATGCGATCGACGATCGGCTTGGGCGTGCCGGTCGGCGCATAGATGCCCCACCATGCGTAGGAGGGAACCGCCTTGACGCCTTGCTCGATGACCGTGAGGGTATCGGGCGCAAGCTTGCTGCGCTTGTCGCCGGTCACTGCGAGCAGCTTCAGCTTTCCGGCCCGGATGTGCGGCATCATGTTGGCCAGGCTGGAGACGGAGAGGTCAACAACGCCGGCGAGGGCGTCCTGAAAGAGCGGTCCCCCCCCCTTGTAGGGGATGTAGTTCATCTCGAAGCTGTTCTCGCGCTGCAGGAAGGCGATGTAGATCTGCGCGAGGCTGGAGCCGAGCGATCCAATGCTGATCTTGCCCGGCGCGGCCTTTGCCGCCGCGACGGCCTCGGCGAACGTGTTGTAGGGCCTTGTTGGATGGGCGGCGATGCCTTGCGCACTGCGGCCGATTTGCATGACCGGCATCAACTCGCTGTCCTTGTACGGCAGCGGCAGCCCCCACAGCGAGTGCAGGATCTGGTTGTCGAAGACGAAAAGCCAAGTGTTGCCGTCGGGCGGCGCTTTGGCGGCGATCGAGGCACCGACCACGCCGCTGCCGCCGGGCTTGTTTTCGACGATAATGTTCCAGCCGGTGTTGTCCGTCATCTTGGCCTGGATGATCCGGGTGATCGGGTCGACCGAGCCGCCCGGCGGGAAGGGCACGAGGAACTTGATTGGGCCCTTGGGCCAGTCCGCTTGCGCATTGGTGACGGCAGGCGTGGCAAAAGTCGCAGCAGCAGCGGCGCCAGCCAGTATGGACCGGCGGTGGATTTTGGTCATTTTCAGCCTCCCAGATACGTCTTTGATTATTGAGAGAGCGTATACAGAAAGGGACAGGCAGCGCGCAACTTCATTCGGTGTGCAAATGCGGCCGCGGCGCGCAGGTCCAGGGCGCGTCGAAGGGCGATTGCCGAGGGCTGACATGTCGCCATGAAGCACGATGACGCAGCCGGCAGCGTCGGCAAGCAAGGTTCTTTTGCCAAGGGCCGCCAAATTCCCTATTTAGCCGGCATGTCACTGATCAAAGGCGAGACCGGCGAGTGGGAGATTGTCCTCGGGCTGGAAGTCCATGCCCAGGTGGTTTCCGACGCCAAGCTCTTTTCCGGCGCTCCGACGGTATTCGGCGCCGATCCCAATACGCAGGTGTCGATGGTCGATGCGGCCATGCCCGGCATGCTGCCCGTCATCAACGAACGCTGCGTCGAGCAGGCCGTGCGCACCGGTCTTGGCCTTAACGCCAAGATCAACCTGCACTCCATTTTCGACCGCAAGAATTACTTTTACCAGGACCTGCCACAGGGCTACCAGATCTCGCAGTACAAGGACCCGATCGTGGGCGAGGGCCAGGTTGAGATCGACTTGCCGGACGGCACGACCAAGAAGATCGGGATCGAGCGGCTGCACCTCGAGCAGGACGCGGGCAAGAGCCTGCACGACCAGCACCCGAGCCAGACCTATGTCGATTTGAACCGCTCGGGCGTGGCTCTGATGGAGATCGTCAGCCGGCCCGACATGCGCACCGCCGACGAGGCCGCGGCCTATCTTACCAAGCTGCGCTCGATCGTGCGCTATCTCGGCACTTGCGACGGCAACATGGACGAAGGCTCCATGCGTTGCGACGTCAACGTCTCGGTACGCAAGCCGGGCGGCCCGCTGGGCACGCGCTGCGAGATCAAGAACGTGAACTCGATCCGCTTCGTGAAGCAGGCGATCGAATATGAGGCGCGCCGCCAGGTCGAAGTGATCGAAGGTGGCGGCACGATCAAGCAGGAGACGCGGAACTTCGATCCGGGGCGCGGCGAGACGCGTTCGTCGCGCTCGAAGGAGGATGCGCAAGACTATCGCTACTTCCCCGATCCCGACCTGCTGCCACTGATCCTGAAGCAGGAATTCGTCGACGGCATCAAGGCCGGCCTGCCCGAGCTGCCCGACGCGCGGAAGGCTCGCTTCATCAAGGAATACGGCCTGACGCCCTACGATGCGGGCGTGCTGGTCCTCGAGAAGGAGACGGCGGCGTTCTTCGATGCGGTGGCCAAGGGCCGCGACGCGAAGGAAGCCGTGAAGCTCATCACGGGCGACTTCTTCGCGATGCTGAATCGCCGCGGCGTCTCGATTGAGGAGTCGCCGATCAAGGCGGAGCATCTGGGCAAGCTGCTCGACCTGCAGGCCGACGGCACGATCTCGGGCCGCATTGCCAAGGATCTGTTCGCCGCCATGGAAGAGACGGGCAAGGATCCCGCCGCACTGGTCGAGGAACGCGGCCTGAAGCAGGTCACCGACACCGGCGCCATCGAGGCGGCGATCAAGGCCGTAATCGACGCCAACCCAGGCCAGGTCACGGCCTACAAGGCCAAGCCCACGCTGATGGGCTGGTTCGTCGGCCAGGTCATGAAGTCGACCGGCGGCAAGGCCAACCCCAAGATCGTCAACGAATTGCTCAAGAAGGCGCTCGACGCCTGACCACTCAGGGGGCGGCGTAGCGGACGAGGCGGGCGCGCATGCCGTCGTCCGTCCAGACGAGGGCGGCGATCTGGCCATCGGGCGTGTGGGCGATGTCGCTCGTGTGCACCGGCGCGCTCTGCCAGCGCACCTTGCCGTCGAGCCCGGCACTGACCACGTGGCAGGGCGGACCACTGACGCGATAGCAGGCGATGGCTGCGATGCCGTCGCCATGCGGGAGCGCGAACCACGTCTTCTCGTAGGCCCACGGCGCTTCGCCTACGACGCCTACAGACTGGCCCAGTTGCACTAGTTCGGGGCGCCGCGCGGTCTCGTAGGCGCTGACCACGGAGACGTAGGAGTTGGCCAGGACCGCGAAGACATCGCCCTGCTGGTCGAAGCGCGTGCGTTCGAGCAGTCTCCCGTCGCCAGCATAACGGTTGAGGTACCAGCCTCCGATATACCAACGGCCGGTGTCCTTGACCGTCCCGGTTTGCAGAACGACGGTGACGATTTCGCCGTTGGGCCGCACTGCAAGGGCATATACGCCTTCGGGGAGGCCCGTGCCGGCCCCGGCCTGCCATTGGCGTTTGCCATCGGATCCGAACTTGCCGATCCACCACGCGAACGGGCCGGCGCCATAGCCGCCGCCGACCAGCAGTCCGTTGTCGGCCGTTGGCACATAAAAGCGCGTGCTATAAGTGTTGCCGGACTGCTCGCCGGCGGTCGGTGGTGCGACCGGCGATGTGCGCACGACCTTGCCCGATGAGTCGACCTCATAGAGCAGGGTAAGCGGCTCGCCGAGAAGGGCTTGGCCGACGGGTTGATTGCGGCTGCCCAGAAACACCAGAACCGCGCCCGACGGCAGCGGCGCGACGCCGAGCGACTCGACCTCAAAGCCCATTGGGCTGAGGCTGTGTTGTACCGGCAGCACGGTCCGGTATTTGATGTCACCATTGGCCTTGAAGGCCGACAATTCGATGCGGGCGTCGAGCGCCGGCTGGAGCGGATTGGACGACGGCCGGAAACTGTTGGTGAGCACATAATGTGTGCCGTCACCGCCGACCGCGAGGCGTCCGGGCGCACCGCGTCCGTAGAGTCGGAAATCCGATGCGGCCGGCAACTCGATGTCGAGTGTGACGCGTGGCTGGGGTGGCGGAGATTGGGCGAGAGCGGGACTGCAGAGCAGCGCGAGAATCGGGATCACCAAGTAACGCATGGGCTGAATCATATGTGCTAGGTTCGTCCGGTGGAAGTGGGAGGAAGCGATGGCGGCGAAGATCTATGCCATGACCTGCGGCCGCCTGGTTGGCCGGCTGAAGGACATGATCGAAGGAGAGGATGGCGAGGTGGTCCTGCCGATCCCGTCCTACTTGATCGAGCACTCGAAAGGCCGCGCCCTGTTCGACACCGGCATGCACCCGCAATGCCGTACCGACGCTGCGGCCCGCATGGGCGAGCGTGTGGCACGCATTTTCGGCTTCGACCAGTATGGTGCGGCGGATGATGTGAAATCGAGGCTCGAATCCTTCGACCGCGATCCCGGCAAGGTCGACTATATCGTGAATTCACATCTGCACTTCGATCATGCCGGCGGCAACGAACTGGTGCCCAACGCCACGATGGTGGTGCAGCGGCGTGAATGGCAGGCAGCGCAGGATCCCGAGACCGCGGCCAAGGTCGGTTTCTTCAAGGTCGATTTCGACCATGGCCATCCGGTGAAGCAGATCGATGGCGAGCATGATCTGTTCGGTGACGGCAGCGTGGTGTGTCTGCCGACCTACGGCCATACGCCCGGTCACCAATCGCTGAAAGTCAGGACCGAGCGCGGCGAGATCGTGCTGACCGGCGATGCCTGCTATTTCTGCCGCAGCCTGCGCGAACGCCGGCTGCCGCGCTTCGTGTACGACCGAGAGCAGATGCTGGCCTCGCTCGACCAACTCGCCGCGTTGGAGCAAGGTGGTGCGAAGCTGTTCTTCGGTCACGACGCCAACTTCTGGAAGGAAGTTCCCCAGGCGCCGGTTCCTGCCTTTTAGGGGCGGGTTTCTATGTCTGCGGCATGAATTCGATCATCAGACCGCCGGTCTGTTCGGGGGCGATCAGCACGCGATCGCCTTCGGTCAGCGCGAACGCCACGTTGTTGGCGCGCAGTAGTGCCTGAAGCGGGCGGGATCGTTCGATCGCGATGGCGGCACCGACAATGACAGGCAGTTCGGTCGGCGCCATGATCTCAAGCGCCTTGTATTCGAGTTGATAGGCAAGCGGCGACCAGATCAGCAGCTCCACCGAGCCCGCCTTGACCATCATGCAACCTTCGAAGATCTCCTCGGTCTGGCCGCCCCAGGCGATCTTCAGTGCCTTCGCGGCCTCTCTGGGATTTTCCGCGACCGCATGGATCGCCATAAGGCCGAGAGCGCCATTGGGATGGACGATCCACTCCGGTTCCATGAAGGCATCGGGAGTTTCGTGCTTTACCGGAAACCACGGCAGCGGGCCGCCGCTCTCACCGACGACAACGCCGGCATCGACCTCGAAGCCATCCTCGGTTTCCCAGGCGTGCGTGCGCTCCTCGCCTTCGAGTTCCTCCACATTCATCGCCACCGCGAAGTGCGTGGCGTCGCCGCTGAGCAGTTCGATGTAGTTGGGGACGTCGTCGCGGTCGGGCTGGAAGCAGATGCAGCGCGGCTCCACGCCTTCAGGCGTGAGATTGAAGCCGAGTTGCAGCAGTTTGGCAGCCGCGGCTTCAGGGTCGGTGTGGGTCACCGAGAGATGATCGATATCGCGCGCCGAGATTTTCATACCCGGTCATACAGGCTTACCGGCCTCACGCTCAAGTGCGATGCAGTTGCGCAGGGAGCGTGCTAGATTCGCGCCGTTCACAAGTCGCACTGGAGGAAAATATGTCGAAGATGACGCTTTACGGTATTTGGTTGAGCGGTCCGACCTACAAGGCCGGCCTCGCGATGTCCTTGATGGGGCAGGCCTTCGCCTACAAGCACGTCGATCTGCGGGCTGGCGCCCACAAGCAGCCGGACTATCTCGCGATCAATCGCTACGGTCAGGTGCCGGCGCTGGTCGACGGTGATTTCATGCTCTGTCAGTCCGGATCGATCCTGCTCTATCTCGCCGACAAGTTTGGCAAGATGGGCGGCAAGACCGCCATCGACAAGGCCCGAGTGCGCGAGTGGCTGTTCTGGGAGTTCGACCGCCTGGCGCCGAACGTCTATCGCCCGCGCGCCATCAAGCGCGGCGTTGTGAAGGCTGACGACAATGTCCTGCAACTTTACACCGGCCTCGCCAACGACGCGCTGAAGGTGCTGGACGCTTCTCTTGCCAAGGCGAGTTTCCTGGTCGGCGACGAGGCGACGATTGCCGACGTCGCCGTCTATGGTGACGTAGCCTATGCCGAGGAAGGCGCCATCGATCTTGGCCCCTACGCCAACGTCAAGGCATGGATGGCCAGGGTCGAGAAGCTGCCCGGTTTCAAGAAGTACGCCGACCTGCTGCCGCAGCAGGACGCGGCATAGCGACAGCGGCAGACGACCTGGCCGGTGCCCGGGGTGCCGGCCGCCTCGCCTTGTCTATCCCGATGGCGCCTAATTGACCTCGCTCCAACTCGCCTCGACGGTGGCGCGGTCGAGGTCACGGGTGATGAACACCAGCTTCGACTGGCGGGCGGCATCGGGCCAGCGTGTCAGCAGGGT
>CALDNT010000188.1 GCA_937915145.1 uncultured Reyranella sp.
CCTTGTCCACGTCGAACCACAGAACATCTCTGAAGCCTTTGTAGTCGACGCGCTTGCGCCAGGTGAGGCCGATCCGCTTCATCACCGCCTGCGACGCCAGATTGTCCTTGAGCGTAATGGCGAAAATCAGCTTCAGGCCCAGCGTGCCGAAACCGAAGGCCAATGCCGCCCGCGCGACCTCTGTCGCATAGCCCTTGCCCCAGGCGTCGGGATGCAGCGCCCACAACACCTCGGTTTCGGCAAACTCGGGTACGAAATTCAGCCCGCCGTGGCCGATCAGCCGGCCGTCGAGAAAGATACCCCACGGCGCATAGCCGCGCTCTCGCCATCCCTCAGCGAACCGGCCGATCGGATCGCCGGCGAGGGGCGACAGCCATTTTGCCACCTCGGGATGGCCGCGCACGGCGGCGTAGGCCTCGGCGTCGTCCGCCGCCAGTGGCCGCAGCGTCAGGCGGTCGGTCTGTAGCGTGGTCATCTTTACATAACTTTGCACGGCCGAGACGGAGGCGAAACCGCAGACCTCCATATCGCTGGAACGGGGAAGTTGACCCGAAACAGATGGAGACAGACATGACCACCCTCAGCATCAAGACAATGATCGCGGCCCTCCTGGCCGGCAGCCTCGCGGTGACCGCGGGCGGCACGGCCTTCGCCCGCGGTGACGGCCCCGGCTTCGATCCGGCCAAGGCCCAGGAGCACATGGAGAAGCGCATCGACAAGGCGCTGAAAGACACCGACGCCACCGAGGAGCAGAAAAAGAAGATCTCGGAAATCCTCCAGGCGGCGTTCAAGGACATGAAGCCGATGCACGAAAAGCGGGTCGAGGCCCGCAAGGCCCTGCAGGAAGCCATGCAGGCCCCGACCATCGACCCGGCCAAAATCGAGCAGATCCGCGCCGGTCAGATGAAGTTGATGGACGATGCCTCCAA
The DNA here is from genome assembly GCA_937915145.1 of uncultured Reyranella sp. Taxonomy (GTDB): domain Bacteria; phylum Pseudomonadota; class Alphaproteobacteria; order Reyranellales; family Reyranellaceae; genus Reyranella. The sequence continues at coordinate 930 of CALDNT010000188.1, forward strand.
GCGCTTCACCAAGGCCTTGATCGACGCCGGCGGCGTGTTGAACGCCGAACAACGCCAAGCCTTCTTCAAGAAGTGGAACGAGCGCGGCCACGGCAAGCGCCACGGCTGAGCGTGACGAGTGACATCGGGGTTGCCCCGGCCCGATACTGAACCAATGGCCGAGCGCATCCTGATGATCGACGATGACGGCCGTCTCGCCGGGATGGTTTCAGACTATCTCGGCGGGGCGGGCTTTCGCGTGACCGTCGCCGGCACCGGTCGCGACGGCGAGGCGCTGCTCAAGCGCGAGGCCTTCGACGCGGTGATCCTCGACCTTATGCTGCCCGACGCCGACGGCCTTGACCTCTGCCGCCGGCTGCGCGCCTCGACCGACGTGCCGATCCTGATGCTGACGGCGCGCGGCGAGCCGATGGACAAGGTGGTCGGTCTCGAAATCGGCGCCGACGATTATCTCGCCAAACCGTTCGAGCCGCGCGAGCTGCAGGCCCGGCTGCGCGCCATCCTGCGCCGCAGGGGCGGGCCGGCGGCGTCCGAAGTCCTGCGCTTCGGCCGCCTCGAAGTCGACAAGGGCGCCCGCGTCGTGCGCATCGACGGCGAGGAGCGTCCCATCACCTCGTATCAGTTCGCGCTGCTGCTGGTGCTGGCCGAGCGCGCCGGCCGCGTACTGTCGCGCGACGCGCTGATGGATCTCCTGAAAGGCGAAAAGCTCGAAGCCTTCGACCGCTCGGTCGACGTCCACATCAGCCGCATCCGCGCCGCCATCGAGGACGACCCGAAAAAGCCGCGGCGGATTTTGACGCTGCGCGGCGCCGGGTATGTGTTCGCCAAGGACCAGGACCGCTAGGAATGTTGTCGCAACGAAATCCCCGTCATCCCGAGCGCCGCGAGGGATCTTTCGTGTGGCCTCAAAGGCCCCTCGGCCTGCGGCCTCGGGATGACAGTTTTCGCGGCGCACGCACCTCCCGCTAGAAACATGCAGCGCCTTTATCTCCAATTTTACGTCACCATCCTAGTCGTGCTGGCAGTGTTCGTGGGCGCGGCGGCGCTGTTGTGGCGGTTGGCCGACGACGACAACCGCACGCCGCAGTATCTCGATGTCGCTGCCGAGCTGACCGGCGCCCTGCTGCCCGACTCCGACGCGTCCCAGGCCGAGCAGCGCCGGGCGGTCGACGCGTTGCACCGCAAGCTGCGCTTCGACATCGCTCTCTATCGCGCCGATGGCGACGTCATCGCCGTGGCCGGCAAGCTGCCGCCACGCTTCGATCCCCGGCGCGCCCGCACGGGTTGGCGGCGCGGCCCGGGCGGACCCAACTTCACGCTACAACTTCCCGACGGCCGCTGGCTGGTGGCGCGCCAGGTGCGCGAGCGACCCAATCCCACATTCTGGATCGCTGCCTTCCTGGCGCTGGTCGGACTCGCGATCGCGGTGGGCGCCTATCCCGTGGTGCGCGGCCTCGGCCGGCGGCTGGAACGCCTGAAAACCGGCGTCGATCGCCTCGGCGGCGGCGACCTTTCTGCGCGCGTCAAAGTCGAGGGCCGCGACGAGGTGGCCGCCCTCGCCACCAGCTTCAACCGCTCCGCCCAGCGCATCGAAGAGCTGGTGGCGGCCCACCGCCTGCTGCTGGCCAATGCCAGCCACGAACTGCGCACGCCGCTTGCCCGCATTGCGCTCGCGGCCTCGCTGCTGGGCGACAAGGCCGACCCCAAAACCCGCCAGTCGCTCAAGGAGGACGTGGCCGAGTTGGACCAGCTCATCGAGCAGGTGCTGCTGGCCAGCCGCCTCGAAGCCATCCCCGATCTGGAACGGCGCGAGCCGGTCGACCTGCTGGCGCTGGCGGCCGAGGAGGCCTCACACTACGACCTCGAAGCCGCCGGCCAGTCCGTCACCGTCTCCGGTGATCGCACCCTGCTGCGCCGGCTGGTGCGCAACCTGGTCGAGAACGCGCGTCGCTATGGCGGCGAAGGACCTGTCACGATCTCCGTCACGCATGAGGGCGGACGCGCCGTACTGGAAGTCTCCGACCGCGGTCCCGGCGTGCCCGAGGCCGAGCGGCAACGCATATTCGAGCCCTTCTACCGTCTGGCCGGCGGCGCCGAGACCGGCCGCGGCAGCGGCCTCGGCCTCGCCCTAGTCCTCGATATCGCGCGCCGCCACGGCGGCGATGTGGTGTGCCTGGCAGCGGAGGGCGGCGGCAGCCGCTTCAAGGTGGATCTGCCAGCGGCGTAGCTAGAAGCCCGATGTCCGACCCGTGCCTTCACCGGGGGCGGGCGGAGTGCTAGCGTTAGTGAACACGGTGGGTGAAGCGGGGAACGTAAGCTGAAGTATACTAGCGTTCTGATCGGCACGGGCATCGTCATCTGCGCAGCAGCAGCGCTCTATGGTTACGCTTACTACAAGTTTCCGCCGCGTAGCACTGCGCCCGTTGCCGAGCCGGCGGCAGCCTCCGCCCCTATTCCCTCGCCCGTGGCGCCATCGACGTCAGTTCCTGCACCGGCCGCGACGCTGCCCGCGGCAGCAGAAACACCCGCGCCCGCCACCACCAGCGCTGCGTACGACAGATGCGTACGCGGGGGTTTCCCTACGCTGGACGATGCTGAGCGGCGCAATGCCGACTGTTCCAAGGCAATACAGAGTCGCGAGCTCTCGCAGGAGCAGCTGGCACTGGCGCGGCTGGTCCGCGGCAGCGCGCGCATGGCGCTTGGTGCTGAAGCCGTGGGAGGAGACGACTACACTGACGCACTGAAACGCCATGACAGCATGTTCAATTCAAGGAATCCCGAAGCCCTGAACCTGTTTCGCCGCGCCGCGGCGGAGGATGCGCGCGGCAACACCGACAAGGCGCTCGACCTCTACAGGGAGGCCGTCCGGTTGGACTCCGGCACAACCTTGGCTTTCCTGGAACGCGGCATCGTGCTGGTGACCCACAAGCGCGCCTACGAACGGGCTATTGAGGATTTCGACAAGGTCCTTGTACTTGAGCCCGACAACGTGCTGGCCTTGATCCGGCGCGGCCAGGCCTTCAGTCAACTCGGCCAAACCGCGCGCGGGTTGGTCGATCTCGACCGCGCCATCGCGCTCTCTCCCAACAGTTCGGAGACCTATTTCTACCGCGGCCTGATTCACGGCCGGCGCAACGAGACCGAGGCCGCGCTCAGCGACTACGACGCGGCCCTGGAGCGCTCCCCGCGCAATGTCGACGCGCTCGCAGGACGCGCGGCGATCTACTCCCACGAAGGCAAATTCGACCTCGCGATCGGCGACCTCAATGCAGCGATCGCCATCGATAGTCGGAACCCGATCGCCTTCTATAATCGCGGCTACGCCCATTTCGCCAAGGCGGAGTACCAGAAGGCGATTGCCGACTACACCACGGCCATCGGAATCGACGAGAACTTCGGGCTGGCCTACAACAACCGCTGCCTGACGCGCGCCATCACCGGCCAGGACCTCCTAAAGGCGCTCGCCGATTGTGACGTGGCGCTGAGGCTCATGCCGGTCAATCTCGACGTTCGCGACACGCGCGGCTTCACCTATCTCAAGCTGGGCGATGATGCGCTTGCATTGAACGAGTACAATATTGCCCTCGAAAAGGACCTCAACCGTGCGACCGCACTGTTCGGCCGCGGCCTGGCGAAGATCAGGACCGGCGACATTGCGGGCGGCGAGGCCGACCAGGCCGCCGCGCGGCGGATCAATCCCAAGATCGCCGAGGAGTTCACCGTCTACGGGCTGAACTAGGGCGGGGGCAGAGAAGAAGATCAGGCCTCATAGCGACCGGTGGCCGAAGGCCGGAGGGGGTCTTATGGTGCGGTGAACGACCGTTCATAAGAGGAAGCGCGCCATGGATTTCACCGTTCCCGCCGACATCGCGGCCTATATCGCCGAGCTCGATGCCTTCATCGAGCGCGAGATCCGGCCGCTGGAGCAACAGGACGACAACATCCGCTTCTTCGACCACCGCCGCGAACATGCCCGCACCGATTGGGACAATGACGGCCAGCCACGGCACGAATGGGAAGAGCTTCTGGCCGAGATGAAGCGCCGTGCCGACAAGGCCGGGCACCTGCGCTTCGGCCTGCCCAAGGCGCTGGGCGGCAAGGACGGCTCCAACCTCGCCATGGCGCTGATCCGCGAGCATCTCGCGCATAAGGGGCTGGGGCTGCACAACGACCTGCAGAACGAGAGCTCGATCGTCGGCAATTTCCCGGTGGCGCTGCTGCTGCATCGCTTCGGCACCCAGGAGCAGAAGGACCGCTACATCGAAGGCATGTTCCGCGGCACCGAGCGCATCGGCTTCGGCCTCACCGAGCCGCTGCACGGGTCGGACGCGACGTTCATGGAGACGGCCGCCGCCAAGAAGGGCTCGGACTGGGTGATCAACGGCATGAAACGGTTCAACACCGGCATGCACACCGCCACCGTCGATCTCGTCTTCGCCCGCACCTCGGGCAAGGTCGGCGAGCCGCGCGGCATCTCGGCCTTCCTGGTGCCGGTGAAGACGCCGGGCTTCAAGATCGAATACATGTGGTGGACCTTCAACATGCCGTCGGACCATGCCGAGGTCTCGCTCACCGACGTGACGGTGCCGGGCTCGACCATGCTGGGCGAGGAAGGCCGCGGGCTCGACGTGGCGCAGACCTTCGTGCACGAGAACCGCATCCGCCAGGCCGCCTCCAGCCTCGGCGCGGCGCAATACTGCATCGACATGTCGGTAGCCTATGCCCGGAACCGCAAGGTGTTCGGCAAGGCGCTGGCGACCAACCAGGCGATCCAGTTTCCGCTGGCGGAGCTGCACACCGAGGCCGAGATGACGCGCGGGCTGGTGCGCAAGACGGCGTGGCATCTCGACCGCGAACACCACATGAGCGTGAGCGAATGGGTGGCGATGTCGAACTACCGCGCCAACCGCCTGGTCTGCGACGCCGCCGACCGCGCCATGCAGGTCCATGGCGGCATCGGCTATTCGCGCCACACGCCGTTCGAGCACATCTATCGCCACCACCGCCGCTACCGTATCACCGAGGGCTCGGAGGAGATCCAGATCCGCCGTGTCGCCGGCACACTGTTCGGCTTCTGGGGCGCGCAGAAGGCATCTACGGCGCCGCGTTGAATCTACTCCTCTGTCGTCAGGGGAGGTGGCGCGCAGCGCCGGAGGGGTCATGAGAAGACGACCGGTAGCCAATGACCCCTCCGCCCCTGCGGGGCACCTCCCCTCGTCGAACGAGGGGACGAGAAAGAGATGGACCGGCGACATCGTGACCTTCGGCGCGGCCATTCTGATGGGGTCGAGCTATCCCTTCGCCAAGGATGTGCTCGAGGTCATGAGCCCGCTGCTCTACAGCGCCTCGCGCTACCTGGTGGCAAGCCTGTTCCTGTTCGCGGCCATGGTGGTCCTGCGCCGGAAGATGACACTGCAACGCCGCGACTGGCTGCCGATGCTGCTGCTGTCTCTGGTCGGCGTCACCCTGTTCCAGGCCTGCTGGGGGCTCGCCATGGCCCGCAGCGCGCCCAGCCTGGGCTCGATCGTCATGACCACCACGACCGCCTTTTCGGCGATCATTGCCTGGCTGGGCGGGCGGCGGCTGCCGGCGCTGGGCTGGGCCGGCATCGCGATCGCTTTCGCGGGCGTGGTGGTGGTGGTGAACAACAGCCTCGTCGCGATCACGCTGGCCGATGTCAGCCCCGGCGGCACCCTGCTCTGGCTCCTCGCCGCCTTTGCCTGGGCGCTCTATGTCGACCGGGGCGCGCCCTACAACCGGCGGCTGGGCGCCCTGCCCGTAATGGCCTGGACGACCCTGCTGGGCTCGCTGGTGCTGCTGCCGATCTCGCTGCTGTTCGACTCGCCGGGCGAATTCGCCTTGCTCGACGACCGGCTGCTGGGCTTCTGGCTCTACACCGCGATCTTCCCGGTGGGCGTGGCGTACCTCGGCCTCACCGCCGGGCTCGATCGCCTCGGGGTAAGCCGGGTCATGGTCTATATGTATCTGATCCCGGTGGCGGGCGTCGGCCTGTCGGCGGCATTCTTCGGAGATCCGCTGACGGTGGCCCGCGTGCTGGGCGGGCTGGTCGTGCTGACCGGCGTCATTCTGACGCGCGTTGCGCTCGACCGGGCCGCCCGCGTTCCTGTATGAACGGAACGCAATCAAGAGGACTCGAAATGGCCCGCCAGGCCTCCAGGAAGACCGTCAAGAAAAGCCCCTCCAAGGCTGTCGCGATCCAGACGCTCACCACGCCGGGCGTCGGCGGACGGCGCGCGTTCGTGGCACGCGCCACCAAGGAGACCCGCATTGCCGCCGCCATCAATCTCGACGGCACCGGCAAGTACGACATCAAGACCGGCATCGGCTTCCTCGACCACATGCTGGAGCAGCTCAGCCGCCACAGCCTGATCGACATCACGCTGCGCGCCGAGGGCGACCTGCACATCGACTATCACCACACCACCGAGGATTCGGGCATCGTGCTGGGCGAGTGCCTGGCCAAGGCGCTAGGCGACCGTGCCGGCATTCGCCGCTACGGCAGCGCGGTGATCCCGATGGACGAGACCCTGACCGAGGTGGCGCTCGATGCCTCGAACCGGCCGTACCTCATCTGGAAGGTGAATTTCTCCAAGCCCAAGCTCGGCACCATGGACACCGAGCTGTTCAAGGAATGGTTCCAGGCCTTCGCCCAGCTCGGCGGGCTCACGCTGCACGTGTGGAACCACTACGGCGACAACAACCACCATATCGTCGAGAGCTGCTTCAAGGGCATCGCCCGCGCGCTTCGCGTCGCGGTCGAGATCGACCCGCGGCAGACCACGGCGGTGCCCAGCACCAAGGGCGTCCTCTAGGCGACAGACCATGACCGTCGCCCCATGACTGTTGCCATCGTCGATTACGGCTCGGGGAATCTCCGTTCCGCCGCAAAAGCCTTCGAGCGTGCCGCCCGTGAGGCCGGCACGCATGAGCGCGTGCTGGTGACATCGAACCCGCGCGATGTCGCCGAGGCCGACCGCATCGTGCTGCCGGGCGTCGGCGCCTTCGCCGACTGCCGCGCCGGCCTCCATGGCGTACCGGGCATGGTCGAGGCGCTGCAGCGCGAGGTGATCGAGCGCGCCAAACCGTTCCTCGGCATCTGCGTCGGCATGCAGCTCATGGCCACCCGGGGCGTCGAATACGGCGTCCATGCCGGCCTCGACTGGATCGCGGGCGATGTGGTGCGCATCGCGCCCGGCCCTGCGCACCTCAAGATTCCGCACATGGGCTGGAACGAGCTGCGTGAGCTCAAGCCACACCCGTTGCTCGACGGAATCGCCGACCGCGACCACGCCTACTTCGTGCACTCCTTCCAGCTCCAGGCGAGCCGGGCCGACACTGTGCTGGCGGTCGTCGACTACGGCGGGCCGGTCACTGCCATGGTCGGGCGCGACAATCTCGCCGGCACGCAGTTCCATCCCGAGAAGAGCCAGGCGACCGGCTTGCGTCTCATCGCCAACTTCCTGCGCTGGACGCCCTGAGTGACCTGGGCCTCGAGTTAGCAGCAAAATCTATGTCGCCTGCGGAGTGCCCCACGCGCGCCGCAGTGCCGTCGGCCGGTGGGCATTGCGTTGCGCGGCATCCCACATCAGACGTGGGTCAAAGGCCTCGGCAGCGAAAATGGTGACGAAGACCACGGCGCAGAAGGCGAGCGCGCCCACGCCGGGTTCGATGGTCACCACGCGGCCAAACTGGACCAGTGCACCCAGCAGCGACTCCATGAAAATGTCGACCATCGACCAGCGCCCGATCCAGGCGACGGCGTAATAGAGCATCGTCCGTTCGCGCAGGAAGGCGGCGGCCGTCGCCTGCGTTGTCACCATCATGACGGCCATCAGCATGACGGCAAGGCCGATCAGCTTGAACACCGGCACCAGGATGCTGGCAAAGAACACGAGCAGCGCCAGCGGATACATCTTCGATGCCAGCAGCTCCTCGACGCCGCCCAGGATTGTGCTGGGCTGGCCGGCGCCGGCCTGTATGACGGTGAGCACGGGATAGATGTTGGCCGGGACGTAGAGAATGACCCCGGCAATCACCAGCGCCCAGGTGCGGTTGAGACTGTTCGGCTTGCGCTGATGCAGAGCCGACCCGCACCGCAGGCAGTGCGGATCATGCTCGGCCGGCACCGCAACCAGGCCGCAGCCCTCGCAGCTCACCGCGCCCGGCCGGAAGTCGAGGAGGCCCGGGGGCATCGGAGCATGGGTCTGGCCGCGGCGTTCGATCTCGTCCCACACTGCGTCCGGATCGAGCGCGAGTTCGGCCCACACTACGACGACGGAGTAGATGCCCAGCGCATAGACCGCTGGGCCGATGTCGATCGTCACCAGATCGCCCATCTTGGTGTAGGCGACGAACACGCCCAGCAGCAGTACGTCGAGCATCGCCCAGACCTTCATGCGCCGGGCGAGCAGGAAGACGCCGCGGAGATTGCGCGGCATGGTGCTCATTTGCAGGCCAACCAGCACGTAGATCGTCCCGGCGAGCTTGATCAGCGGCGCGAGCACGGTGGTAAACGCGACGGCGATCGCCAGCGGCCACAGGCCGCGCTCGACCAGCTCAAGCGGACCCGACGCCAGGTCGGTCTCGCGCACGATGCCGGCTGCCGAGACCTTCATAAGCATGGTGAGCCACAGCACGGCGAACAACACCAGGGCAGCGGCGGTGAGCGCCAGGCAGCGGTGCAGCGGATCGGTCCGGGTGATGCGCAGCATGGTGCCGCAGCGCCCACAGTTGGAGCGCATTTCGGGAGCGAGCGACGGCACGATCTGGAACAGGCCGCAGCCCGGACACTCGCGAAGCTGCGGTCTAGTCTCCGGCACTCCGGCTTGCCGCGGCAGGGCCTCGGCGCGCAGCATCTCAGGGCTGCAGCAGGGCGGCGATTCCGTCCGCGAGTTCGCCGACGGCGTCGCTGGCCGCGGCCACCTGGCCCGCCACGTCCGGCGTCGGCAGAGGTTTGGCAATGCTGAAGTTGCGCGCCGCCTGGCGCTTGGGGCGGTTGAACTCCACCGCCGCTTGCGCCAGCAGCAACAGCATGCCGGACTTGTCGGTGTCGAGGCGCTGGATATTGACGCCGACCACGGCGTTGGGGTCGGCGTTGATGGCGCCGCTTTCGCTGTAGATCTTGCTGTTGGGCAGACGCTGCGACAGCTCGACGGAGAGAATGCGACCGAGCAGCGAGCCCAGCGGCTCGCCCCACCAGCTGTTGGACATGACGCCGAGCTTATAGTCCTCGGAAGTCCGCACGATCTCCTTGCGGTCGAGGTAGCTGGCGAGGCCGATGTCGCGCAGCTGCACCACTTTCGGACCAGCGGGAAAGGTCGGCCCGGAGCGGACGGCGATGGTGTAGAGGACCGGATCGGGCGAGGCTCCGCAGGCACCGACGAGGCCTGGCAGGGCAAGCGCCGGAAACGCCAGCGCGGTCAGACGACGGCGGCCGATGGTCATGTCGGTCATTCCTTGCCGGTATTGGTGCGGCCCTTGATCAGGGCCTCAGGGTGCCGCGCCAGCAGGTCGCTGAGCGCGCGGATCGAACGTGCCGTTTCGGTGATCTGCGGCATCAGGCGGTCGATGTCGCGATGGAACTTCGACTGATCGCCATATCCCTTTTCGATCGACCCGATCAGATGGTTGGCCTTGGTCACCGACTCCTGGAGCTGGGCGGCGATTGCGGGCAGCCGCTTGAGCGCCGGTGCGGCGTCCTTGTCGAGGGTGCGGACGAAATCCTGCGCCTCGACCATCGTCCCCTCGAGCGCGGCAAGGGTCTTCTTGAGCTGCTCGCCATTGACGATGTTGTCGAGTCCGACGACGGCGCCGGACAGGTTCTTACCGATGCGGTCGAAATCGATGCGGTTGATCTTGGACAGAAGCTCGTTGGCCGAGCGGGTGATGCTGTCGAAGCCGCCGATCTCGGACGACGGCACGATGTAGACTCCGTCGTCCTCGGTCAGTTCGGCCGGCGGCGCATCGGGTACGATCTCCAGCGCCACAATCTTCTGTCCGGTGATCAGGCTCGGGGCCTGCAGGGTGGCGCGCAGACCGCGTTTGACCAGTTCGTTGGCCAGCACTCCCGGGCGAAGTCCCTGGGCCGTCGAGATGCCGGTGATCCGCTCTGCCTCGATCCGGTAGCTTACCGGTGCCACGATGCGCTGCTGCTTGGGTTCATAGACAAGGCTGACGTCGGTGACCTCGCCCACCTTTAGCCCGTACAGCGTAACATCGGCGCCTATGGCAAGACCGGCGACCGATCCAACGAAGTTCGACCGCAACTGCAGCTGACGGCCGAACCCCGCCGACTTGGCGACTTCCTGACTGGTATAGAGCGGAAAGCTGTGGAGCGACGGCGCCACCGGCGAATTCGCTCGAGGTGCCGTGTCGAAGGCGATGCCGCCCAGCAGCAAGGCTTTGAGCGATTCGAACTGAACGTCGATGCCGCTGGCACCTAGCTTCATCGAGATGCCCGAGGCGTTCCAGAACGATGAATCCTCGAGAACGAACTGATCGTACGGGGCGCGCACGAAGGCGTTGATGGTGACGTCGCTGGCCAGGTCTCCGATATCCCAGCCGAGCACTGTGCCGACGTCGAGATCGCGGAAGAAGATCGGCGAACCGAGGCTGATCGAACCCAGGCGCTTGCTCTTCAGCTTGTAGGTGGTGCCCTTGGCCGAGGCCGCGAGGACCGGCGGGTCGCGCTGGCCGATGAAACTGCGCTGCGACTTGCCCTTCTCGGTCGAGGGACGCATGCCAATGTAGGATCCCGACAGCAGCGTATCGAGGCCGGTGACGTTGCCGGCGAAGAGCTGCGGCTTTACCACCCAGAAGATCGCCTTGTCGGTCAGCAGCTGTTCGGCCTCGCGTACGGTTTCGACCGTCACAATGACCTTGGACAGGTCGGGCGCGATGGCGATGGTCTTGACGGTCCCCATCACCACATTTCTATACTTGAGCTGGGACTGACCGGCCGTCAGGCCGGCTGCGCTTTCGAAGGCGATGGTGATGGTCGGTCCGCGGTGGGAAAACGTGTCCCACGCCAGCCAGGCGGCGATCAGACCAGTGAGAATCGGGACGATCCAAATCAGCGGTATGCGGCGCCGGTGCTGCACGCCCGCCGTTGGCAGGTCAATCGGCCCTCCGTTATCGCTCATCTGGCCTTCTGTTTCATTGCATCCGGTTCCATTGCATCTCCGGCGGAAGGTAGCTCAATTCATCCGGCCCGCCACTATCGCCGCGGGCGCCGGTCAAGCGGCCGGCGGCTTCGTTGCCCAAGGGTAGCCGCGCCGCGACTGCCGGTAGGCATAGTCGAAGAGTGCGCGCATATACCCCGGATCGAACGGTTCCGGCAGCACTTCGTTGAAATCCCGCCCCATGTAGGCAAGGTTGTAGCCAATGCCGTCGCGCCGGGTGGTGTTGTAGATGCGGATCATGTCATTGACGCTGGCGGCGGCGATCATGGTCGAGATGGCGCGGCCGGCAATGCCGAGCGTTCGGCGCTCCACTCTGGCCCATTCAGGATCCAGCCGGCCGTTGCGGATGATGAAGGCCCGCGCCTCGCCGACCGGCTGGCCCGCGCGCATGCGCTGCCGGCGCTTCGCGGTGAGTGCCGAAGGATATAGGAAGGCCTGGGCGAAGGTGCCGCCATCGACGTGCATTTCCTGGTATATTTTCCCGTCAAGCGTCACCTCGATCATGGTCGGCGGAAACGCGGCGGGAACCGCGGCAGATGCCAGAAGTATCCGGCGAACGGTGTCTACCGCCCGGGGATGTCCGCTCTTGGCGATGGCGCCGATGTTCCAGACCACCGGAATCTGCGCGTCGAGGTCGGTCGACACGACCATCAGCAGACGCCCGGTGTCGTAGGCTGCCGCGATGTCGGCCAGCATCCGGTCGTCCACATAGCGCGAGATGGTCTCGAAAAGAGGCGCGTTATCGGCCAGGGCATCGTCGAACAAGGCGGCCGTGATGGAGCGCTTCGACAGTACTTCGTTCGGCTTGATTTCGGTATAGACGGCGCGGAGTTGCGGGTCGTAGCGCGACCCCAGGAAGGCGAATGGCGCGGTGAGCGCGCCGGTGCTGATGCCGGTCACGAGGTCGAACGTGGGACGGCTGCCCAGCTCGGTCCAGCCGCACAGCAGCCCGGCGCCAAAGGCGCCGTTCTCGCCGCCGCCTGAAATGGCAAGAAGTTGCAACGGCGGCAGGCCTGCCAGCGTCGCAAGGCCGCGGGCGTGGCGTTGGCGTTCCATGGCCGCCATGAACTCCGCATCCATGAGGCTGGTACCCTCGCTCGGGAGGAACCGCTCATTCGCAATGCCCAGCACAGACGCCTCGCCGGCGCGACCGGCCGGGACCGGCGGTCCCCGGTCGGGCAGGGCGCAACCGGGCAGGCTGGTGGCCAGCACTCCGCCCGCGGCCATTCGGAGGAGTCCGCGTCGCGACCGCAGGACGACCGTTACGCTCACGCCACTACCGCTCCCGGTCGTCGATATCGCGCGCCAGGACCTCTCGCTTGCCGACATGATTGGCCGAGCTGACGACGCCTTCGCGTTCCATGCGTTCGACGATGCGGGCGGCCCGGTTGTAGCCGATCTGCAGATAGCGCTGGATAAAGCTGGTGCTGCACTTTCGCTCGCGCGCCACCAGGGCGATCGCCTGGTCGTAGAGTTGATCGCTCTCGCCGCCGTCGCCGTCGCCCGGCAGGCCCAGTCCCTCGACCTCGGCGTCGGGGTCGTCGGTGACCGATTCGATGTAGGCGGGCGCCCCTTGGGCACGCAGGTGGCGGACCACCTCCTCGACCTCGCTGTCCGACACGAACGGCCCGTGCACGCGGGCAATCTTGCCACCACCCGCCATGTACAGCATGTCGCCCTGGCCAAGAAGCTGCTCGCCGCCCTGCTCGCCAAGGATGGTGCGGCTGTCGATCTTCGACGTCACCTGGAAGGAGATGCGGGTTGGGAAATTGGCCTTGATGGTGCCGGTGATGACGTCGACCGACGGCCGCTGCGTCGCCATGACGACGTGAATGCCGGCGGCGCGCGCCATCTGGGCAAGACGTTGGACGGCGCCTTCGATTTCCTTGCCTGCCACCAGCATCAGATCGGCCATCTCGTCGATGATGACGACGATGAACGGCAGCGGGTTGAGATCGATATCTTCGTCCTCGAACTGCGGCTTGCGCGTCTCGGGGTCGATACCGGTCTGCACCTTGCGCGTGAGCGACTGGCCCTTACGGGCGGTCTCGACCAGCTTCTCGTTGTAGCCCGCGATATTGCGCACGCCGACCGAGCTCATGGCGCGGTAGCGGTCTTCCATCTCGCGCACCACCCACTTCAGCGCCACGATCGCCTTGCGCGGTTCGGTGACGACGGGCGTGAGCAGATGGGGGATGTCCTGGTAGACGCTGAGTTCCAGCATCTTCGGATCGATCATGATGAAGCGGCAACGATCCGGCGGAAGCCGATAAAGCAACGACAGGATCATGGTATTGACCGCCACGGATTTGCCCGAGCCGGTGGTGCCGCCGATCAGCAGGTGCGGCATGCGGGCAAGATCGGTGATCACCGGATCGCCGCCGATGTCCTTGCCCAGCGCCAGCGGCAGACCTAGCCGATTGTCCTCGTAGTGGCGGGTCGACAGCAGCTCGCGCAGGAACACCGTCTCGCGCCTGGCGTTGGGTAATTCGATGCCGATCACGTTGCGCCCCGGAACCGTGGCGACACGCGCCGAAACGGCACTCATCGAGCGGGCGATGTCGTCGGCAAGGCCGATGACGCGGCTCGACTTGGTGCCGGGCGCGGGCTCGAGCTCGTAGAGCGTAACGACCGGGCCCGGCCGCACCTTCACGATCTGACCTTTGACCCCGAAATCTTCGAGCACGGTCTCAAGCAGTCGGGCGTTCTGTTCCAGCGCCTCTTCATCGATCTTGGTCTCGGTGCTGATCCGCGACGGCAGCGACAGGATGTCGAGTGGCGGCAAGCGATACTCGCCGGTCGCGAGGTCGAGTTCCTTCTGGCCGGCCTTGGCGGCGCGCTTGCCCTGCGTGATGCCGCCGGTCTTGCGCGGGACGATCTTCACCGCACTCGCCGCCGCGGCTGCAGGGTCCGGTTCCTCCGACAGCGCATCGGGCGCAAACGGGTTTTCGTCATCGGCCACTGACTCGTCGCCGGCAACGGACGGTTCGGGCAGCGACACCGGCGGCGCGAAGGCGATTTCCTCCTGCGGCGGTTCCGGTTCGGCAGGCTCCGCCGACTGGACACCGCGGCGGGCCAGGAACGGCTCGATGCGCAGGCCGGCCAGACGATCGAACAGGGTGCGATCGCGTATCGAATCGGCAGCCGACTGCGGCGGCGCATGCGGTTCGAGCGGAACCGGCGAATCGGGGATCTCCGATGCCGGCCGCTCGATCGGAGCATAGGGCGCATCGACCAGCAGCGAGTCGCGCGGCGGCATCGGCGTGCCCTCGTCGGGGATCTGCTCGACGCGCGCCTCGAAACGCGCGGGGTCGTACTGGCTGGCATCGATCTCGCCCGGAATCTCGGCATAGCCGATCGGCGGCAGGTCGGCATCTTCGTCAACCGCCGGGGGCTTGCCGCGCCACAGCCCGATTCCAGCCCGGACCAACCACATACCCCACAGGAAGGGTGCGCGTAGGATGCGGAAGATCAACGGCAGGTCCGTACGGTTCATGCCGAGCGCCGGCGCCATGGCGATCAGGGCCAGCGCCGCACACACAGGCTCGATCAAAGCAAGGCTGCCGCCGCTCGAATGAGTCAGCACCAGTTCGCGGAAACGGCCGACCAGGGCGAGACCGACCAGTCCGCCCGGTCCGGCGTGGGTGGCGGCGCCACCGACGTCGCCCAGGCCGACACAAGCCACGCTCATCATCAGCAGCGCCAGCAGAAGCAGTGAGAGCCTCAGTCCGAAGAAGCCGAGATGGTGGGTGCGTACCATGCGCACGCCCCAGGTGATCAGCGCCACGGGGACAAGCACGATCGCGAGACCGAACGTCTGCAGCAGCAGGTCCGAAATGTAAGCACCGGGCATGCCGAGCAGGTTGTGCGGCGCGCGGCCGGTCGCATGGTTGAGAGAAGGATCGGCCGGGCTGTAGGTGAACAACGCCATCAACAGCATGAGGCCAAAGGCGGCGACGGCAACGCCGACCAGCTCCATCATGCGACGGCGCAGGAAGTCGCGTCCGCCTTCCGGCAGAATCGTCGTCTTGTGAGCCATCGCCGAAGAGACGCCAAGCATGGCCATCGTACTACCGGCCTCCTAAAGCACCCCGGCGAGGCGGGTCATCGCCTCGCGGGTGGTGTTCTCGTCGTGTACCAGTGCCACGCGGATGTAACGCTGGGCAGTGTTGATGCCGCCGGTTTCCCGGCAGACATAGTCGCCCGGCAGCACCTTGAGATGCGCCTCGGCCCACAGCCTGCGGGTGGCCTCCTCGCCGTCACCGACGTCGAGCCACAGGAAAAAGCCGCCGCCTGGCGTGTAGTAGCTGAAGCGGTTGTGCAGGATCTGCTCGGCAACGCGGAAGTTCTTGCGATACCATTCGCGCGTTGCGACCGGGTGGGTCTCCTCGCGCCACAACGCCGCCGACGCCTTCTGGACGGCGAAAGGAATCTGCGGCCCGCCATAAGTACGCCAGCGCAGCATCATCGCCACGAGTTTGGGATCTCCGGCCATGAAACCCGAGCGAAGGCCGGCAGCATTGGAGCGTTTGGACAGCGAATGGAAAACTGCGAGGTTGCGGAACGGATCCTTGCCGCCGGTCTCATCCATCGCCAGCGCGGCTTCGAGGCCGCCGACCGGCGGCTTGTCCGTATATATTTCAGCGTAGCATTCATCGAGCGCGAGGACGGCGTCATGCTTGCGGCACAGCCGAAGCAGATTCTGCAGGTAGTCCATGCCGGCAATGGCACCCTGCGGGTTGGCCGGCGAACACAGATAGACGACCGACATTCGGTTCCACGTCGCCTCGTCGATCCTGTCGAATTCCGGCAAGAAACCGTTCGCGGCCTCTGCGTTGACCAGCAGCGGCTCGCCACCGGAAAGAACCGCGCCACCGAGATAGGCTTGGTAGAAGGGATTCGGAAGCGCCACGACTGGTTTGCCGCCCCCCTTCTCCTGCGGCGTGGCCACCGTGGCGATGATGTAGACGCCTTCCTTGCTGCCGGCAGTTGGATGGCAATGCTGTGCCGGGTCGAGCAGGCCACTGGGCAGCCTGTAGCGCCGGGTTAGCCACTCGCAGATTGCAACGTTGAGGTCGGGAAGGCCCTGATTGGGAGGATACCGGTTCCAGCCGTCAACTTCGTCGATCACGATCTGACGGGCAAAGGCCGGCATCGCCCCCTGCGGCTCACCCACCGACATGTTGATCATCGCCAAATGGGCTGGCGGGGCGATAGGCGCCAACAGCGCGTTCAGCCGCGCGAACGGAAAGTCGGTCAGCGTCTCCGTCAGGCGCGGGTTGAACATTGCAAGCCATCCACTGGGCCACGGGCCGGCCGAGTCAAAACGACGAACCGGCCGGAAGGGATTCCGTCGGTTCGCTATGGCTTCATTGTATGAGACAAATTAGCCAATCACAACAAAGGAATAGGCTGCTTTCCTCATGCAAAGAAGCGCTTTGTGACGCGCCCTTGCATCGGCCACCAACCCTCGGGGCTATTGCACCCGCTCTCCATGAAGAGCGGTGTCGAGGCCCTCGACTTCCTCGTCGCGCGTGACCCGAAGTCCGACCATGGCATCGACGATCTTAAGGATCACCCAGGTGGCGACCGCACAGAACGCGCCGATGACCACAACGCCGTAGAGCTGGGTCAGGATCTGGCCGGGATTGCCGTCAACCAGGCCAACCGGCTGGCCTTTGGCGACATCGTTGATCACCTTGGTCGCGAATACACCAACCAGGATCGAGCCCAGAATGCCTCCGACGCCATGCACGCCGAAGACGTCGAGTGAATCGTCATAGCCCAGGCGGGTCTTGAGGATGACCGAGGCCCAGTAGCAGACCGTGCCGGCGGCAGCACCGATCAGGAGCGCGGCCCACGGTTCGACATAGCCGGCAGCGGGCGTGATGGTGCCGAGACCCGCGATCGCACCGGTCAGGATGCCGAGCACCGAAGGCTTGCCGCGGCTCGTCCATTCGATCGCCATCCAGGCGAGAGCCGCCGTAGCCGCTGCGATATGTGTATTGAGCATGGCATTACCCGCCAGCTCGCCCGATGCCAGCGCCGAACCGGCGTTGAAGCCGAACCAGCCGACCCACAGCAGCGAGGTGCCGATCAAGGTGAGCACCAGGTTGTGCGGCGCCATGTTTTCGGTGCCGTAGCCGTGGCGCTTGCCGATCACGATGCAGCAGACCAGACCTGCGATGCCGGCGTTGAGATGGACCACCAGGCCACCGGCGAAATCGAGCACGCCTGCCGCGCCAAGGAAGCCGCCGCCCCATACCCAGTGCGCCACCGGCACGTAGACGAACAGAACCCACAGCGCCATGAACCACATCATCGCCGAGAACTTCATGCGCTCGGCGAAAGCCCCGGCGATGATCGCCGGGGTGATGACCGCGAACGTTGCCTGGTACATCAGGAAGACATTTTCCGGCACCGTCTTGGCGAGCTCATGCACACTGCCCTGCAGCCCCTTCCCGACTGCTCGCGACAGCGAACCAATGATGCCGTTCAGACCGCCGCCATCGGTGAAAGCCAGCGAGTACCCGACCACGAACCACAGGACCGTTACCAAAGCCGCGACGGCAAAGGCCTGGACGGCGGTTGCCAGCACGTTCTTCTTGCGCACCATGCCGGCATAGAAAAGCGCCAGGCCGGGGATGTTCATCATCAGCACCAACACGGTGGCCATCAGCAGCCAAGCGGTATCGCCGGTGTCGATCTGAGGCTTGTCCGCGGCCTCTGCGGTCGTAGCCGCCGCGGCGGCAAGCATCGCCGGCACGCCTATGCGTGCAATCGTCTTGAGCATCGCTTCCCCCGTGTCGTCTTCTTGCTTGTTCTTATTTTCGAATGTCTTGTTTCGTACCTAGAGCGCGTTGGACCCCGACTCACCTGTCCGGATACGCAACGCCTGCTCGACCGCGGTGACGAAAATCTTTCCGTCGCCGATCTTGCCGGTGTGTGCCGCCTTCTGAATGGCCTCGACGGCGCGTTCGACCTGGGCGTCGTCGACCACGATCTCGACTTTGACCTTGGGCAGAAAACTCACGAGATACTCGGCGCCGCGGTAGATCTCGGTCTGACCTTTCTGCCTGCCGAAGCCCTTGACTTCACTCACCGTCAGGCCCGACACGCCGACGCCGGTCAGGGCGTCGCGGACCTCGTCGAGCTTGAACGGCTTGATGATGGCGGACACGAGTTTCATGCGCTTCCCTCCTGCCTTTTCGGCTTGTGCCCATAGACTGGCGTCTCGCATCGGCGGCGTCAAATTCGGGGACAAATAAAGGCCCGGCGAACGGATCGCCGGGCCTCAGGTTCCCGCCGCGACATGGAAGCGGCGGGAGAGAGGGAACCAGGGGAGACGGGTTCCCGACAGTCGGCAGAGAGGCTTAGTGGACCGTCTCTCCATGGAGGTTGATGTCGAGACCCTCAATTTCCTCTTCGTTGGTCACGCGCAGGCCGATCATCGCATCGACGACCTTGAGGATGATGAAGGTACCGATCGCGCACCAGGCGATGACGACGAGCGTGCCCCAGAGCTGGGTCAGAACCTGGCCGGCGTTGCCGTCGATCAGGCCCTTCTTGCCTTCGCCACCGATCACCTCCACCGCGAAGACGCCAGTCAGGATGGCACCGACGAAACCGCCGATGCCGTGAACACCGAAGGCATCGAGCGAGTCGTCGTAGCCCATTGCCTTCTTGAGGCTGGTGGCACCCCAGAAGCAGACCAGGCCAGCGACGATGCCAATGGCAAGCGATCCCATCGGATTGACGAACCCGGAGGCCGGGGTAATGGCGACAAGGCCCGCAACCGCACCCGAGATGATACCGAGTACCGACGGCTTGCCGCGCGTCGCCCACTCCGCGAACATCCAGGCAAGCGCCGCAGCCGCCGTTGCAAACTGCGTCACGGCCATTGCCATGCCGGCGTTGGCGCTGGCTCCGGCCGCCGAGCCGGCATTGAAGCCGAACCAGCCAACCCACAGCAGCGAGGCACCGATCACCGAATAGACCAGGTTGTGCGGCGCCATGTTCTCGGTGCCGAAACCCTTGCGCTTGCCGATGACCAGCGCGCAGACCAAACCGGCGACGCCGGCATTGATGTGGACGACGGTGCCGCCGGCGTAGTCGAGCACACCCCACTCGCCGAGGAAGCCGCCGCCCCACACCCAATGGGCGACCGGCGCGTAGACGATCAGCGACCACAACGCCATGAACCACATCATCGCCGAGAATTTCATGCGCTCGGCAAAGGCACCGGTGATCAGTGCCGGCGTGATGATGGCGAAGGTGAGCTGGAAGCACATGAAGACCGTTTCCGGAATGGTCTTGGCAAGATCATGGACGCCGTCGAGCGTCAGCCCCGCCATGAAGATCCGACTGAGGCCGCCGACGATAGTGCTGCCGGACGTGAAAGCGAGACTGTAGCCGACAATCAACCAGAGGACCGAGATCATGCAGGTGATGGCGAAGCTCTGCATGATGGTGGCGAGCAGGTTCTTCTTGCGCACCATGCCGCCGTAGAACAACGCAAGACCCGGAATCGTCATCATCAGGACGAGCGCCGTCGAGGTGAGCATCCAGGCGGTGTCGCCTGTGTCGAGCTTGGGCGCTTCATCTGCCGCCAGTACCAGGGTCGGGAGCAGCAGCGTGCCGGCCGCCCCCAGGCCCGCAATCACCGAATTGGATTTGAGTCTCATCGTTCTTCCCTCATGGTCTTGAGTTGGTTGAGTTGGCGCGCGGGATCACAATGCCTCCGCGCCGGTCTCGCCGGTGCGGATGCGGATCGCCTGCTCTACTGACAGGACGAAGACTTTGCCGTCACCGATCTTGCCGGTGCCGGCGGCCTTGCAGATTGTCTCGACCGCGCGCTCGACCATTCCGTCGTCGATCACGACCTCGATTTTGACCTTCGGCAGGAAACTCACGGCATATTCGGCACCGCGATAGATCTCGGTCTGGCCTTTCTGCCGGCCGAAGCCTTTGACCTCACTCACTGTCAATCCCTGGATGCCCAGAGACGTCAACGCATCCCGGACTTCGTCCAACTTGAACGGCTTGAAAATCGCCATGACCATCTTCATTTCGGCTCCTCCACTGAGCGGAACGCCCGCCCCCAAAAGCTTGACTAGAGAAAGGCAATTTTTGTGCCAAGACGCCCCTGATTTCGGCCGGCCGCCGGCACGGATCTTGCGTCACCCCTGGTGGAATGAAACTTTCAAGTATCGGGGGTGGTCGTGGTGCTTAAGAAATTTGCCGTTTTGGGGTTTGCGCTGCTCACAATCTGTGCGTCGGGTTCGGCTATTGCCCAAGGCACGCCCGATCCGGCGACACCGCCAGCGACCGAGCCGGAGGCATGGAAGGCACCGTTCGGCGGCACCTTCACGGCCGGTTTCGGCTTCTTCAACGATTACTCGTATCGCGGCATCTCGCAGACGCAGCTTCAGGTCGCCGCCCAAGCCAGCGTCGGCTACGAGACCGCGGCCTTCAGTGAAAACGTCCCCTTGAGCGCCTATATCGGCGGCTGGGGCAGCAACGTCTATTTTCCCAACACCGGCACCATCGCTGAAATCGATCTGCTGGCCGGCTTCAAGCTCAAGACATTGCAGGACAAGCTTACCTTCGACCTGGGCTATATCCGCTACAACTACCTCGGCGCACCCTCCAACCTGTTCTATGATTTCAACGAGTTCGGTCTGGTCGCCGGCTACGACTTCGGTGTTGCCCAGCTCAGCGCCGCCCTGCGCTACAGTCCCAACTTCTATGCCAACTCCGGCATCGCCTGGTACAAATGGGCCCAGCTCACCGTGCCGATGCCATTCATCAAGGTGAACGAGAACGTCGCCTTCAAGGCATATGCCAACATCGGCAATCAGTACATCGAGCGGTTCGCCAACTACGGCATTCCGGCCGACAATTACTGGGACTGGCAGATCGGCCTGGTGGTTTCGGTCTACGGCTTCGACCTCTCCGCCGCCTATACCGACACCAATATCGACATCGCCGGCTGCGCAAACACTCTGAACTGCCAGGGCCGGGTCATCTTCGGCGTCAGCAAGTCGTTCTGAGCGCCCTCCTGCACCGGCCATAGAAGGTCGCCGTCCGGCTTGCAGCAGAGCCGGGCGGCTGCCATCTAGGGCGGATGAGTACCGATCGGTTCGATCTCGCGGTCGTGGGTGCCGGCCTCAACGGCAGCCTGCTGGCCCTTGCCGCCGGCGACGCCGGACTTCGCACGGCCTTGATCGACCGGGTACCCTTGAAATCCCTGACCGAGGCCGGTTTCGACGGCCGCACGACGGCCATCGCCTACACAAGCCAGCGCCTGTTCGCGGCGCTGGGCGTCTGGGACGCGGTGGCTGGCGACGCCGAGCCGATCCGCGATATCCGGATTTCCGACGCCGGCCACGACGGGCGGGCAAGCCCACTCCATCTCCATTTCGACCATCGCGAGGCAGCACCCGATGTCCACGATCCCGCGCCGATGGGCTGGATCGTCGAGAATCGCTTTTTGCGCGCCGCGTTGCTCCAGCGATTGGCAGATTGCCCCAAGGTTGAGCTGGTGGCGCCCGACGAGGTGATCGAAACGATCCGCGAGACCGATGGCGCCGAGCTCACCCTCAAGAGCGGCCGTCGCCTACCGGCGCGGCTGGTGGCATCGGCGGAAGGCCGGTTCGGCTCGATGCGCGAGGACGCCGGGATCGGCGCACGGTCGTGGTCGTACGGCCAGATCGCGATCGTGCTGGTCGCGCACCATGAACGTCCGCACCGCGGCGTGGCGCAGGAAAAGTTCCTGCCCGGCGGTCCCTTCGCCATCCTGCCGATGACCGATGAGCCGGCTCGCGACGGGCTGGCGGGCGCCCATCGCTCGTCGATCGTATGGACCGAGCGCGCCGACATCGCCCGCCGCCTGCTCGAACTCGATGCACCACGCTTTCAGGCCGAGTTCACCCGGCGCTTCGGCGATCATCTCGGCTATGCCGAGCCGGCCGGCCCGCGCTGGTCGTATCCGCTCGGCCTGATCCACGCCGACCGCTATGTCGACACGCGGCTGGTGCTGGTCGGCGACGCCGCCCACGGCATCCATCCCATCGCCGGCCAGGGCTACAATCTCGGCGTGCGCGACGTCGCGGCCCTCGTCGAGGTGCTGATCGACAGCAAACGCCTCGGCCTCGATATCGGCGCGGCAGACACGCTGGAGCGCTACGCACAATGGCGGCGGGCCGACAATTTTGCCATGGTCGCCGCCACCGATCTGCTGAACCGGCTGTTTTCCAACGACAGCAAGCCGCTGCGTCTGGCGCGTGACCTTGGCCTCGCGGCCGTCAACCGCGTGCCGGCGCTGCGCCGCTTCTTCGTGCGCCACGCCATGGGCCTGGTCGGCGACCTGCCCAAGCTGGTTCGCGGCGAAAGACCCTAAAACGCCGACCCTAGACTCCCGTGGTCGGCGGCCCTATCTCAAGGGCCAATTCGTGAGGACATTTCCATGGCTCAAGCACAAGTACCGGTGACCGTGCTGACCGGCTATCTCGGCGCCGGAAAGACGACCCTGCTCAACCGCATCCTGAGCGAACAGCACGGCAAGAAATACGCCGTCATCGTGAACGAATTCGGCGAACTGGGCGTCGACAACGACCTCGTGGTCAACGCCGACGAGGAAGTCTTCGAAATGAACAACGGCTGCATCTGCTGCACGGTGCGCGGCGATCTGATCCGCATCATCGAAGGCCTGATGAAGCGCAAGGACAAGTTCGACGGCATTCTGGTCGAGACCACGGGCCTGGCCGACCCCGGCCCGGTGGCGCAGACCTTCTTCACCGACGACGATGTGAAGGCCCGGACCCGGCTCGACGCCATCGTGACGGTGGTCGACGCCAAGCACTTCCTCGGCCAGCTCGGCCAGGGCTCCGAGGCCGAGGAGCAGGTGGCGTTCGCCGACGTGATCCTGCTCAACAAGACCGATCTCGTGAGCCCGGAAGAGCTCGCGAAGGTCGAGGGCAAGATCACCGCGATCAACCCCTACGCCCGCATCCACAAGACCCAGAAGAGCCAGATCGAGCTCGCCGCCATCCTCGACAAGGGCGCGTTCGACCTGAACCGCATCCTCGAGTTCGAGCCCGACTTCCTCGAGCATGGCCACGATCACAACCACGAGGAAGAGGTGAAGAGCCTGTCGATCACCTCGGACCGTTCGGTCGATCCGGAGAAGTTCCAGAAATGGATGGGGGCGCTGCTGCAGCTGCGCGGCGCCGACATCTTCCGCAGCAAGGGCATCCTTGCCATCGACGGCGCCCCCCGGCGCTATGTCTATCAGGGCGTTCACATGATGATGGACAGCGACTGGGGCTCGCCCTGGAACGCGAACGACAAGCGCGCCAGCAAGCTGGTCTTCATCGGCCGCAACCTCGATGGCGACAACCTGAAGCGCGGCTTCGAAGACTGCCTGAAGTAGTGGCGTGAAGATCGACCTCTCAAATCCGGCCTGGCGCCAGACCCTGCCGCCGGCCCGCTCCATCGCGGCCGATGCCCCGGTCGCGGCCACAGCCTTCAGCCGCGACGGCACCTCTGTCGCCTTCGCTCTGGGCGACGGCTCGGTGCGCATCCTGCCCGCCGACATCGCAGCACCTGCCGCAGGTGCGGCGGACCCGGTGCACGGCGGCGCCGTGCTGGCAGTGGTCGCCGACCCGGCGGGCGACGGCTTCGTGAGCGGCGGCGACGACGGCCGGCTGCTGCGCCTGGCAGCCGACGGCACCGCGACCGAGTTCTTCCACCAGAAAGGCAAGTGGATCGACCATCTCGCCGCCCACAAGGCCACCGGCGCGATCGCCGCCTCGGCCGGCAAGAGCGCCTTCGTCGTGAAGGACGGCGAGGTCCGCGAGTTCGGGCCGCACCAGAGCACCGTCGCCGACCTCGATTTCAGCAAGGACGGCGGCCGCCTCGCCTGCGCCCATTACGGCGGCGTCACGGTATGGAGCATCGGTCAGGTCACCCTGCCGCCGCGCCGCTTCGCCTGGCGCGGCAGCCATGTGGCGCTGCGCTGGAGCACCGACGGCAAGTTCATCGCCACCGGCACCCAGGAGAACGACATCCACGTCTGGCGCATGGCGCAGGCCACCGACATGCGCATGCAGGGCTATCCCGCCAAGGTGAAGTCGCTGTCGTGGACCGCCGACGCGCGCTTTCTCTACACCTCCTCGCAGCCGGTGTTCACCGCCTGGTCGTTCTCCGGCAAGGGGCCGGAGGGCAAGCCGCCGCTGCAGTTCGGCGAGGAGGGCGCCGGCCTCCTGAGCGTGGTGGCCGCCCACCCGACCGCCGAGTTCGTGGCCGGCGGCTACGACTCAGGCGAGCTGCAGTTGGGCGACATCAAGACCAAACGCTCCGTCGCCCTCAAGATGGCCGACGGCTCGGCCATCACCTGCCTCGCCTGGTCGCCCGACGGATTTAGGCTCGCCGCCGGCAACGAGCGCGGCGATCTTCTGGTCGTCGACCTGCGCCGGTAGAGGCACGGATCGACGGGCCCAACCTTGCGGAACGGGCCCAAATCGACCGACCGAAATCAGGCTCTTCAACCGCCGAAGAGCCAGCAAACAGGGGCTTTTCCCCGCCCCAGCGGACCCACTTGAACGATCGGAATGTTGGGCCCAGATGTGTGCCCGGACGTGTGTCCGAACATGCACGCGACTATCCGTCCACGATTCGCGGCGTGGCTCTTTTCCCCGTTGGTGCCGGCGCCGCCGGCACGAAGCCCTTTGGGCTGGATGGACTGTGTCTCCCCCTGGGTCAGGACCCAGGGCGGCTGCACCAAGCGCATAGCGCGAACCCGCGGACGGCCGCGGGCAGGTCTTGCCAGATATGAAAAGAGCCGGCGCAGTCCAAGCGCCAGCTTATCGGAAATATAGCCAAAACTCTGCTGAACTTGCAAGTCTAGCTGCGCGGCACCAGCAGCCGATTCGACAGCAGGCACAGGATCCCCGCCAGGCCCATGGCCGTGGTCATGGGTGCGATGGTGCCGTCCAGCGCCTGGCCGACCGCGGCGCCGACGGCGGCGCCCAGCCCGAACGTGATCACCCCCATCAGCGAGGAGGCGGTTCCCGCCATGTGGGGATAGTGCTGCAGTGCCAGCGCCATGGAGTTGGCGCCGATCACGCTGATGGCGGCGATCTGCAGCGCGAAGCACAGCAGGAACGGCCACAGGCCGATGGCGCCCGATCCGGCCTCGATCCAGCCCATCGCCATCGCCGCGGCGCCGGCGACCGCCGGCAAGATCACGCCGTAGCGCAGGATCCGCCCGGCGCCGAACACCGGCGCGAACCGGGCGTTGAGCAGGCTGCCCACGGTCATGAACACGATCATGCCGCCGAAGATCAGGCCGAAGTGGCGCGGCGCCACGCCGTAGCGCTCGATGAACACGAAGGGCGCGCCCGACAGGAACGAAAACAGCGCGGCGAACTGGAACGCGCCGGTGAGGGCGTAGCCCATGAAGGCACGGTGCCGGAAAAGCTCGGCGAAACGCTTCAGCACCGACGACAGGACCAGCGGCTGGCGATGCTCCGGCCGCAGCGTCTCGGGCAGGCGCCACCATGCGGCGCCCAGCGCCACCACGCCGATCGCCGCCAGGACCCAGAAGATCGCCCGCCAGCCCAGGAACCAAAGGATCTGCCCGCCGATCAGCGGTGCCAGCATGGGCGCGAGCGAGGAGCAGGCGTGCATCAACGACATGGCGCGGGCCGCCTGGTCCTTCTCGGCAAGGTCGCGGACCATGGTGCGCGCCAGCACCACGCCGCCGCATGCCGCCAGACCCTGGAGGAAGCGCAGGCCGACCAGCTGGCCGGCTTCGCCCGCGAAGGCGCAGCCGGCGCTGACCACGACATAGACCGCGAGGCCGACCAGGATCACCGGCCGCCGGCCGAAGCGGTCGCCGGCCGGGCCATAGAAGATCTGGCCGAGCCCGAAGGCGATCATGAAGGCCGACAGGGTGAGCTGGATGTCGCCGGAGGTCGCTCCCAGATCGGCGGCGATGGTGGGCAGTGCCGGCAGGTACATGTCGATCGACAGCGGCGTGAACGCCGACAGCAGGGCCAGCAGGATCAGCAGGACCGGCGTCAGGGTCGGGCGGGGCGCGGTTGGAGTTCCGGGCGAATTTGGGGGCGAAGTCGAGGTCATCGTGCCCGCTCTATCAGCCATTGGGCCGCAGGTCTCATGCTATAAGCAGGCCATGACGTCGCTGCCCGACCTCACCGAACCGCAGATCCGCCGCTACGCCCGCCACATCGTGCTGCCCGAGATCGGCGGCGTCGGACAGGCGCGTCTGATCGCGGCGCGCGTGCTGGTGGTCGGCGCCGGCGGGCTTGGCGCGCCGCTGCTGCAGTATCTGGCCGCCGCCGGGATCGGCACCCTGGGCGTCATCGACGACGACAGGATCGACCTTTCCAATCTGCAGCGCCAAGTCATCCACCGCACCGCCGACGTCGGCCTTGCCAAGGTCGAAAGTGCCCGGCGCGCACTCGCCGAGATCAATCCCGAGGTGACGGTACGTCCGCATGCCGAGCGCCTGACGCCACACAATGCCGAACGCATCCTCGCTGGCTACGACATCGTGGCCGACGGCAGCGACAACTTCGCCACGCGCTACCTGCTGAACGACGCCTGCTATCGCCTCAAAAAAATTCTGGTTTCCGCGGCGATACTACGCTTCGACGGCCAGATCTCGACCTACAAGGCCTTTGAGGGACCGGGCCATCCCTGCCTGCGATGTATCTTTCCCGCCGCGCCCTCCGAAGATGCCGTCCCGAGCTGCGCCCAGGCAGGCGTTCTGGGCGCACTGGCGGGCACGCTGGGGGCGCTGCAGGCCACCGAAGTGGTGAAGGAAATCCTCGGCGTCGGCCGCTCGCTGTCGGGCCGGCTGCTGATGTATGACGCCCTGGCGGGCACCTTCGACGAGATGGCCATCGTCAAACGGCCGGATTGCCCGACGTGTGGTGAACGATGAAGACTCCGGAAGGTGGCTTGTCGGTGATCGTGCGCGCCGGTGACTATGAAAGCGTCCACTACGCGCTGGCGCTGGCCGCCGCGGCGCTGGCGGTCAACAAACCCGCCGTCCTGTTCTTCACGATGAGCGGCATCCGCGCCCTGGCCGGCCCGCCGCCGGCACTCGACGACTGGGACCGCGATGCGCAGAACCGCCAGCGTGGCGTCGGCGATTTCGAAACGCTTCTGGAAGCCTGCGTCGAGCTTGGCTGCCGCTTCATCGTGTGCGAAATGGGCCTGCGCGCGCTCGACATCGACCGTGCCAGCCTGCGCACCGACGTTCCCTTCACCATCGCCGGGATCGTGACCTTGCTGGAAGAGACCAAGCCGGGCATGCACCTGCTCACCCTGTAACGACCTCACTCAGCAGCGATATTGGAGACTTCATGACAGCCGCCGCCTTCGACGTCCTGGGAATCGGCAACGCCATCGTCGATGTCATTTCACGTTCCAGCGAGGCCTTCCTCGGCCAGCATGGCCTGGTGAAGGGCAGCATGATGCTGATCGACGAGGCGCGGGCGGAAGCCCTCTACGCCGCCATGGGCCCCGGCATCGAAGTCTCCGGCGGTTCGTGCGGCAATACCATGGCGGGCGTCGCCTCGTTCGGCGGCAAGGGCGCCTATATCGGCAAGGTGCGCAACGACCAGCTTGGCGGCGTGTTCGGCCACGACCTCAAGGCGACCGGCGTGTCGTTCGAGACCGCAAGCGCTACCGAGGGCCCCGCCACCGCGCGCTGCCTGATCCTGGTGACGCCCGACGCGCAGCGCACCATGAACACCTATCTTGGCGCCTGCACCGGCCTGGGATCGCAGGACATCGACACCAAGCGTGTGGCGTCGGCTCAGGTGACCTATGTCGAAGGCTATCTGTGGGACGCGCCGGCCGCCAAACAGGCCGTGCTGAAAGCGTTCGACGCCGCCCATGCCGCCGGCCGGCTGGTGTCGATCACACTTTCTGACTCGTTCTGCGTCCATCGCTACCGCGACGAGTTCCGCACCCTGATCCGCGACAAGGTCGACATTCTTTTCGGCAACGAGGCCGAGATCAAATCGCTCTACCAGGTCGACACTTTCGAGGAAGCCATGGAAGCGACGCGCAAGGAAGCCAGGATCGCGGCGCTGACCCGCAGCGAGAAGGGTTCCGTCGTGATCAAGGGCAGCGAGACCTACGAAGTGCCGGCCGCACCGGTGGCGAAGGTCGTCGACACCACGGGTGCAGGAGATCTCTATGCCGCCGGCTTCCTGTTCGGCTTCACGCACGCCAAGCCGCTTGCCGAGTGCGCGCGCCTGGGTGGCATCGCCGCCGCCGAAATCATCTCCCACGTCGGCGCGCGGCCCGAGCAGGCGCTGAAGGCGCTGATTTGAGACGACAACAACCTCATGCTGAGTTGGGCGGGGTAACCCCCGCCCTGTACCGCGCGCAGCGTGGGTCTCGAAGCATGGGCTACACGCGCGGTGCTGGTTCCCATGCTTCGAGACGGCTGCTTCGCAGCCTCCTCAGCATGAGGTTTATCGAACATGGAAGTCCGATAGTCTCATGAGCGACGCGCAAGACCGAAGCTGGCGTGAGGCGCTGGCGACCTACACGCATCCGCGCGTCGTTACGCTGCTGTTCCTCGGCTTCTCGGCCGGGCTGCCGTTCCTGCTGGTTTTCTCGACCCTGTCGGCGTGGCTGCGCGAGTTCGGCATCAGCCGCACCGCCATCGGCTTCATAAGCTGGATCGGCATCACCTACTCCTTCAAGTTCGTATGGTCGCCGGTGGTCGATCGCGTGCCGCTGCCGCTGCTCTCGCGCTGGCTGGGGCGGCGGCGCGCCTGGATGCTGCTGGCGCAAGCCGGCATCGCCACGGGCCTGCTCGGCATGTCGTTCTGCGACCCGCGCCTTGAACTGTGGTGGTTGGTCGTGCTGGCGCTGGTCGTCGCCTTCTCCTCGGCAACGCAGGACATCGCCCTCGATGCCTTCCGCATCGAGGCGACCGGCGAAAGCCTGCAGGGCGCAACCGCCGCCACCTACCAGCTCGGCTACCGCATCGCCGTGCTGGCCGCCGGCGCGGGCGCGCTCTACATCGCCGAGTTCTTCTCCTGGCCAACCGCCTACCGCACGATGGCGGCCCTCGGCCTGGTCGGCATCGTCACCACCTTCATCATTTCCGAGCCCGAACGGCGCAGTGGCGCCGGCACCGCCGAGCTCGAAGGCAAGGTCGCGGCCTTTGCCGCCGGCCTCGGCGCGATGCCCGACTGGGCGCGCCAGGCTTTGATTTTCATCTATGGGGCGATCGTCTGCCCGTTCGTGGATTTCTTCGCGCGCTACGGCTGGATGGCGGTCGTATTGCTGCTGTTCATCGGACTGTTCCGCCTCTCCGACATCGCCATGGGCGTGATGGCGAACCCCTTCTACATCGACATGGGATTCTCGCTGTCGCAGATCGCCAACGTGTCCAAGATCTACGGCTTCGTGATGTCGATCCTGGGTGCGCTGCTGGGCGGCGCGCTGGTGTTTCGGATGAGCGCCGCGCGGCTGCTCGCGCCGGCAGTATTCCTGATCGCGGCGAGCAACCTTACCTTCGCCTGGCTCGCCTGGGTCGGCCAGCCGGATACGCTGATCCTCACGGTGGCGATCAGCATCGACAATCTGGCCGGCGGCATGTCGGGCTCGATCTTCATCGCCTTCCTGTCGGGCCTCACCAACACCGCCTACACGGCAACGCAGTACGCGCTGTTCACCTCGATCATGACTTTGCCCGGCAAGCTGATGGGCGGTTCGTCGGGCTGGATCGTCGACCGGCTGCAGGCGGATTTCTCCGCCACCCACAAATTCGGCGGTTATGCGATCTTCTTCGTCTACACCGCCCTGCTCGGCTTGCCCGCCCTGGTGCTGGCCTTCGTGGTCCGCCGCCGCTTTGAAAAAGAAACCCCTCCTTCCTGAAGGAAGGAGGGGCAGTAAATCGGCGTCGGGGTGCTCTCCGCGCCGGGGGTCCGGTCCGTTCCGATGCAGGGCGTGGGGTTGCCGGCCGGGAACGGACACCACCCGTTTACGGGTGCGAAGCTACAAAACCATGACTGGCGATGTGGAAAACCGGCCGTCAGCCCGGCGTGGCATCAAGCGCATAGCCGGCAGCGCGGACGGTGCGGATCAGGTCGGCCTGGCTGTCGCCGTTCAGCGCCATGCGCAGGCGACGGATATGGACGTCGACGGTACGGGCCTCGACATAGACGTCCTTGCCCCACACCGAGTCGAGCAACTGCTCGCGCGAGAAGACCCGGCCCGGATGTTCCATGAAGTGGCGCAGCAGGCGAAATTCGGTAGGCCCGAGGTGGAGCGGCTTGCCGGCCCGCGTCACGCGGTGAGCGACCAGGTCCATGACGATGTCGGCATAGCCCAACGCCTCGTCGGCAAGTGCGGGACGAATGCGCCGCAGCACGGCGCGAATGCGCGCCACCAGCTCGGTCGGCGAAAATGGCTTGGGCACATAGTCGTCGGCGCCAGCGTCGAGACCGCGGACCCGGTCGCCCTCTTCGCCCCGCGCCGTCAGCATGATGATCGGCACGTTGGCCGTCGCGGTCAGCCGGCGAAGCTGGCGGCAGACCTCGATGCCCGACATCAGCGGCAGCATCCAGTCGAGCAGAATGAGGTCGGGCACGTCCTCCTGGGCCGATGCCAGCGCCTCCTCGCCATCGCCGGCGACGGCCACGCGAAACCCCGACTGCTCAAGATTGTAGCGCAGCAGCTCGACCAGCGCGGTCTCGTCCTCGACGATCAGCACGCGCGGCTTCATCGACGACATCTGGGTGTCGCGCCTGGACGTCGCGGTACCCGCCAAACTCACGGCACGTTGCCGGTCGCATAGAGCGCGGCGCTGCCCTTGGGCCGGGCTTCGTCGAAGCCATGGCCGGTGGAACGGAAGCTCACCAGTTCGGCGATGTTGGTGACATGGTCGCCGGCCCGCTCGATGTTCTTGGCCATGAACAGAAGATGCGTGCAGGCGGTGATCGTGCGCGGATCCTCCATCATGTAGGTCAGCAATTCACGGAACAGCCCGGTGTAGACTTGGTCGATTTCCTCGTCGCGCTGCCAGACGTCGCGTGCCTTGGCGACATCGCCGTGCGCAAACGCATCGAGCACATCCTTGAGCGCCGTCCGCACCAGGCGACCCAGCCGGTCGATGCCGTTCACGGCCGCAGTCGGCGCCGAGCCCTGCGACAGCACGATGCTGCGCTTGGCGGTGTTCTTGGCGTAGTCGGCGACGCGCTCCAGCGCCGCCGCGATCTTGATCGACGACAGGATGACGCGAAGATCGACGGCCATCGGCTGGCGCAGCGCCAACAGCCTGACGGTCTGCTCCTGCACGGCCAGATCGAGCGCATCGACGCGGGCGTCGTCGGCGATGATCCGTTCGGCGATGTCGGTGTCGCGTTCGCGCAGCGCCACCAGCGATTGCGCCAGTTGCGCCTCGGCCAGGCCGCCCATCTCGCTGATGGTGGCGCTCAGCCGTTCCAGCTCCTCGTCGAACCGCTTCAGGGTATGCTCGGGCATGGTTCGTCCCTTCTTCTTGCCGCTGGCGATCAGCCGAACCGGCCGGTGATGTAGGCCTGCGTGCGCTTGTCTTGCGGCGTCGTGAAAAGTGTCTCGGTCGCGCCGAATTCGACCAGCTCGCCGAGATACATGAAGGCGGTGAAATCGGAGACGCGCGCCGCCTGCTGCATATTGTGGGTAACGATGACGATCGTGTAATCCTTCTTCAGTTCGTCGATCAGCTCCTCGATCTTGGCGGTCGAGATCGGATCAAGCGCCGAGCACGGCTCGTCGAACAGGATGACCTCGGGCTTCACCGCCACCGTGCGGGCAATGCAGAGTCGCTGCTGCTGGCCGCCGGACAGGCTCTGGCCGTTGGCCGCAAGCTTGTCTTTGACCTCGTCCCAAAGCGCCGCACGGCGCAACGCCTGCTCCACCCGGGCGTCGAGTTCGGATCGCGGCAGGCGCTCGTAGAGGCGGATGCCGAAGGCGATGTTCTCGTAGATCGTCATCGGAAACGGCGTCGGCTTCTGGAACACCATGCCGATGCGCGCCCGCAGCAGGTTGATGTCCTGGCCTTCCTTGAGAAGATTGTCGCCGTCGAAAAGGACCTCGCCGGTGGCGCGCTGGCCGGGATAGAGATCGTACATGCGGTTGAGGACGCGCAGCAGGGTCGACTTGCCACAGCCTGACGGGCCGATGAAAGCCGTGGCTTTGTTGGCGTAGAGCGACAGGCTGATGCCCTTCAGCGCGCGACTGTCACCATAGAAGAACTCGAGATTGCGCAGCACAATCCTCTCGGTGAGCCCGGCGGTGTCGACGCTGGCATGCGCCGCGACCGGGGTGGCGACAGTCGGGGCATGGGTAGAAGCCATGGTCATGACGACTTTCTCGTTGAAGTGAGGGAGCGGGCAATGATGCTGAGCGCCAGCACCGTCACGGTAATGAGAAGCGCGCCGGTCCAGGCCAGGCTCTGCCATTCCTCGTAGGGCGACAGCGCGAACTGAAAGATGACCACCGGCAGGCTGGGCATCGGCGCGTTCATGTTCGTGCTCCAGAACTGGTTGTTGAGGGCCGTGAACAGCAGAGGCGCGGTCTCGCCGCTGATGCGTGCTACCGCCAGCAGGATGCCGGTGACGATACCGGCCTGGGCAGCGCGGTAGGCGATGCGGATGATCATGTGGGCGCGCGGCAGGCCGATCGAGGCCGCCGCCTCGCGTAGCGTGTCGGGCACCAGGGTCAGCATGTCCTCGGTCGTCCGCACGACGACCGGGATCACGATCACGGCCAGCGCCACGGCGCCGGCCCAGCCGGAGAAATGTCCCATCGGTGCCACCATGACCTCGTAGACGAACAGGCCGATGACGATCGACGGTGCGCTCAGCAGGACATCGTTGATGAAACGCACGACGCTGGAGAGTTTGTCGTGGCGACCGTACTCGGCGAGGTAGGTGCCGGCGAGAACGCCGATCGGCGTGCCGATCAGCACCGCCAGGCCGGTGAGGATCAGGCTGCCGACGATGGCGTTCAGCAAGCCGCCGGCGGCGCCGGGCGGCGGCGTCATTTCGGTGAAGACCGAGAGGGAAAGACCGCCGAGGCCCTCGTAGAGCAACACGCCCAGGATCAGGACCAGCCAGCCCAGTCCCAGCGCGGTCGCCGCGAGGGCCAGCCCCTTGGCGATCACGTTGCGGCGTCGGCGGCCGGCGTAGAGTGCGTTGTTCGCGGCTTCCGGCATGGGGCTATCCGATCCGCCGTTGCAGGCGCATCAGCATGTAACGCGCTGCAGCGAGCACGACGAAGGTGATGAGGAACAAGATCAGGCCGAGTGCGATCAGCGAGGAGGTGTAAATGTCACCCACGGCTTCGGTGAACTCGTTGGCGATCGAGGCGGAAATCGTGGTGCCGGGCGCCAGAATCGAGGCGGAAATCTTGTGAGCATTGCCGATCACGAAGGTGACGGCCATGGTCTCGCCGAGCGCTCGGCCGAGCCCCAGCATGAAGCCGCCGATCACGCCGACGCGCGTGTAGGGCAGGATGATATTGCGAAAGACCTCCCAGGTGGTGCAGCCGACGCCGTAGGCCGCTTCCTTCAGGACCGGCGGCACTGCATCGAACACGTCGCGCGAAATCGAGGTGATGAAGGGCAGCACCATGATCGCCAGGATCAGGCCAGCGGTCAGCATGCCGATGCCGTAGGGCGGGCCCTCGAACACCGTGGACAGCACCGGAATGTTGCCGAAGGCGTCGATCAGAAAGGGTTGGACATAACGCTGCAGAAACGGCGCGAAGACGAACAGGCCCCAGATGCCGTAGATGATGCTGGGGATGCCGGCCAGCAGCTCGATGGCGATACCGATCGGCCGGCGCAGCCAACCCGGGCAGAGTTCGGTCAGGAAGAAGGCGATCATCAGGCCGATCGGAACCGCGATCGCCATGGCAATGAATGAGGTGACGAGGGTGCCATAGATCGGCGCCAGGGCTCCGAATTTCTCGGTCACCGGGTTCCACGACTCGGTGGTGAAGAAGGAGAAGCCGAAGGCGCGAAAGGCCGGCGCCGAGCCGATGACGAGCGAGGCGATGACACCGCTCAGCAGCAGCAGCACCGCGATCGCCGCCGCCCGGGTCAACCCATGGAACAGCGCATCGCTCGTCCGCATGCGCCGCAGCAGGGCGGCTCTCGACGGTGTCTCGCCCGTCCGCAACTCGGCGTTGTTCAAGGTCACTTCGGACACATTACACCTCTTCGGTGTCCCCGCTCCAACCCTCCCCCGTCGCCGGGGGAGGGCCTGGGGAAAGCCTCAGCCGATCGATCAATGCGTCATCGTGTAGAGCGGTTTGCCGCTCGCGTCCTTGATCTCGGCCGACCACATCTTTTCGATGTCGCCCACGACCTTGTCGGGCATCGGCACGTAGTCCAGTTCCTGGGCCATCTTGTCGCCCTTGGCATAAGACCAGGCGAAGAATTTGAGCGCCTCGGCGGCGACCGCGGGATCCTGCGGCTTCTTGTGAATGAGGATCCAGGTGGCGGCCGTCATCGGCCACGACATGTCGCCGGGCTGGTTGGCCAGGATGACGCCGTAGCCGGGCTTGGAGTTCCAGTCGGCGTTGGCGGCAGCGGCCTGGAAGCTCTCCGAGGTCGGTGCCACGGTCTTGCCGGCCTTGTTGATCATCTTGGTGTAGGTGAGCTTGTTCTGCTTGGCGTAGGCGTACTCGACATAGCCGATCGCGCCGCGCGTCTGGGCAACATTGTTGGCGACACCTTCGTTGCCCTTGGCGCCGATGCCGCCGGGCCATTGCACCGCCGTGGCGACGCCGACCTTGGACTTCCAGTCCGGACTCACGTCGGCCAGATAGTAGGCGAAGTTGTAGGTCGTGCCCGATCCGTCCGAGCGATGGACCACGGCAATGGCCTGGCTCGGCAACTTGGTGTTGGGGTTGAGCTTGGCGATGGCGGGATCGTCCCAGCGCTTGATCTCGGTAAGGAAGATCCTGGCGATCGTCGGACCATCGAGCGTGAGTTCGCCGGGCTTGATGCCGTCGAGATTCACGACCGGAACGATGGCGCCCATCACCATCGGGAACTGGGCGAGGCCGGCGGCTTCGAGATCCTTGCCGGAAAGCGGCGCATCGCTGGCGCCGAAAGTCACGGTCTTGGCCTTGATCTGCTTGATGCCACCGCCCGAGCCGATCGACTGGTAGTTCAAGCCGATGCCGGTTTCTTTCTTGTAGGCGTCCGCCCACTTGGCATAGATCGGATAGGGGAAGGTGGCGCCGGCGCCGGAAATGTCGGCGGCATGGGCCGTCCAGGACGTCAGGGCGAGCGCGGTGGCTGCCAGGGCAATTTTGGTGATTTTCAAGAGTTCCTCCGTGGTGCGAGCGCGAGGCGAGTCCAGTAGGCGCCGCACATCACTCTCCTATGACGGATAAATGACACTCTGATGACAGTCGGGCCGGGCTTGAGGATTGATAGGCGTCAACGATCCGGAAAATTTCTATTTCTATATTTCCGGAAATACCGTTGACAGAACGAATGGCCTGTCCTAGGTGGATTCCATGAACCTCGACGACGCCGCCGCCCGCCTGGAAGCCTTGGGCAACCCGACCCGCCTCCGCATCTATCGCATCCTCGTGCGGGCCGGCGCGGAAGGCCTGTCTGTCGGGCGCCTGCAGGCCAAGATCGACATCGCCGCCTCGACCCTGTCGCATCACCTGAAGTCACTGGTGGTCGTGGGGCTGGTGACGCAGACACGCGGCGGCACGACGCTGGTGTGCCATGCCAACTACGACATCATGCGCGACCTGCTGGGCTACATGGTCGAGGAATGCTGCGCCGAGGGAAGCTGCGCGCCGATCGAGCTGCCCAAGGTGGCCTGAGTTTTTTTGACCCAGTATTTCGATGATTCCGGAAGGACAGGAGTAGAAAGATGCCCGACTCGATCGCCAGGACCAAGACCGTCGCCATTCTGGGTGCCGGCCCCGTCGGTCTCGCCGCCGCCGCCCATGTGCTGGAGCGTGGTCTCGAACCGGTCGTGCTCGAGGCCGGACCCACCGTCGGCCACGCCGTGCGCCAGTGGAGCCACGTGCAGGTCTTCTCGCCCTGGGAATACAACATCGACAAGGCTGCCGAGCGGCTGCTGGCCGAGACCGGCTGGAACAAGCCGCAACCCGACCACTATCCGACCGGCGCCGAACTGCTGGAGCAGTATCTCGAGCCGCTGGCTACACGGACAAGACTCAAGGACCGCATCCGCACCGCGAGCACGGTGACCAGCGTCGGGCGCGTGGGCTTTGACAAGGTGAAGACCAAGGGCCGCGAAGCCGCGCCGTTCGAGATTCGCTATCAGAATGGCAAGGGACCCGAGACGTTGCGCGCCGATGCCGTGATCGACGCCACCGGAACCTGGTTCTCGCCCAACCCGGCCGGCGCCAACGGCCTGCCGGCGATCGGCGAAAGCGAGGTGCAGGATCGCATCGCCTACGGCATGCCCGACGTATTGGGCCGCGACCGCGCGCGCTACGCCGGCCGCAGCGTCGCCGTGCTGGGCGGAGGACACTCCGCGATCGGCACGCTGATCGATCTCGCCAAACTCAAGGACGAAGCGCCGACCACGGAGATCGTCTGGCTACTGCGCGGTGAGAATCCGGAGAAGTCCTTCGGCGGCGGTGCCGCCGACCAGCTTGCCGCGCGCGGCGCCCTGGGCAGCGCCTTCGGAGCCCTCGTGGCGGCCGGCAAGATCAGGAGCGAGACCGGGTTCCGGGTCTCGCACGTCAGCCGCGATGGCGAGCACCTGCGCATCGGCGGCGGCTCGGCCTGCTGCGGCCGCTATGTCACCGTAAACGAGCTGGTTGTCTCGACCGGCTTCCGGCCTGACCTCGATTTCCTGCGCGAGGTCAGGCTGTCGCTTGATCCCTCGCTTGAATGCCCGCCCAGCCTAGCGCCGCTGATCGATCCCAACCTGCACAGTTGCGGCACCGTGCGCCCGCACGGCGCGCGCGAACTGGCGCAGCCCGAACCTGGCTTCTACTTCGCCGGCATGAAGTCCTACGGCCGCGCGCCGACGTTCCTGATGCTGACCGGCTACGAACAGGTCCGCTCGATCGCCGCCGAGATCGCCGGCGACCATGAAGCGGCACGCCGCGTCGAACTGGTGTTGCCCGAGACCGGCGTGTGCAACGGCCCGGCGCCCTCAGCTTCGCCCGAGGCGGCGGCCTCGTCCTGCTGCGCACCCCAGGCCGAAACGACAGTCGCGCCGAAGAGCGGCGCCTGCTGCGGATGAGCGCCGCAGCACCGGCAATGCCGAAAGGGCCGCTCGGCGGCTCCTTCGCCTGGCAGGCCGAGGCCTTCCACGACCACGCTTCCTGGGCGATGCAGGTGACGCCAGAGGACATCGCCGAGATCGAGGCCGCCGTGGCGGCGACCCGGGCGGCCGGTCTCGACATCCGCAAGATCGAGCGCGAGGACTTCCCGCTGCCCGGCCTCGCGCCAAGGCTGACCACGCTCCGGCAGCGCATCCTGGGCGAGCTGGGCTTCGGCTATGTCCGCGGCCTGCCCGTCGAGCGCTGGGATCCCGAGTTCCGCATGAGGGTCTATTGGGGACTCTCGCGCCACATCGGCGATCCGGTGCCACAGAACCGCAACGGCCACCTGATCGGCCACGTGATCGACATCGGCACCTCCGTCGCCGACGTCAACAAGCGCATCACCCAGACCAATGCAGAGCTCTCGTTCCATGTCGATTCCTGCGACGTTGTGGCGTTGCTTTGCCTGGCGACGTCACAATCGGGCGGCGAGAGCGCGATCGTGAGTGGCGTCGCTGTCCACGACGAGATGATGCGCACCAGGCCTGACCTCTGCGCCGCCCTCTACGGACCTATCCCAATGGACCGCCGCGGCGAGGTGCCGGCCGGTGGGAACGGCTGGTACGAGATGCCGCTGTTCCACTGGAACCGCAATTCCTTCACCGGCTTCGCACCGGTGCGCCAGTATGTCGAATCGGTACGCCGCTTTCCCGACGCGCCGCCGCTCACGCCGATCCTCTCGGAGGCGCTCGATCTCTTCTACGAGCTCTGCGCCGATCCGCGCTTTTGCTTGATGATCCCGTTTCGGCCGGGCGACATCCAGTACATCCACAATCACGTCGTGTTCCACGCCCGCACGGCCTACATCGACCACCCGCCGCCCACGCCGAAGCGCCACCTGATGCGGCTGTGGCTGTCCGCTGCCGACGGCCGCGAGCTGCCACCGGCACTGCTGGCGAAGTGGCCGGTCGTCGAACGTGGCAAGTTGCGTGGTGGCGCCGTCATCGCTCCGGACCGCGAGTGGGTGGTGCCACTTGAGCCGGAGACGCCCGCCTATTGATGGGCAAATCCGTCGCCGCCACTTCGTCGACCACCAGCGGCAGCATCGTCGCCGTCGCGGCATTGATCGGCGTGTTCGCCACCACGCCCGGCCAGACCGTCGGCGTGTCTGCCTTCGTCGATCCGATCGCATCGGATCTCGGTCTTGGCCGCACGCATGTTCTGGTTCTCTACAGTGCAGGAACATTCCTCGGCATCCTGACGGCGCCGTTCGTCGGTCGGCTGATCGACCGGTTTGGGCCGCGCCGCCTGATCGTGCCGGCGGTCGCAGCCGTCGCCGCAGCCTGCGGCGTCATGAGTCTCGCCGGCGATGCCTGGTCGCTCGGTTTCGGCTTCCTCGTCCTGCGCGCCGCCGCCATCGCCGGCCTCAGCCTCGTCACCATGCAGATGGTCAATCTCTGGTTCGACCGCTTTCGCGGCCGCGTCACCGCGCTCGCCATGATGGGACTGGCGCTGGGCGGGCTCGTCATCCCGCCCCTGATCGAACCGATCATTCAGGGTCCCGGTTGGCGCACCGCCTACATTGTGCAGGCGGCTGGCGTGCTCGCGATCATGCTGCCGGTGGGGCTGGCGTTCTATCGCAACAAGCCGGAGCAATATGGCGCTGCCCGCGATTTCGGTCGCGCATTAGCCGGCACCACTGCCATGCCGGCGATCGGCTTCACGCTGGCGCAAAGCCTCCGCACCAATGCGTTCTGGTACTTCAGCGCCCTCACCGTGTTATCAAACGGCGTCGGTACCGCGCTCATGCTCGATCATGTCCGCGCCATGGCTGAGGCTGGCGTCGCGCGCGACAGCGCCATCCATCTGCTGGGCGCGATGACGACAGTGCAGGCGATTGCCACGCTGTGCAGCGGCTCACTCATCGACCGCTTCGGAGCGCGCCCGGTCGGCCTCCTCGGTCTCGGCCTCCTCGGCTTTTCCGTCACCTGCCTGTGGATCAACCCTTTGCTCGCCGGTGGCCTTGCCTACGCCATGACACTAGGCGCCATGATCGGCACGCTGCAGATCGTCTATTCGGCCGGGCTTGCGGAGTCTTTCGGCCTCACGCACCTCGGCACTATCCGCGGCACCCTGTTCGTGGTCGGCGTTTCCGGCGCGGCCGCAGGACCGCTGGCGTTCCTGTGGTCACCGGTGGCGGCCTACGCGATTTTTCTTGGGATCGCCGCCGTTGCTGCCACACTCGGTCTCGTCGGCATGCGGTTCGGGGCCAAAGGGACGTGACGGGGACAAGCGGAATACAGTCGGGGGCGAAACTCGTCGCGGTCGTCTGTACGGCGCAGATCTTCGTGCAGATCGGCGCCGGCTTCTGGCCCGCATTGCTGCCGCAGATGATGCAGCTCTGGCAGCTTACCAATAGTGAAGCCGGCTGGATTACCGCGATATTCTTCGGTGCCTATATGGTCTCGGTGCCAGTGCTCGTGACGCTCACCGACCGCGTCGACGCCAAGCGCATCTATCTATTCGGTGTCGCCTGCACCGTGGCTGGCCATCTCCTGTTCGGCCTCTACGCCGACGGCTTCTGGTCGGCTTTTGCCACGCGCGCGCTCGCCGGCGTCGGCTGGGCGGGTACCTACATGACCGGGCTGAAACTACTCGCCGACCAGGTCGATTCGAAGATGATGTCCCGCGCCGTCACGGGACACGCCGCCAGCATCGGCATCTCCGGCGCCGTCTCCTTCCTGCTGGGCGACGTGCTGGCGGAGCATTTCGGCTGGCGCACGGCCTTCACCATCTCCGCCAGCACGGCCTTCGTCGCCTGGCTGATGGTGGCGCTTGTCGTGCCATGGCGCGCGGCACCTCCTCCGCGGGCGAAAGGCCCGATGGGAAAAGAGGGGGCCGGACAGCAGCCCGCGTTGTTCGATTTCCGTCCCGTGGTGCGCAACACGTCGGCTTTTGCCTATTCCGTCGTCTATTGCGTGCATACGCTCGAAATGAGCGCGCTGCGCGGTTGGGGCGTGGCCTTCCTCGCCTTCGTGGCGGGCTACACCGGCCTCGCCGACGAGACCCTGTCGCCGGCACTGGTCGTCACGCTGCTGGCGCTGCTCGGCACTGCCACAAGTATCGTGGGCAACGAAGCCTCGATCCGCTTCGGCCGCCGGCGTCTGGTTGCCACGGCGATGATCCTGTCGATCCTGTTCGCAGCCGTCATCGGCTTCCTCGGATCCATCAACTACTGGCTCGCCGTGGTGCTGCTGATCGCCTACGGCATGGTGGTGTGGCTGGATTCGTCGTCGGTGACGGCCGGTGCGGCCGGCAATGCCGAGCCGTCGCGGCGCGGCGCCACGCTCGCGGTCCACTCGACCCTGGGCTACGCAGGCGGCTTCGTCGGACCTCTGGTCGTCGGCTGGACGCTCGATCTTGCCGGCGGCATGTCGCCGATGGCCTGGGGCCTCGCCTTCCTCGTCGTGGCGCTGCTGATGCTTCTGGCGCTGGGCGCGTTTCTCATGCTGCGGCCGCGCGAACTTGAGGGCGACCGAGGCCGCTGAGGGTCCCCTCAGTTACTGTTCACGATGCGCTTGACGATGAAAGCCCGGCCTTCGCGTTCGACCTCAAAGCGCACTTTGTCGCCGGGCGTGAGGCCGGTCAGCACCGTGGCATCCTGGACAGCAAAATTCCGGGTGCCGCCCTCCAGCAGGAGCTGCGGGATCGGTGAATAGTCTAGGGTGATCTTGCCGGCGATGCTGTCGACGGCGACGACGCGACCAGCCGCGAGCGGCATACTTGCTGCCGGCTGCACTGAACCGGCCATTTCGTCATCATAGGAATAGGGCCAAGGGTCGGCCATCGTTTCTGCTACTGCGACAGACCCGGCCAAGCCGATCGTCGCAGCCAACGTGAGTATTCCGAAAGTCGCTTTAAGGGGCATTGTCATCTCTCCGTAACCCCATTTGGGAACTCCCGGGCCGATTGCCAGAGGTTTCAGGAGAGTGACCGCTGCGCCTTCCCTCACATTCTCGGGAGCACGCGATGACTTGAGAGGCGGCGACGGTGGCCGTCGAGATGCCGGTTACGCCACCTGCTTGGTGTCGTTGATCCCGGCGTGGACGGGCAGCAGGAACGTGATCGCCCAGCAGATCGCCAGCATGATCGTGGATCCCACGAGACAGGCCGCAATGCCGCCGAACTGATAGAGGGCGCCGGAGAGAAGGATGCCGAGCAAGCGGCCGGTCGCGTTGGCGGCGTAGTAGAAGCCGACATCCTCGGCGGCCTTTTCGGAGCCCGCATAGGCGAGGATCAGATAGGAGTGCAGCGAGGAGTTGACGGCGAACGGCAGGCCAAAGAGCGCAAGGCCCAGGACCACCACGATGTCGGGACGCCAGAGGTCCGGGCTCTGCAGGAGCAGCACGAGCACCAGCGGGATAGCGACGAGGAGGCCGGCCCAGAGCCGCGAATTCGGCACCTCGCGACTGAGCCCGTCGGCACTGCGGGCGACCAGGGCAGGCGCAAACGCCTGGATACCGCCATAGGCGATCGTCCAGGCCGCCAGGAAGGCGCCGACTTCGACGAAACGCCAGCCGGCGGCATAGAGAAAGACTGGCAAGCCGACGACGAACCAGACATCGCGTGCGCCGAACATGAACACTCGCGCCGCGGCCAGGAGATTGACGCCGCGCGACTTGGAGAACAGTTCGCGCATCGTCCTGGAAGACTTTGCCTTGCCGAGTTGGCGGGGCAGCAGCAGCAGGCCCGCCACCAGAACGACGCCAATCAGGGTAGCCATCAGCCAGAGTGCCGGAATGAAGCCCGTCGCGTCGAGCAGCAGACCGCCGACGAAGAAGCCCACGCCCTTCATCGCGTTCTTCGAGCCGGTGAACCAGGCCACCCACTTGAAGAGCTGGCCCGAACCGTCGGCCGCCGCGGCCTTGATGGCCGACTTCGAAGCCGTCTTGGTAAAATCCTTGGCCAGACCGGCGATGCCCTGCGCGGCGACGACCCAGGCAACGGACGCAGCCGCGGTCCAGGCCGGGTCGAGGGCCGACAACATGACGAGCCCGAGGATCTGGAGAAACTGGCCGACCGCCAGCATGCGCGGAATGCCGAAGCGCGTCGCCAGCCAGCCGCCGGCAAGGTTGGCGACGATGCCGGCGAACTCATAGAGCAGGAACAGGAAAGCCAGGGTGAACGGCGAGTACCCGAGCTTGAAGAAGTGCAGCAGCACGAGCATCCGCAAGGCGCCGTCCACCAGGGTGAAGCCCCAGTAGGACGCCGTGACAATGAGATAGTCGCGCGCCGCCGGCGTCATCACGCACCCGCTTCGATCACCATGTTGGCGAGATCCACCATCCGGCAGACATAGCCCATCTCGTTATCGTACCACGCGTAGACTTTCAGCAGTGTGCCATCCGTCACCATGGTGCTCGGCGCGTCAATGATCGAGCTTCGCGTGTCGTTGCAGTAGTCGGCCGACACCAGGGGCCGTGTCTCGTAGCCCAGGATCCCGGCCAGAGAGCCCTCGGCCGCGGCGGCGAAGAGGCCATTGACCTCGGCCTCGGTTGTCGGACGCTTGAGCTCGAAGACGCAGTCGGTGAGGCTGGCGTTGAGCACCGGAGCGCGCACGGCGTGGCCATTCAGCTTGCCCTTGAGCTCCGGATAGATCAGCGCGATGGCCGTGGCGCTGCCGGTCGTCGTCGGCTGGAGCGAGAGCATGGCCGACCGTGCCCGGCGCAGGTCCTTGTGCGGCGAATCGACGACGACGTTCGTATTGGTCGGATCATGAATGGTGGTGATCTGGCCATGCCTGATCCCAATGGCCTCCTGGATCACCTTGACCACCGGCGCCAGGCAATTGGTGGTACAGGACGCCGCCGTCAGCAGGCGATGACGCCCGGGATCGTACTGCCGGTCATTGACTCCGACGACGATGTTGAGCGCGCGGTCGTCCTTGACCGGAGCCGCGACGATGACGCGCTTCACGCCGCGGTCGAAGTAGGTCTGCAGCTGCTCGGGTTTCAGGAACTTGCCGGTGCACTCAAGAACGATGTCGCAGCCGAGATCCCCCCATGGGACATCGGACGGCACGGACTCGGAACTGAAGCCGAGATACTTGCCGCCAACCGCAATGCCTTTTTCACCGTCGACCTCGAAGGAAGTCCGCCAGGGCCCATGGATACTGTCGAATTCGAGAAGGTGCGCAGCCGTCGCGGCGCCGCCCCTGATTTCGTTCAGGTGCACGACCTCGAGGCGATTGCCGGCGCGGGGATCGTCCGTTGTCCGGTACACGCAGCCCAACGCCGCGCGAAGCGCCAATCGGCCCATCCGGCCCATGCCGTTGATGCCAACCCTCATGTCATTCTCCGCTACGCCGACGCCATGGTGCTGTCGCCCAGTTCGTCGAGGCGCTTCCTGAGTGCCATCCGATCGAGCGAGGCGTAGGGCAGGTTGATGAAGATCTCGAGCCGCCGGCGGATCATCCCGTAGAGTTCGTTGATCATCGTGGCGCGTTCGATCGCCGTTCCGGAGAATTTGGCCGGGTCGGGAAGAGGCCACGCGGCCGTGACGGGCTTCTCGCCGAAATCCGGGCACCGCTGGCCCTGGAGTGTGTCGCAGAGTGTGATCACGAAATCCATCCGGGGTGCATTGGGCCCGGCAAAGTCGTTCCACGACTTACACCGCAGCCTGGAGACGTCGTGACCGAGTGTGTTCAATTTCTCGATCACCTCCGCCATGGGGCCCTGCGCCGGCTCAGAGCCTGCAGAGTAGGCGTTGAACTTTCCCTTCCCGATCTGGTTGAGGATGACCTCGGCCATTTGCGAGCGGGCGGAATTGTGCGTGCACAGGAACAGGACGTTGAATGCGGGTGTCATACTTTCATCCTCCAGCGTTTCCTCAGGCAGCAGCCGCGCCAGGTCTCCACACAACTCGGGTCGCCCCGAACAACAGGTCTCGGTCAGAAAACTGAAAA
The DNA here is from genome assembly GCA_937915145.1 of uncultured Reyranella sp. GTDB lineage: Bacteria > Pseudomonadota > Alphaproteobacteria > Reyranellales > Reyranellaceae > Reyranella. The sequence goes on from CALDNT010000188.1 coordinate 45,414, forward strand.
GCGCGCGCAGCCCGGCGATACGCACCGCGTATATGACGTGCCGTCCCTGGCGGGTGGACTGCAACAGACCCGCCTGTTCGAGCGCCGACAGATGGAATGACAGTGTCGATGGCGCCTGCCGCAGCTTGGCGGCAAGATCGCCGGCCGCCATGCCGGAAGCACCCCTGGTCGCCAGCAGCCGCATGAGTCCTAGACGCGTCTCCTGCGAGAGCGCCGCAAACCCGAGGGCCGCATCCGTTGCTTCCATTCTTCTGGAATAGTCCAACGGTATGACAGGGCCGTTACAATTAGGGCCCCTTTGTTGCCTCGACTCGCCGCGCGACGGCGGGGCCGGCCTCGTACCAGCCCTTGCTGGCATTCACGATCTTGACGACCGACAGCATGACCGGGACTTCGATCAGGACGCCGACCACAGTGGCCAGCGCCGCGCCGGAGGAGAATCCGAACAGGCTGATCGCCGCGGCGACCGCGAGTTCGAAGAAGTTGCTGGCGCCGATCAGGGCAGACGGTGCCGCGACGCAGTGGGCTTCACCGGTCGCCCGGTTCAGGAAATAGGCGAGGCCCGAGTTGAAGTAGACCTGGATCAGGATCGGCACGGCCAGCAGCGCGATGATCAGCGGCTGTTCGATGATCTGTTCACCCTGGAAACCGAACAGCAGCACCAGCGTGGCCAGAAGCGCCACCAGCGAGGCCGGCTGCAGGCGCGCGAGCAGCCGTTGCAGGCCAGACTGCCCACGGCGCGACAGAACACTGACCCGCAGGAGCTGCGCCAAAGCGACGGGCACGACGATGTAGAGGCCCACCGAGAGCAGGAGCGTCTGCCACGGCACGGTGATGGCCGACAGGCCGAGCAACAGGCCCACGATCGGCGCGAACGCAAACACCATGATCGAGTCGTTGAGGGCGACCTGGGTCAGTGTGAAATCGGGTTCGCCGTCGGACAGGTTGCTCCAGACGAACACCATTGCCGTGCAGGGTGCCGCCGCCAGCAGGATCAGGCCGGCGATGTAGCTGTCGATCTGGTCGGCCGGCAGCCACGGCGCGAACAGGTAGCCGATGAACAGCCAGCCCAGCGCCGCCATCGAGAACGGCTTTACCGCCCAGTTGATGAACAACGTCACGCCGATGCCGCGCCAGTGTTCGCGGACCTTGCCGATGGCCGCGAAGTCGACCTTGACCAGCATGGGGATGATCATCAGCCAGACCAGGACGGCGACGGGCAGGTTGACGTGCGCGACCTCGGCCGAACCGACGGCGTGGAAGACCGCGGGAAAGAAATGGCCCAGCGCGATACCCACGACGATGCACAGCGCGACCCAGAGGGTCAGGTAGCGTTCGAAGAGCGACATCAGCTGGGCCGGGCCGGCCGCGCCGCGCGCCGGCGCACGAGCGTCGCGGATTGGGGTTCGCATACCGGGACGCGACAGGAGCCGTCGCCGCCGCAGCAGTTGTCGGTGAGAAATTCCATCAGCCCATTCATGGCATCGTAGTTCACGGTGTAGATCAGCGAGCGGCCGTCGCGCCTGACCTGCAGCAGTCCCGCATGCTTCAGCTGCGCCAGATGGAACGAGAGCGTTGGCGGCGCGATCTTCAGACGCTCGGCGATCTGGCTGGGCGGCAGACCCTCGAGGCCGGCCTGGACCAGCAGACGGAACATCTCCAGCCGATGCTCCTGAGCGAGCGCTGCCAAGGCCGGCACGGCTTCGTATGATTTCATAATTCGACAACTATCAAACTATCGGCTGTTTGTCGAGACGTTCGACCAGGCAGGATCGTCAGTCGGCTGCGGACAATGTCACCGTAAAGGTCGAGCCCTTGCCGGGCGTGCTTCGGATGTCGAGCCGGCCACGATGGCGGTTGACCACGTGCTTCACGATGGCGAGCCCCAGGCCGGTACCGCCGAGCTGGCGCGAGCGCGCGGTGTCGACGCGGTAGAAGCGTTCGGTGAGACGCGGCAGGTGGGCGGCCGGAATGCCGTCGCCCTCGTCGCTCACGGCCACGAAAACGCTGCCCTGCCCGTCGGGACCTGCGGCCACCCGTACGACGGTCGACGGCCTGGCATACTTGATCGCATTGTCGATCAGGTTCTGGAACACGATGGTGAGTTCGTCGTGATCGCCGATCGCCCTGGGCAGGCCGGCGGCGACGGCGAGCTCGATCCTCACGCTCCGCGACGAGGCCTTGAGCTGCAGGAGGTCGAGGACGCCGCGCAGCACGCGGTCGAGATCGATCTCGCGGTCGGGCCGCGCATGCTCGTGCTGTTCGATGCGCGACAGCATCAGAAGATCGTCGACCAGGCGGCGCATGCGGTCGGCCTGTTCGGCCATGATGCCGAGAAAGCGTTCGCGCGCCCCGGCGTCGTCGCGCGCCGGGCCGCGCAGGGTTTCTATGAAGCCGGCGAGGCCGGCAATCGGCGTCTTGAGTTCGTGGCTGGCGTTTGCCACGAAATCGGCGCGCATGCGTTCGGCACGTCGCTGCGCCGTGGTGTCGTGCAGCACGATCAGCGCCAGCGACCCGTCGGCAGCAGCCCGCGACAGACGCCTGAGCTGGGCAATGACATCGCGCTCGGGTGGACCGGCCAGCGCGAACTCGACGGCGCTCTGATCGACGCCGGTGAAATTGCCGTCGGCACCGGTTTCAAGCAGCGAATCGACGGCTGCCAGGAGTTGCGGATGGCGCAGCACCGTCGACAGGTCGCGCTCGGCGCCGACCGGACCGAGCAGCGCCGCTGCCGCCAAATTCGTCCGCACGATGCGGCGCTGGCGGTCGACCGCAATCAACGGATCGGGCAGACCGTCAACGATAGCCTGCGCCGAGGCCGCGAGATTGTCGATCGAGGCGCGCTGGCGGCGCCAGCCGGCCGACAGCGTGGCCGCCGCCGTCGCCAGTTCCTCGGTCGCGGGCGCGAAGGACAGACGTGGCATCACCGGTTCGCGTTCATCCGACAGGTTGCCGACGAAGCGGGCAAACTGCGCCAGCGATCCGAGATAGCGCTGAACCAGAAGAGCCGTCACCACCGCGATGCCGGCCGCCGCGATCAACGCCGGACGGCCGGCCAATGCGCCCGTCCAATAGAGCGTGGCGAGCGCGACATATGATGGCGCCAGAGCCACGGCGTTGGCCACGAGATAGCGGCGCAGGGGAACCGGCCGGTCGGCCATCGTCGCCCGTCTACGAACCCGGACGCGGCATGAACAAACGGATGGCGGCGAGACCGTAGACGAAGCCGCCAATATGGGCGGTCCAGGCGACCGGATCGCCGCCGGCACCCGGTGTGCCGCCAAAGACGCCGAAGAAGACGTTGATGGCGATCCAGACGATGGCGACCGGCAGCAGCGACGTTAGGCTGCCGACGTACCGCATCAGCATCAGGACGGCACCGAACACGCCACTGATGGCGCCGGATGCGCCGACCACCGGATCCGCCGAGTCGGGAAAGAAAAACACATGGACGAAGCCCGCAAACACTCCGGCCGAAAGATAGAACAGGATGAAGCGGCGGGTCCCCAGCATGCGCACCACGGGCACGCCGAAGGCGGCCAGCATCACCATGTTGATGCCGAGATGCACCCAGCCGCCATGCAGGAACTGGTAGGTGATCGGCGCAATCAGCAGCGACAGCAGATCGGAACTGGCGCCCGACGTGTAGGCGGCCGGCACAAGGCCAAATTGCTGGACGATGTCCATGTCCGCCGCATCGCCCAGCGTTTCGCGGCCAAGCTGGACGGCCACGTTGATGCCGATCAGCCACACCAGCACAGGCGGCAGATTGACCGCCCGTTCGCCCGTACCCCGTTGCGGCCCGGGCTGGCGGCTCTCGTCGAAAGGCATCGGAAACTCCGTTATCGGGTGAGACTAGCCGCCTCGGCCCGACGGCGCACCGTTCTTATCGGATCAATTCCCCGATTCACCCTGCCCGATCGCGCGCAGTCGGAGCCTGAGGGCGTTCAGCTTGATGAAGCCTTCGGCATCGCGCTGGTTGTAGGCACCTTGATCTTCTTCGAACGTGACATGCTGCATCGAGTAGAGCGAGTGGGGCGACTTGCGGCCGACCACCGTCGTGTTGCCCTTGTAGAGCTTGAGCCGCACGGTGCCGGTCACGTTCTCCTGGCTCTTGTCGATCAGCGCCTGCAGCATCTCGCGCTCGGGCGAGAACCAGAAGCCGAAATAGACCAACTCGGCATACTTCGGCATCAGCTCGTCCTTGAGATGGCCGGCGCCGCGGTCGAGCGTAATCGATTCTATGCCGCGATGGGCAGCATGCAGGATGGTGCCGCCCGGCGTCTCGTAGATGCCGCGACTCTTCATGCCGACGAAGCGGTTCTCGACCAGGTCGAGGCGGCCGATGCCGTTTGCCTTGCCGAGTTCGTTGAGTTTGGTCAGCAGCGTCGCCGGTGACATCTTCACGCCGTCGATGGCCGTGGCATCGCCCTTCTCGAAGTCGATCGTGATGTAGGTCGCCTTGTCGGGTGCGGCTTCCGGCGAGATGGTGCGCTGATAGACGCTCTCGTCCGCTTCCTCCCAGGGATCTTCTAGGATCTTGCCTTCGCTGGAGGAGTGCAGGAGGTTGGCATCGACCGAGAACGGCGCCTCGCCGCGCTTGTCCTTGGCGATCGGAATCTGATGCTTCTCGGCGAACTCGATCAGCTTGGTGCGCGAGGAAAGATCCCACTCGCGCCACGGCGCGATCACCTTGATGTCGGGCTTCAGCGCGTAATAGGCGAGTTCGAAGCGGACCTGGTCGTTGCCCTTGCCGGTGGCGCCATGACAGACGGCATCGGCGCCGGTCTTGCGGGCGAGCTCGATCTGGTGCTTGGCGATCAACGGCCGGGCGATCGAGGTGCCGAGCAGGTACTGGCCTTCGTAGAGGGCATTGGCACGGAACATCGGGAAGACGAAATCCTTCACGAATTCCTCGCGCACGTCGCCGATGACGATGTTCTCGGGCTTGATGCCCAGCAGCTCGGCCTTCTTGCGCGCCGGGCTGAGTTCCTCGCCCTGACCGAGGTCGGCGGTGAAGGTCACGACCTCGCAGTCATAGGCGGTCTGCAGCCACTTCAGGATGACCGAGGTGTCGAGGCCACCGGAATAGGCCAGGACGACCTTCTTGATATCGCCCTTCTTGTGGGGGCCGGTATAAGTAATGCTCATGGCTCGCCTCGCCGCCGTCGGTGTCTGTTCCGTGAAAGCGCGCGAATATAGCGACCGACCCCGCCCGGGCAAGCGGCTGCAAAGCTGCTATAGTGCGACCCTAGATTTGCTCATCATGCCAACCGCCCTCGATCGCCTGACCTACGCCGCCCGCCAGACCGCGCGGGTCGCCTGGTATGCCGGCCACTACGCGGCGGGACGGCGCCTGCTGAAGCCGATGCCCAAGCCCGATTTTCCCATCGGGCCTACGCCCAGCCGCGCCGAACTGACCGCCGACATGCGCGCACTGTTCGAACGCGAATGGCGCGACATTGCCGCCGGCCTGTTTCCGGCACCGCGCGCGCTGGGGCCGGAGCCCGCCGAGTTCCTGCGCCGCAGCCTGCTCTATTTCCGCGACCTGCCGCAGGTCGACGCCCGGCGCCACGGCGCGCTCGACGACGCGCTGCCGCCGGGCAGCCAGGCCGACGGCCTGCCCGACTACTATCGCCAGAACTTCCATTTCCAGAGCGACGGCTGGCTCTCGGAGCACTCTGCCGCGCTCTACGACACACAGGTCGAGGTTCTGTTCACCGGCGCTGCCGACGCCATGCGCCGGCGCGCGCTGGCACCGATCGCCACGTGGCTGCAGCAACGCAACCAGCGTGACGTCCGCGGCCTCGACATCGGCTGCGGCACCGGGCGCCTGCTCGCCTCCCTGCACCGGGCATGGCCCGGCATGAGGCTCACCGGCATCGACCTTAGCGCGCCCTATCTCGAGGAAGCACGCCGCCTGATCGGCCGCACCGCGCGTGTGAAACTCGAGGAAGCCGCCGCCGAATCTCTGCCGTTCGACGACGCGAGCCTCGATCTCATAGTTTCCTCGTTCCTGCTGCATGAGCTGCCAGCCACGATCCGCGACAGGGCGTTCGCCGAAATCTCCCGTGTCATGAAGCCCGGTGGCCTTGTCGTGATCGTGGATTCTCTACAGAAAGGCGACCGGCCCGAATGGGATGGTCTGCTTGACCTCTTCCCCCATTACTTCCACGAGCCGTACTATGCGGAGTATGTCGAGGGCAGCACGGAGAACTGGTGTGCGGCGGCTCGATTGACCCCAGTGCAAAGCGAGTGCGCTTTCCTGTCGAAGGTCGTCGCGGCTACACGGGCGTGATGACCTTCTCGCGCCGGCCGCGAAGGCTCGCACTCTTGAGCTGGCCGCAGGCGGCAAAGATGTCACGACCTCTTGGCGTGCGCACCGGCGCGCTGAGACCGCCGTCGTTCACGATCTCGGCGAAGCGATGGATGCGGTTGTTGGAACTGCACTCATAGGGCGCGCCTGGCCAGGGATTGAACGGAATCAAATTCACCTTGGCGTGGATCGGGGTCAGGAGGCGCACCAGCTCGCGCGCGTCGGCGTCGCTGTCGTTGATGCCCTTTAGCATGG
>CALDNT010000189.1 GCA_937915145.1 uncultured Reyranella sp.
GCGCTCCAGTGCTGAGACTGATCAGCTCGATCCGTCGGGAATGCCTCGATCATATCGTCGTATTTGGCGAGGCCCATCTGCGCCAGATCCTTGCGGCCTACGCCGGCTATTACAACGAACGCCTGACGCGTCTGTCTCTGGACCAGGACGCGCCGAGCCTTCGGTCGGTCCAGCGGCTCGGATTCATTGTCAGCGAGCCGATCCTCGGCGGACTGCATCATGGATACTGCCGGATTATAGTATTTGGTAGATGGGGTATTGGGGCTCGCCGGATCGGTGGGCTGGCAGAATAGGTGGCTGCGCTTCAGGTTGATGATTGAACGAGGTCCGCGTGAGCGGCCTCAAGCATCAGAGGAGAAGCGCAGTCATGAAACATTATGCCGGACTGGATGCGTCGGTGAAAGAGACCAGCATGTGCATCATCGACGAAGCAGGCAAGACGACACGTGAGACCAAGGTGGCCAGCGAGCCGGAAGTTATCCTGGCAGTTCTGATGGATGAAGCCTTGACCATGCGCTCTCGACCGAGCGGCGTCAGGCGGGCATTCTTGTGGATGTCCATTCGGCTCTCCTAGGGATTACTGAAGTCTCGACAACCTCAGCTTCCTCGGCCACTGCCGGATGGACAACCTATTGAAAGCTCACAGCTAGAGCGGGATGATTCTAGGTTGGCCATACACGCCCCAATAGAGAAGGGACAAGGCACAGCAGGCGTCAGCTCAAGCTGCCGGGGTAGTCACGCCAGATCGAAGCCTCCAGCTTAAGGTGCGTAGCCGCGGGAAAGGTCGCCGTCCAATGCCGGGCGCATTCCACACTGGTTGCGTTCCACAGGTCCGGAAGGTGCGCGGCATGGTCGAGGAATTGCTCGAGCAGGTGCAGCCGGTTGGGCCAGGCGATGGCGTAGGGATGAAGCACCATGCTGAAGTGCCGGCCGCGCATGTGTTGAGCATCGAGTTCCGCCTTCCAGTTTCGAAAGAGTGAGTTGGGATTTTCCAGGCCGGTTCCCTTGCGCGGGAACAGCAGGAAGAACTGGTCGTCGAAGTGATAGTAGTAGGGCAGCGCCAGGATAGCGCGGCGGCTTGGAAAATCCGACACCCAGTAGTGCGGCGCATCGTCGGCAAGACCGTTGCCGAAATACGCGTAGCCGCCATCGATCAACAGATCCATGGTTGCGGCACTAACGGCGCCGCCGGCGAACTTGTCGCTCTGGCGTGGCAGGGAGAACCAACCGGCCGGACGGCTCCCCGCGACCGATGTGATGATCTCTGTCGTCCGCACAAGTCGCACCTGCTCCTCATTCCGGTCGAGCCGGCTCACATCTTCGTGTTTGAAGCCGTGGGCCGCGATCTCGTGGCCCTCATCCGGTAGCGCACGAATCTTGCCGGCATAAATTTCGGCAATCGTTGCGGGCACGGCAAAGGTGGCCTTGATGCGATAGCGCTTCAGCACCGCACAAAGCGCGTCGAGGCCGCCATGCATGCCGTAGTAGGCATCGGGCGTTGCGAGGTCCGCTGGCTTGATTCCGTCGGGGCCGGAGGGCGGGCTGAGATCGACGACGACTCGGAAGCAACAGCGTCGCTGGTCCGGCCAGCTCACGTCGGTGTCGGTCAGGCTCTTCTCGTCGCTGATTGTGTAGTTGTCCTTCCACGGCATGATACGATCCCTCCGCTCAGTAGGCGGGATGAACGATCAGCAGGTGGCGCGCCACTTGCTCACAGGTCGGAAACCAGACGCCGGGCAGCGCCTTCATCCGCGCAATCAGCCGGTCGAGCATGGCGATGCGTAGCGCCCGGCCCGAGACGAAGGGATGCAGGACGATGTTGAGGTAACCGCCTTCGCGGTACTGCTGCAGGAACGCCGCCCACCAAATCTCCTCGACATGCTCAGGGTCCATCATGCGCTGCGCGGCGTTCTCGCTGTTCAGCCAGGCGAAGCTGAAGAACATTGCATCGTCGATGACATAGTGGAACGGCAGGTTGAGCAGCGGCCGCGTACCGTCGGGCTGGCAGAGATAATGCGGGCGGTGATCGGGCGAATCCTCCGAGCTGTAGATATAGCCCTCGTCGAGCAGGAGATGCCGCGTGTGGCGTGAGCGCGTGCCGACGGGGCGGCGCCCAACCAGCTTCTCGATCGCGGCGCGCGCCTTCCGGAGATGATCGCGCTCTAGCTCGGGTTCCTTCGGTACACGGTGCTCCCACATATGGTCTGCGATCTCGTGGCCGCTCCGCGACGCGGCCTTGACGCCCTGCGGATAGAGCTCGCAGATGCGACCGGGCGTGAAGATCGTGGCCTTTACGTCGTGGCTGTCGAACAGCTCGACCAGCCGCCAGATGCCGACTCGACCGCCGAACTCGCCCTTGGCGAGCTGCATTGGCGGCTCGTTCAGTAGGCGGCGCAGCAGCATGGCGTCAAAATCGGCGGTGAAATTCACCGCCATACGCTTGCCCTCTGGCCAGGTGCATTTGTCGATCAGGCGATGGCCCGCGTTGTAGTCCGTGGCCAAGACCTTGAGAGCGGCGATATCGCCATCGAGCGTGTTGGCGGGTTCGGTTGAAGTATTCATCTCTAGCGGCCTCCCGCGACGGCAAGCGTAGTGCCGGTGATGTAGTTGGCCTCGTCGGAGGCTAGATAGAGGACAGCGTTTGCGATGTCCTCAGGAGTACCGATGCGGCGGAGCGGCGTGGCGCGGATGGGCCCGTATTCCAGATGTTCGATCTGGCGGAAGCCAGGTGCAGTGCGCTCGGTCTCGATTGGGCCGGGCGCCACGGCGTTTACCGCGACGCCATACTCGGCCAGTTCGAGGGCGGCGTGGCGGGTGAAGCCGTGGATCGCAGCTTTGGCGGCCGCATAGGCCGCGTTGCCGATGTAATAGGCTGTCCACGGCGTGCCTTCGCGCGCGCCAGAAGAGAGATTGACGATGCGGCCGGCGCGGCGTTCGCGCATGTGTGCCGCCGCCGCGCGCGTGCAGAGGAAGGCCGAGCGCAGGTTCAGTCGCATGATGAAGTCCCAATCCTCGACTTTGGCCTCCCAGACATGGCCTGAGGTGCCACCGCCGACATTGTTCACCAGGATGTCGATATGGCCGTGTGCAGACAGCACCAGGGCAAAGAGTGCCTTCACCGCCTCCTCCTCGGTCACGTCGGCTGTGAGGGTCATTGCGGGCTGGCTGCCCGCCGCGATGAGTCGCTTCGTCTCAGCGAGGCCCGCGGCATCGATATCGACGAGGACGAGCGAGGCCCCTTCCTCGGCCAGTCGCCGCGCGATCGCGCGGCCAATGCCCGCTGCTGCCCCGGTTACGATGGCGATCTTGTTCGCGACTCGGCCACCAGAACTTTCCGTCACCTGCTCCTCCGTCGCACCTCACCAGCGGTCGACCGGTAGGTTAAGCCTGAGTGGGGTATGGCTTCAATCGGTATGGGACGGTTGGCGGCCCCCATGGTGGAAGCGAATACTGCGATTGTAACGGGCGGCGCCGGTTGTATCGGCGAGATGCTCGACGGCCGCACTTTGTCATCCATGCGAAGTGTGCTTTGCTTTCGTCAACACGACTTCGAGAGGACGCCATGGCGAAGCAGGACCAGAAGCCACAGTCGGATGGAGGATCAGTTACCACTGTTCGCTTACAGAATATCGCCCAGTCCTATGGCCAGTCCGCAGCTCTTATGGCGGCAGTCGAGGTCGGAGTGTTTACGGCGATCAGCAACGGTGCTGGGACCTACGAGGAAGTCGCCAGGGCCATCGACATCCATCCGACCAACGCCGAGCGTCTCATGGTGATGCTGTGCGCGTCCGGTTTGCTTGAAAAGACGCAGGGCCGTCACAAGAATGCTTCCGATGTCGAGCGCTTCCTGGTGGCGGGCAAGCCCGGCTATATGGGGCCTTGGATAACATTCACCAAGCCGCAGTGGAACGAGTGGGGTCGGCTTGGCGAGCACATCCGGACCAAGAACCTGAAGGTGATGGGCTCGATCGAGACATTCACCGTTGCCGACGCGCGACGTTACCACGACGCGACCTACTCGATCGGAATGGGCGCAGGCCGCCGCTTCGTTCGTCAGGTCGACCTCAAGGGCCGCAAGCGTATCATGGACATCGGTGGTGGCTCGGGGGCCTATTGCATTGCTGCTGCGAAGGAACATCTTGCAATCCGTGCCGTGGTCCTTGACTTGCCTGTGGTGTGCGAGGTCGCACGCGAATTCATCGCCGAGAACGGCGTCGCCGATCGGGTCGAGGCGCTACCATGCAACTTCACGCGCGATCCATTCCCGACCGACTGCGATGTAGCCATCATGGCGTCCAATCTACCCATGTACAGCCGTGAGATGATCGCTAGCGTGATCAAGAAGGCACATGATGCCTTGTTACCCGGGGGGCAAATGCACCTCGTCGGCGAGACGACCAATGACGAGCGTAC
>CALDNT010000190.1 GCA_937915145.1 uncultured Reyranella sp.
GTCCTCGAAGGAGTTGACCCGGCGGGCGCGCCGGGCGGGGCATGGCCAAAGATTCGTGGTGGCGAGACGCCACCGGCCACGAAAAAGGCCGCTCCGGGCAAGTGACCCGGGCGGCCCGCGCTTTACGCACGTCGTGGCAACGATATCAGATACATAGCACGTAACCTGCTGATCTTGCAACTTTCATTCTTGCTCTCACATTTGCCGGCATTCTGCCAGCACTGGCCGTCGTAGAAGCCTATTCCTTGTGGCCGGAGCACCCTCGCGGTACCTCGCCGGCGGATAGGGCGGGCGGTCTTCCACCGGCCGGCCAGGCGTTCGCAGGCGCGACCACGCGGCCTGTTCTAGTCGCGGCCGCCGCGGGGTATGGTCGGCCATGACCAACGATCCCAAGACGCCCGCCGCCCCGGTCGACCTCGTCCACGCCCTCGGCAATTCGCTGAAGGCGATCGACGACGATTACACCGAGGAGATGCGCGAGCTGCGCGCCCTGTTCGAGGAGGCCAAGCGCGAGGCCGAGAAGGACGAGCCCAACGGCCAGAAGCTGAAGGCCCTGCTTCACGACGCCAACGAAATGGCCCGTACCTTCGCCACCCTCGACCCGGCCTGGCAGGCGGTGCAGCGCGTCGCCCGGATGTTCGGGATCCTCTAGCGGCGCGGCGGCGCCATCACGGCGCCTCGTAGGCGATGTAGCGGACGATCTTCCAACTGCCGTCGGGCTGGCGGCGGAACACGTCGAGGCCGGGCTCCTTCGATTCCACCGGCATCGAGGTACCGGGGAGCGTGGTCGTGAGCGTCCAGACGAGTCGGACGACGGCCATGTCGCCCGAGACGATGATCTCCTTGATGTCGAGGGCGTAGGTGAATTGCCTCGTGCGGTCGGCGAGCGACCGGCGCAGGAGGCCGCACAGGTCCGCGTGGGTGCGCTCGGGAAAGCCGCGATAGTCGTAGACCAGATCCGGGGCGAAGAGATCGCAGATGCGCGCGGTGTCGCGGGCGTTGAAGTCGGCCGTCCATTGCGCCAGCGCGCCGCGGATCGCCGTCTCGGCCGCGCCGGCGGGCGTTTGGGCGGCGGCGCCGAACGACAGGACGCTGCAGGCCAGCAGGGTCGCCAGAAAATTCCGGATCATGCCCCGCCTATCCGACCGCTTGCGCAGCCTCCTTCAGCACATCGGCAACGGCGCCCACGTAGGCGCCGAAGATGGCCGCCACGCCGTCGTCCGGGCCGGTCCAGTTGACGGTGAAGCTGAAGGTGACCGGTACATTGCCCACGATCATCTGACCGGGAAGGCTGAAACAGTGGAAGCCGTCCCACTCGATGCTGCCGCCCTTGGCATAGGCGATCGTATCGGGCGGCACGGAATGGACAATGGCGGAAGCCATCGCCTGGATGCGCTTGAATTCGAGCAGCGTGCCGGGCTTCTTGAAATAAGTGCCGCGCAGGGCCTGGCGGTACCAGCGCACCATGTCCTCGGCCGTGCTGGCCATCGTCTGCTGGCCGTTGAGCGCCGGACGCGTCTTGCCCGCCACCGGCGCCGCGACTGCCCGCTGCACGCCCTCCCAGCCGAGATCGACACCTTCCGGCGCGCCGGCGAGCCAGGAGAACAGCCGGCGCGTCGAATGGGGGATCTGCGTGGCGCCAAGCCCCGCCTCGGCGATCAGCGCGCGGACCTTGTCGACGCCGGCCGCGGCCAGCGCCATGTCGGTCGCGGTGTTGTCGCTGTGGGTGATCATCGCCTCCAGCACGCTGCGCGCCGGCGTGGTACCCGTGAGATTCAGGAACACAGGGCTGGAGAGCGAGCGCACCGCATCGTCGATCCGCATCTGCTGATCCTCGGTGAGGCGCCCCGCCTCCACCTCGCGCAGGTACTGCGCCAGGATGAAAGTCTTGACCGCGCTGCCCACGAACAGGCGCGCGGCCGGCAGGTGCGACGCCTGCCAGGGCGCCGTGGGATGATCGGCCGCCACCAGGCAACTGGCCGACGGCAGGGCGGCGAAGCGGGCGACCGCGGCCTGCACGCGCGTGCCGCCGTCCTTACCCTGCGCCGCGGCGCGGGAGACGATGGCGGGCGCGGCGAATGCCGAGGCGGCCAGTATCGACAGATTGCGACGATTGAGAGTCATAAGGACGGTCCTCCTTGCTCAACGTAACTGCCAAACAGCAGAAACACCAAGCAGCGCATCGGCTACACTGTCGTCGGATTCACTGAAGGAACCGCCCTATGCCGCACCATCCCGCTCTCACCATCGGCCGCACCGCCGTCATCACCGGCGCCTCGAGCGGCATCGGTCTCGCCGCGGCGCGCCGGTTCGCGTCCATGGGCCTGAAGGTGTGCCTCGCCGACCTGCCGTCCGACGCGCTGGAGCGCGCCACCGCAGAGGTCGCCGCTGCCGCGCCAGCCGGCCATAGCGCCGTCATCGCCGTACCCACCGATGTCAGCAAACTGGAGCAGGTACAGGCGCTGAAGGATCGCGCCTACGCCGCCTTCGGCGAGGTCGCGGTGCTGATGAACAATGCCGGCACCGCGCCGGGCGGCGGGCCGTGGGATCACATCGAGCGCTGGCGCCGCGTGCTGGAGGTCAACCTCTGGGGCGTCATCAACGGCGTACAGACGTTTGCTTCCGCCATGCTGGCGCAGAAGACGACCGGCGCCATCGTCAATACCGGTTCCAAGCAGGGCATCACCTGCCCGCCCGGCGACACCGCCTACAACGTCAGCAAGGCCGGCGTGAAGGTGATGACCGAGGCGCTGGCGCACAGCCTGCGCAACGAGGAAGGCGCGCGCCTCACGGCGCATCTGTTGATCCCGGGCTCGACCTTCACCGCCATGACCAGCCGCGGCCGCAGCGAGAAGCCGGCCGGCGCCTGGACGCCGGACCAGGTGGTCGACATGCTGGTCGAGGGCATGGGCGCCGGCGACTTCTACATCCTTTGCCCCGACAACGACGTCACGCGCGAGATCGACAACCGCCGGATCACGTGGGCAGCGCAGGACATCACCGAGAACCGGCCGGCGCTGTCGCGCTGGCATCCCGACTACAAGGATGCGTTCGAGCGATTCCTGAAGGCCTAGACTGAAGAAGCCCGCGCGAAGCCGCCGATACCCGTAACTTCATCGAAGTTGGAAAGCACATGGCGGTTACTCATGACGGGACCATGTCCGGCGGGCTCGATGGCAGGTCAATGGCAATTGACGGGCGCTGGGGCAACGACGCGGGATCCGAACTCGAGCTGACACAAAGTGGCGCCGCGCTCTCCGGCGTATACCGAACCAGGCTTGGTGCCGCAGAGCACGGCAGGGACTATCCACTTGTCGGCTGGCGGAACGGACGGTGCCTTGGGTTCAGCGTGGCCTGGGGACCCGATAGCGAGAGCCTGACCAGCTGGACAGGCCTTATCGACGTCATGCCCGACCGTACGGTAACGATCTCCGCAATGTGGCTTCTGGTCAGCGGCACAAGCCTGAAACGCGAAGGCGAGCAGGCCGTGATCAAGGACAGCACGGCATGGGAGGCGTTCCGGACCCAGTCCGTCGTGTTCAGACGACTCTGAGACGGGATCGGGACATGCGTCCGCTAACGACTCGCGGCCAGACAGGCAAAAGGCCCGCACCGGGAACCGGGCGGGCCTTCGGTCGACAAACGGTCGGTCTGCCGGGAAATTCGCTGTCGACGATTTTCCTGTTTCAGGCGGCTTGTGTCAGCCCGAGGCCTTGAGGTTCACGGCGGCTTCGCGGCCGCGTTCGCTGGCCACTTCGTAGCTGATCTTCTGGCCCTCATTGAGACCGTTAAGACCCGCACGCTCGACCGCACTGATATGGACGAACACGTCCTTGCCGCCGCCATCGGGCTGGATGAAGCCGAAACCCTTGGTGCCGTTGAACCACTTGACCGTGCCTGTAGCCATCGTCTGTATCCCAGTTATGCGGGCAAGCCCTCAGAATGGCGGTGCACCCGCGGCACCCGCCGGCAGATTGGCATAGGGAGCCGGACCGGAGAGACCCTGTCAAGCTTGCGAAACCAGCATCCGCGATGCGACCAACACCGGGTCATGATGCCCGTTCGTCCCCAAATTCGCCGCAAAACCCGGCCAGGAGACTCCAGATGACCGCCGCCCACGACCTTTCCGCCCTCCGGGAAGCCCATTGCCGCAGCGAACCCGAGACCGGCCGCGACGGTCAGGGACGAGGAACGGTCCGGCGTCCGGCTCACGATGCGGTGGGCATCGAGCACGAAAAAGCCGCTTTGACCCGGTGCGGCCGGCGTGAGAAGCGATGGTGCGCCAACGCAGGCGACGGGCGAGGCTCCAACGAGACCGGAAGATGAAGGCCAGTAAATGATCGACAAGGTAAATTACCGCGGCTTGATCGCGGTCCTCGCGGCCGCGCTGCTGGGCGGTTGCGGCTGGTTCGGCGACGAGCCCTCGGTGGGGTCGAAGACGCCGGCGCGTGCCGGCGCCGACCGTTCGGTCGTGCCCGCCAACGCCCTGCCGCCGGCGCCCGCTGGCCGTGCCGCCTACGACGGCGGCGGTACCATCTTGCCCGAGACGAGTCCGGTACCGATCGGATCGGTCGTCGCCACAAAGGGCGGCCAGCAAACCCAGAAGGAAGCGCTGGAGAAGCAAGCCATGGACCGCGATGCGGCGGCACGCGAAGCCAGGGAACGCGCGCGGGCGGCCCGCGAGGGCGCGCCCAAGGACCCGGACACGCGCCCGGCAGACGCGCCCGCCGCGCCGCCGTCCGCCGCCCCGTCGTCCGACACCCCCGCCTCCACCACCCCGGGCTCTGCCGATCCACCGTCCGACCGGCCGCCATCGTAAGCGCGGCCGGCGGCGTGGCCGGCCTATCCCGGGATCACCTGAGGCCAGGCAGGACCACTTCGCGCAGAACCCGCGTCGGCGGAATCCACTGATCGGGCGTATCGTAGTTGCCGCAGACGACCGCGACGACGAGATCGAGGCCGGGCACCACCCACAACCGCTGGCCGCCGTTGCCATAGGCGCCGTGGAAAGCCTCGAGCCGGCTGCGGCTCCATCCCGGCCCATGCGGCGCCGTGAAGCCGAAATGGCCGAGATACCACTGGTAACCATAGCGACGGACCTCGTCGCAGACCGCGAACTCCGTCGTCATGCGCGCCAGCCACTCTCTGGACACGATGGTTCTTCCTTCGACCGCCCCGCCATCGAGCAGGAGCTGGCCGATGCGGGCGAGATCGCGCGGCCGCATCCGCAGTCCGGAGGCGGCGAACTCGATGCCCTTGCCGTCGGTCAGCCATTCGGTCGGGCCGAGCCCCAGCGGATCGAACAACACCTCGCGGGCGAAGGCGTGCAGGCTCCGGCCGGTGCCGTCGGCAATCAATCTGGCCAGAAGCGCGGTGGCGCCGCCGCAATAGACCCAGCGCGCACCTGGCGCGAACACCACCGGGCGTCCCAGCACGTAGCGGTAACGATCCGGTGCGCCATCCATGGCGATCTCGCTGTTGGCAGGGTCGGTGTAGGGCACGCTGAGTTCGTCCCAATCGGTGCCCATGGTCATGGTGAGCACATGCTGGACCGTCCATTGCGCACGGCCGGGATCGCCGGCGAGGTCGGCATACTGCGCGAACAGCGGCATGAGCTTCGCCTCGGGTGGCGGCGCTTTCCCGCGCGCCAGCGCGATGCCGTAGAGCAGGCC
>CALDNT010000191.1 GCA_937915145.1 uncultured Reyranella sp.
GCTCGATGAGGTTCTGAAGTCGCTGGTATCGGCCCGTGCGACGGAAGGCAAGGCGCTGGCCAAAGTGATCGACGGCCACGTCACCGAGATCGAGAGTCTGTGCAATCGTGCCGCCGAACGGGCGCTGGTGCAGGTGGGTACGGTGCGTGCCCGCTTTGACAGCCAACTCGCGGAGCTTCTGGGGCGGGCGCCGGCGTTGTCCGAGGAGCGGTTTGCCCAGGAAGTGGCGCTGCTGGTCGGCAAGGCCGACGTGCGCGAGGAACTCGACCGGCTCGGCGCCCATATAGCCCAGGCGCGGACCCTGCTTTCTGAGGCGCGGCCCGACAATCCTGTGGGCCGAAAGTTCGACTTCCTCTGCCAGGAGTTCAACCGCGAGGCCAATACGCTGTGCTCGAAGTCAGCCGACATCGAGCTGACGCGGATCGGTATCGACCTCAAGGGCGCCGTCGAGCGCATGCGGGAGCAGGTGCAGAATGTCGAGTGATGCCGAGACGCCAGCCATCCAGAGGCGTGGCCTGATGCTGGTGCTGTCGTCGCCCTCCGGCGCGGGCAAGACGACGTTGTCGCGTCAGCTTCTGGAAAACGACGCCAATATCCAGCTCAGCGTCTCGTGCACGACGCGCGACAAACGGCCAGGCGAGAAGAACGGCGTCGATTATCGGTTCATCGATACAGCGATGTTCCGCGGCATGATCGATCGCGGCGAGTTCCTCGAGCATGCCCGGGTCTTCGACCACTATTACGGAACGCCGCAGCCGCCGGTCGAGGAAGCGTTAGGTGCCGGCCGGGACATGCTGTTCGACATCGACTGGCAGGGCACACAGCAGCTCAAGGGGAAAGGGAGCGCCGACGTCGTGACGGTGTTCATCCTGCCGCCGTCGACCCGCGACCTTGAAAGGCGATTGATCTCCCGCGCGCAGGACGCGCCCGACGTCGTGGCGCGGCGCATGGCCAAAGCGGCCGACGAGATGAGCCATTGGGCGGAGTACGACTACGTGATCGTCAACCGCGATATCGCCACCAGCTTGATCGGCCTGAAAGCGATCTTGACCGCCGAACGACTGAAGCGCAGCCGGCAGGGCGGCCTCGTTGAGTTCGTCAAGGCGCTGCGTGAGGGGCGGTGACGGGCTGGCCGATACCGGCTTGGCCCTGCGAGCGCAGAACAAGCTCGCTTGGCGCGTAGGGCCGGCCCGAAAATTCCGCGATCAGGCGATCACTTGCGATCTCGGTGGCGGCCTCGAGCCTGCGCATGAACGTCACCTTGTCGAGGCCGGTCTCGATCGCCGGAAGGAATTCGATCGCGGCGTGGCCAGGTTTCTTCCACCAGTCGCGGCGGTTCCAGACAAGGCCGACGCAGGTGGCGACCGGCGTCACCGGCAGATTTAGGTCGCGAGACAGGTAGTAGATGCCGGAGCGGTAGCGCTCGCGTTCGCCCGGGGCCATCAGGTGACCCTCGGGATAGATCGCGATATGACGACCGCTCTCGTAGGCGCGCCGCGCGAATTGCGCGAGGTTTTCGCGTTCCTTGCCGCCGCCACAGGCATCGACGCGGATCATTTGAAGGCGGTAGAGGATGGACCCAATCAGCGGGTAGCTGAAAAGCTCTTGCATGGCCACGAAGGCGATACCGTGTATCTGGGCGGCCAGCAGGATGCCATCGCATTCGCTTTGATGCTTGCCGGCGAGGAGGGCCGGACCAGTGGTGGGCAGGTGTGGGAGCCCACGGAACTCGACCTTCATACCGCCGATCCAGTGCATGCCCCAGACGAACGCGCGTGCCCAGTGGTGCAACAGGCCGCGCAGCAGGATCGGCGTCGGGATTGGCACCAGGACGATGCCAACTACGGCGGTGAGAAGCGTCCCGAAATAAAAATAGAGATTGAAGGCGAGTGAGCGGATCATCCAATGTTGGATAGTGAGTGAGTGCTCATTTGTCAAGAACGCCAGCCAGCCTTACGAACTCGCCAACAGTGAGTTCCTCGGCCCGTGCAGTGGGCGAAAGGCCCAGTCCAAGCAGGATCGCCGTGGGGTCAGGAAAAATCCCTGCCAGGGCACCGCGCAGCATCTTGCGGCGCTGGCCAAAGGCGGCCGCCGTTACCCGCTCCAGCGGCCGCAAATCGGCGAGGCGATCGTCACTTGGGCGGGGTGTCAGCCGGGCCACCGACGACGTGACCTTTGGCGGCGGCACGAAGGCCGCGGGCGGAATGTCGAACAGCCGCTGCACTGAGCAGACATGCTGGGCCAGGACCGAGAGCCGGCCGTAGTCCTTGGTCCGCGGCCGGGCCACCAGCCGGTCGACGACCTCCTTTTGAAACATCAGCACCATGTCGACGAGGCTATCGGCGCCATGGAGCCAGCGCACAAGCAGGGCAGTCGAAACGTTGTAGGGCAGATTGGCGACGACCCGTCGAGGGGGCGGCCCCAGCCCTGTCAGATCGATCCGTAGAGCATCCGCCTCGATGATCTGGAGGCGGCCACCAGCGGCAGCCTGAAGCTCCTGTAAGGCGGTGATGGCCCTCGTATCGACCTCGAGGGCGACAACCCGGTCGGCGCCCTCGAGCAGCAGCGCTCGGGTCAGTCCACCAGGCCCCGGGCCCACTTCGATGACGGTGCCAGGCGAAAGTGGGGCGGCGGCACGTGCGATGCGCCGGGTCAGATTGAGGTCGAGCAGGAAATGCTGGCCGAGCCGCTTGCGGGCATCGAGCCCGTGGCGGGCGATGGTCTCGCGCAGCGGCGGCAGCCGGGATATCGCGAGATCGACCGGGGACGAATCCGGGATCACGTCTGACGGTGGCGGGCCATGCCGTCCGCCATATCGAGGGCGGCGATCAGGCTTGCCGGGTCGGCGCGGCCGGCGCCGGCGATGTCGAGCGCCGTGCCATGGTCGGGCGAGGTCCGCACGAACGGCAGCCCGAGCGTGACGTTGACGCCGCCCGCGAAGTCGATGGTCTTGATCGGGATCAGCGCCTGGTCGTGATACATGCACAACGCCACATCGTAGGTTGCGCGCGCAGCAGAATGGAACAGCGTGTCGGCCGGCGCGGGACCGCGGACATCGATTCCGTCGCGACGAAGTACCTCGACCGCCGGCGCAATTATCCGTGTTTCCTCGTCGCCCATCGTGCCCTGTTCGCCGGCATGCGGATTGAGGCCGGCTACGGCGAGGCGCGGCCGCGCGATGCCGAACAAGGACTGCAGGCCGTCGATGGAGATCCGGCCCGCACGAACGATCGCCGCCGTATCGAGCGCTTGCACGGCTTCGGCCAGGGCAAGGTGAATGGTGACGGGCACGACCCTGAGACCGGGGCAGGCCAGCATCATTGCCACTTCGACTGGCCTGCCGGCCGCACGCGAGGCCAGTTCGGCGAGGAATTCGGTGTGGCCCGGATGCCGAAAACCGGCGTCCCGCAGGGTTTTCTTCTGGATGGGGTTGGTGACCACGCCGGCGATGTCGCCAGCGAGTGCGAGCGCGACGGCCCGCTCGATCGCCTCCAGGGTCGCTGCGGCGTTGACCGGGTCGGGCTGTCCGGACCGCACGTTGGCTCGGAGCCTCACCGGCAGTACCGGCAATGCCGTGGGAAAGACCGCTGCGGCCTCGTCCGGCCGGCCGATCTCCTTGATCGGCACGGTGAGGCCGAACTGGTGGGCGAGGGCCGCGAGCCGAGCCGCATCGTCCAGAACGAAGAACGGGCGGGTCGCTTGCCTGCGCGCCAACCAGGCCTTGAGGCTGATTTCACCGCCGATCCCGGCCGGCTCGCCCATTGTAACGGCGAGCGGCAGAGACGGGATCATGGCTTGACGTCGATGGTCGCGGCACGCCGCAGATCGCGCATGTAGCGGCGGCCGGCGGCCTCCAGCTTTTGAATAAGAATTTGCTGCGAGATCGCGTCACGGGTCGGCAATCCGCCAACGCCGCCCTTGCTGCACAGCGTCACGATCTGCATGCCCTCGGCTACCCGGAACGGGCCGGCGGTTCCGCCGACAGGTAGCCGGGGAATTTCGTCGTACATTTGGCGGTTCCCGGCCAAATCGCCGATACGCACGCCATTCAGGTCGCCCGAGGTGGCACCTTTCGTTTGGCGGGACTGGGCATGCAGGTCGCTGCACTGGCGGACGGCCGACATCACCTTCTGGGCCTCGGCCGATGCGCGGCTGACTTCGTCCGGCGAAGCGTTCACGGGCAACGACAGCGTCATCTGGGCCAGGTTCAGCCGGACATCGTCGGTCCGCGTCGCGGCGAACTGGCGGCGCTCGACGACATAGAGAATGTGCCAGCCCGCCGGGCTGCGGATGGGCTCGGAATGTTGGCGAGGCTGGAGTTTCTCGATGGCTGTATCGAGCGACGGATCGAGCGTTCCGGGCAGAACCCAGCCGAGATCGCCGCCGGCCTGTGCCGAGGCGCCCTGCGAGAATTGCTGGGCGACCGCCGCAAACGGGGCACCGCGCCGCAATTGGTCGAGGACGCGGTCGGCGCTGCGCTTGGCCTCGTCCACGCTCTCCGTCCTGTCGACCGGCAGGAAAATCTCGGCCACCCGGGATTCGGTTTTACCCAAGTTCGCCCGCAGCCGGCTCAGGGTATCGTCGATCTCAGCCTCCGAGACCTCGACCTGGGGGCGCACGCGACGACGCACGATCTTGCTCCAGGCGATCTGCGCCTCGAATTGCTGGGCGGCGATGTCGTAGGGAACGCCAATGCTCTGCAGAAAAAGTTTGAACTGGCCCGGGCTCATGCCTGCCCCGCGCTCGATCTCGCTCAGGCGCTGCTGGACCTCGGCATCGGTCGTGTTCAGGCCGTGTCGCTTGGCGTTCTGGATCTGCAGCTTCTCGTCGATCATCTGACGCAACACCTGCGCGGCCATGCGCTGGCGCAGGTCGGGGCTGTCCTGCAGACCGCTGGTCTTGATGGCGAATTGAACACGCTGGTTGAGGCCGAAGTCCGTAATGGCGTCGTCATTGACGCGCGCTACGACGCGCAGGCCCTGAGCCGATGCGAGG
>CALDNT010000192.1 GCA_937915145.1 uncultured Reyranella sp.
GCCTTGGAAGTGGGCGCACGGGCTTTGCGCCTTGTCCGTGGGCGTCGCTGATCCTGTTGCGAAGTGCCCCCAGGCCCTCAACAGCGGCCGTTACTCCACCGAGTATTTGCTTGAATATCTCCTCGGTATGCTGGCTAGGGGCAATGTTGAGCTGCTTCGCTGTCGCGCGATAGAGCGTAGGCAAATCGT
Source organism: uncultured Reyranella sp. (assembly GCA_937915145.1). Lineage (GTDB taxonomy): Bacteria > Pseudomonadota > Alphaproteobacteria > Reyranellales > Reyranellaceae > Reyranella. The sequence continues at coordinate 190 of CALDNT010000192.1, forward strand.
CCTTGTCGCCATAAGGCATGCCAGTCTTGTCGAGAATGTGTTTGCAGACGGACTCAAGGAGTGTCCGGGCGGCCGTGATCGCCCCCTCGGGGTCGGTGTGCCGACGGTTCAGAGCCTTCTGCCACACTGCATGGACGCCATCAGGGTCGAATTTCAGCAGTGCGTCGGACGCCACCGCATCAATTGGTGCTCGGTTCGTCCCCTCGAAGTGATCGAAGAGCGGCGTTAAGGCTTCTCGTATGTAAGCACGCCGCGGTGCCCACTGCCCGTCGACGCTCTGCGTGTGAGATCGGAAAGTCGAAAGGTCCCGGCACGTCCTGATGAACGATGGAACAAGCGCCTTGATGGCGAGATTCTGCAACAGTGCTGCGCGAAGCTCGATATAGGTCTGATTGTCCACCGGCCCCCCGCCGCTGGTCGCCGCGCCAATCAAGATGCCTTCTAAAAGCTTTACGCGATCAAGCTCATCATCCGGGAGGGGTTCATAGTCCATTGTGGCCACCGATCTTGTCCGCGGTAGTCTATCAGGATTGGAGACCAGCAGAGGACAATCAGCCGCAACGCCGCGCTCCGGCTTCGACGACAGCCTGCTAAGATGCCGGCCTCATCCGGGAGACGTTCAAATCATGCCCAAGACAGTGCTGTATGCCGAGAAACTCTACGACAACGACAAAGTCGAGCGCGAGGTGTTCGGGTCCGACGTGCGCGTGGTGTGGCGCAACGTCTCCGACCTGTCGCAACTGGACGACAAGGACTGCGCCGAGGTCGACGGCCTGATGTCGCTGCGGCTCGGGATGACCGCCGAGCATTTCGCCAAGTTCCCCAGGCTCGCCTGCGTCGTGCGCATGGGCGTGGGCTACGACAAGATCGACCGCAAGGCCGCCGCGGCGCGCAACGTCATGGTGTGCAACGTGCCGGATTACGGCACCACCGAGGTCGCCGACCATGCGCTGGCGCTCGCTCTGTCGCTGCGCCGCGGCATCGCGCTTCATCTGGAAGCGCAGCGCCGGCCCCAGCCCGCGCCGTGGCGCTATGTCAGCGACCCGTTGCTGCGGCGCAACGGCGTACAAACCTTCGGCATCGTCGGCCTCGGCCGCATCGGCACGGCGGCGGCGCTGCGGGCCAAGGCGTTCCAGTTCCGTGTCGTCGTCTACGATCCCTACATGCCGAACGGCACCGAGCTCGGCGTCGGCGTCGAGCGCGTCACCTCGCTCGAGGCGCTGATGGAGCAGACCGACACGCTGTCGATCCACGCGCCTCTCACGCTGGAAACGCGCGGGATGATCTCGCGCGCGATGCTGGAGCGCATGCCCAGGGGCGGCGTGGTGGTCAGCACGGCGCGCGGGCCGATCTGCGATGTCGATGCGCTCGCCGATCTGCTGAAGCGCGGGCATCTCGCCGGCGTCGGGCTCGACGTGCTGCCGGTGGAGCCGCCGGTCGAGCCCATCCCCGAGCTGCTGCGCGCCTACCGCGCGCGCGAGCCGTGGTGCGAGGGCCGCCTGATCATCACGCCGCACTCGGCCTTCTTTACGCCCGAGGCATGGGACGACATCAGGCTGAAATCGGCTGAGACCATGCGCGCCGCCATGGTCGGCCCGCGCCCGCAGAACGTCATCACGCCCGACATGTTTTGACCACCCGTGGCGGCTCAAAGATCCCTCACGTCGTTCGGGATGACACCGGTTTCTGCATCGACGCACCGTGCAAAACACAACAATAGTGTCATCCCGAACGAAGTGAGGGACCTTTTGCCAACGGAACAGTATCTATTCGCCTGCGGCGACTTCCAGCAACCCGAGGTCCAGGAGCGGATCTTCGGCCGGCGGCTGGCCGGCAAGCCGGATGCGCTCCCAGGCTTTCGGCGGGAGCCTTTCGTGCTGCCATCCGGCCTTTCGAGCGACCGTGTGGACGGCATGGTGTTCGGCGTAACCGACGCCGATCTCGCGGCGGCTGACGCGTATGAGCCGCCCAACTACCGCCGTTCGAAGGTCAAGACTGCCTCAGGGCTCCTTGCGTGGGTCTACCTAAGACACGATGAGCAAGCCGCCGGGAACGATTGAGTAGGTTGCTTGACCGGATGGCGTCATTTTGAAATATTGACATCAATAATGACGTCATAATTCGATATTGACATCAAGTAACGGGAAACTATATTGAGAGCATGACTAGGAAAGCGTCCACCTTCCGGATCGCCCCGCCGGTGCAATCAGCCTTGGAAACGCTCAGCCGCGTGTTGAAGCGTCCCATGAATCAGCTCGTCAACGAGGCCCTGCAGGACTACCTCGAACGGCGGAGCCTTGCGGCGGAGCGGGATCTGGAACTGACTTTGGCGAGGCTTCGCGCCTATCGTAAACGCGACCCGCATTTCAAGGCGGCCATCGGCGCCGTCGTGGATGCAGAAGCTTCCTACGGGAAGGAAGATCCGGCTGAAGGCATGGTCGTCGAAACGCCGGCAATCGAAGGCACCTCGCCCTTGCGGACCGAAATCCGCCGCATCTTGAATGCTTCCTGACTGGGACGCCGACAGTCCCGAGCTGCGCCGGAATCTCAAGAAGGTCCTTGAGGCGGCCGAAAAAGAGGCGCGGCTGCGGGTGCTGCCAACCGTCGAGGCGGCGCGCCGCTGGCACTCTGAAACAATGCGGGGCCTCAAGGCCGACAAGCCCGAATACATAGGCGCGTTCCGCGGCGAACCGGGTCTGGAATCTGTCGTCGTCGAAATTGGCGGTCGCCATGGCGAGGCTGCGGACAAGGTCTCCGCGGCGCTCCGTGATTTTGAACGGCACTTGCAGTCGGCGGTGGCGTATCTCGACCAAGCGATTCCGCCGGGCGTCGAGCCGACCAGAGGTCAGATCGATGCGATCCTGGAGGTTTGTGCCTGGGCACACGCGGAGTGGGTGCGCATCCATCCCTTTGCGAACGGCAGCGGCCGCACGGCCCGGCTATGGGCCAACAGCCTGGCGATGCGCTATGGCCTGCCACCCTTCGTGCGCTTGCGCCCAAGGCCCGATGGCAACTACGGCCGCGTCAGCCAAAAGGCGATGCTCGGCGATTGGGAGCCTACAGCGACGCTGTTCGGCCAGCTGTTTCGCGATTTCCTCGAGGACTCCGATCCTGACGTCTAGCGTGATGGGCTGACGCGCACGAACCGCCCAACCTTCGACAGAGTGGACAATCGGCCGCAAGACCGTGATCCGGCTGTGGCTTGCCTTGCCGCCTCTTCCCCGTCACCACAGCCCCCATGATCCGTCTCGACAACATCGGCAAGCAGAACGGCCATCAGATCCTGTTCATCGACGCCTCGATGGGCCTCCAGAAAGGCGAGAAGGCGGGGCTGGTCGGGCCCAACGGCGCCGGCAAGACGACGCTGTTCCGCATGATCGCCGGCGAGGAGCAGCCCGACGACGGCCAGGTGACGATCGATCCCGGCATGACGATCGACTACTTCAGCCAGGACGTCGGCGAGATGTCGGGCCAGAGCGCGGTGGCGGCGGTGATGGACGGCGTCGGGCCGGTGAGTGCGCTCGCCACCGAGATGGCCGGGCTCGAGGCGGCGATGGCCGATCCGGCGCAGGGCGATAATATGGACGCGCTGGTGGAGCGCTATGGCGAGGTGCAGGCGCGCTTCGGCGAGCTCGACGGCTATGCGCTGGAGGCGCGCGCGAGGGAGGTGCTGGCCGGTCTCAGCTTCAGCCAGGAACGCATGGACGGCGACGTCGGCCAGCTCTCCGGCGGCTGGAAGATGCGCGTGGCGCTGGCCCGCATCCTGCTGATGCGGCCCGACGGCATGCTGCTCGACGAGCCCAGCAACCATCTCGATCTCGAAAGCCTGATCTGGCTGGAAGCCTTCCTCAGGAACTACGAGGGCGCGCTGCTGATGACCTCGCACGACCGCGAGTTCATGAACCGTATCGTCGGCAAGGTGATCGAGATCGACGGCGGCACGCTGATCACCTATTCGGGCAACTTCGATTTCTACGAGGTTCAGCGCGCGATCGGCGAGAAGCAGCGCCAGGCGCAGTTCGAGCGCCAGCAGGCGATGCTGGCCAAGGAGATGAAGTTCATCGAACGCTTCAAGGCGCGGGCGTCCCATGCCGCCCAGGTCCAGAGCCGGGTGAAGAAGCTCGACAAGATCGAGAAGGTCGAGCCGCCGCGGCGGCGACAGTCGGTCCGGTTCGAGTTCCGCAGCCCGCCGCGTTCGGGCGACGATGTCGTCAGTTTCAAGGGCGTGCACAAGGGCTACGGCAATCAGCCGATCTATGCCGGGTTCGATTTCCGCCTGCGCCGCCAGGAACGCTGGTGCGTGCTGGGCGCCAACGGCGCGGGCAAGTCCACGCTGCTGAAGCTGGTGGCGGGTGCCGCCGAGCCCGACCAGGGCAGCGTGACCGTCGGCAGCAGCGTCCGGATGGGCTACTTCGCCCAGCACTCCATGGATCTGCTGGATGGCGACGACACGGTGTTCGAATCGCTGGACGGGGATTTCCCGCAGGCCGGCACGGGGGCGCTGAAATCGCTGGCCGGCTGCTTCGGCTTCTCCGGCGACGATGTCGAAAAACCCTGCCGCGTGCTGTCGGGCGGCGAGAAGGCGCGGCTGGTGATGGCCAAGATGCTGTTCGACCCGCCCAACTTCCTGGTGCTCGACGAGCCGACCAACCATCTCGACATGGCGACCAAGGAGATGCTGGTCCAGGCCCTGGCGGATTTCGAGGGCACCATGCTGTTCGTCAGCCACGACCGCCATTTCCTGGCCGCGCTGTCGAACCGCGTGCTGGAGCTGACGCCCGAGGGCGTCCACCAGTACGGCGGCGGCTACACCGAATACGTCGCCCGCACCGGCCAGGAAGCGCCGGGGCTGCATCCGGGCGGAGTAGTCTCCGCCCTGTGATGGGCCACTGGCGTGCTTTGTCGCCCATGCTTCGAGACGCGGCCCTACGGGCCGCTCCTCAGCATGAGGCAGTCCAGTGTCTTTCCGAATGGTTTTGAATCATCCAAACCAGCCGACAAACCGCCCTCATGCTGAGGAGGCCCGAAGGGCCGTCTCGAAGCATGAGGTAATGCGCGCGCAGAGTGCCAGCACTGCCAGCATCCGTTCGCGCCAATGTGATGTGCAAGATCAGCAGAATTATGCTATGCCTTCTGGCAAGCTGGCGGTTGGACCGCGCCGGTCACTTCTACATGAGCATGACCCGCCCGCGCACGCCGCGGGTTGACGCGTATGCGAGGGTG
>CALDNT010000193.1 GCA_937915145.1 uncultured Reyranella sp.
CTTCCGTCGTCTTCTGGGCGAGGCCCGCCTTGCGGACCTCGAAGTAGGCGGCGGCATTGGCGGTGCGGGCGGCGGCGCTCTCGAAGCGCGGGTCGGTCTTGAGTTCCGGCCGGCCGACGGCGTCGAAGAAGGCGAAGGCCTGCGGGTTGGTGTTGGGGCCGACGGTGATGTAGCCGTCCAGGGTCGGCAGCGGCCGGTAGTCGGGACTGAGCAGACGGCCGTCGCCGGTCGGGCCGACCGGCGGATCGAAGGTGGCGGCGCCCAGGTGCTCGCTGGTCACGAACGAGGTCATGTTCTCCAGCATCGGCACGTCGATCGCCTCGCCGCGGCCGGTCTTTTCGCGCCTGTAGAGGGCAAAGCCGATGCATTGGGCGGCGATCAGCCCGGTGGTGTGGTCGCTCATCACCATGGGCACGAAGCGCGGCTCGCCGGTGGCGCGCGCCAGTGTGCCGGCGACGCCCGACAGGCTCTGCACGATCGGGTCGTAGGCGGGGCGGTTGTAGTATCGGCCGCCGCGGCCGAAGGCCAGGATCGAGCAGTGGATCAGCCGCGGATTGGCGGCGGCCAGGCTGGCGTGGTCGAGGCCGGCGCGGGCCAGTGCCTCGGGCCGGACGTTGCTTACGAACACGTCGGCTTTGGCGATCAGGCGCAGCAGGGCGGCCAGCCCGTCGGGTTTCTTGAGGTCGAGTACGATCGAGCGTTTGTTGCGGTTGAAGTTGATGAACTTGCCGGACATGCCGGGGTTGCGGTTGCCCTGCGCCATGGTGCGCAGCAAATCGCCGCCGGGCGCCTCGACCTTGATGACCTCGGCGCCATAGTCGGCCAGCGTCCGGGTGCAGATCGGGCCGACGACCACGGTGGTGAGGTCGACGACGCGCACGCCGTCGAGCGGTCCGCCGCTCGTGGCTTCGGTCATGGTGCGAACTCCAGCTCCATCTCGCCGCACAGCACGCCGTTCCTGTCGGCTGCCCAGATCTTGAGTTTGCCGTCCTTCTGCGCCTCGCCGCGCACTTCGATCAGCTCGCCGACCCACAGCGGATGGACAAGGCGGGCGGTGTAGCGGGCGAGGGTGCCGGTGCCGTGGCGGAGCGCGGCATTGACCATGAGATGCATCGACAGGCCGCCGTTGGAGACCAGTGCCGGATAGCCTTCTTCGCGGCGCGTATAATCGCCGTCGTAGTGGATGCGATGGGCGTTCCACGTCATCGCCGAGTAGCGGAAGTTGAGCGCGTTGGTGAGTGCCGTCGCCTCGGTCCAGGCGTGATCGCTGCGGGCTTGGGTGGCGACCGTGGCCGTCGTCTTCTGGCCGGGCGGCACGGCGGGGCGGTAGATCGCGTCGAAAGTGTCGACGGCGACGGTCTTGCCGGCCTGCTCGATGGTGTGGCGCATGGTGAGCACGAAGATGTCGCCGGAGCGGCCGCTCTTGGGGACGATATCGGCGACCTCGGCCTTCTTGATCGCCGGTTCTCCGGCGCGGAGCGGCGCCATGATTTCTACCCGCCGGCCGGCGCCCATGCGGCGCGGCATCGGGATCGGCGGCAGCACGATGCCCTTGTTGGGATGGCCGTCGGGGCCGATGTCGCTCTGGCGCACGGTTTCGGTGAAGAACAGCGTGAACCAGTGCGGCGGCAGCTCGCTGCCGGGCTTGAAGGTCTCGGGATCGAGGTCGAACGCACCGGCGGCGCGGCGCACCGCCATCAGGCCGATATCGTCCTCGACGATCCGGACGCGCCCGATCCACGGGCGCAGGTCGTCCATCGCCTTGTCCATCCAACCCGTCATGTCGTATTCCCTCGATTGTGGCGGTGGCATCCTCCAACAAAAGAAGGGCCCGCAACAGCGGGCCCTTCCGTCGTTCGAAAGATTGCGGATCAGATCGAGTAGTACATCTTGTACTCGATCGGCGCCGGCTGGTGTTCCCAGTTGTAGACCTCTTCCCACTTGAGCTCCATGTAGGCGTCGATCTGGTCGTCGGTGAACACGCCGCCCTTGGTGAGGAAGGTGCGGTCGGCGTCGAGTTCGTTGAGCGCCTCGCGCAGCGAGCCGGCGACGGTCGGAACCTTGGTCAGCTCTTCCGGCGGCAGGTCGTAGAGGTTCTTGTCCATCGGGTCGCCCGGATGGATCTTGTTCTGGATGCCGTCGAGGCCGGCCATCAGCATCGCCGAGAAGGCGAGGTAGGGATTGGCCGAAGGATCGGGGAAACGGACCTCCACGCGCTTGCCGGCGGGCGAGGACGCGTAGGGAATGCGGCACGACGCCGAGCGGTTGCGCGACGAATAGGCCAGCAGCACCGGCGCCTCGAAGTGCGGGATCACGCGCTTGTAGGAGTTGGTGCTGGCGTTGCAGAAGGCATTGAGCGCCTTGGCGTGCTTGATGATGCCGCCGATGTAGTAGAGCGCCGTCTCGGAGAGATCGGCGTAACCCGAACCCGCGAACAGCGGCTTCTTGTCCTTCCAGATCGACTGGTGGGTGTGCATGCCCGAACCGTTGTCGCCGTAGATCGGCTTGGGCATGAAGGTCAGCGTCTTGCCGTAGCTGTGGGCGACGTTGTGCAGGGTGTACTTGTACTTTTGCACGTTGTCGGCGGTCTTCACCAGCGTGTCGAAGCGGAAGCCGAGCTCGTTCTGGGCCGGCGCCACCTCATGGTGGTGGATTTCCATGATCAGGCCCATGTCGGTGGCGACCGACATCATCTCGGCGCGCAGGTCGTTCATCGAATCGACCGGCTGGACCGGGAAGTAGCCGCCCTTGACGCCGGGGCGGTGGCCCATGTTGCCGCCTTCGAACTCGGCGCCGGTGTTCCACGGCGACTCGCTCGAATTGACCTTGAAGAAGCTGCCCGACATCTGCACGTCGAAGCGCACGTCATCGAACACGAAGAACTCGAGCTCGGGGCCGAACACGGCGGTGTCGCCGACACCGGACGACTTGAGGAAGGCCTCGGCGCGCTTGGCGGTCGAGCGCGGGCAGCGCGCGTAAAGCTGGCCGGTCGAGGGTTCGACGACGTCGCAATTGACGATCAGCGTCGTCTGGGCTGCAAAGGGATCGAGCACGGCAGTTGCGGGATCCGGCATCAGGATCATGTCCGACTCGTTGATTGCCTTCCAGCCGGCGATCGACGAGCCGTCGAACATCACGCCGTCGGCGAACGTGCCTTCGTCCGTGACCGAGGCCATGCGGGCGGTGTGCTGCCACTTGCCGCGAGGGTCGGTGAAGCGGAAGTCAACGAACTTGACGTCCTTCTCCTTCATCATCGCGAGAACCTGTTTGGCGTCCATTTGTCGTTCGTCCCTCTCTTGTGGTTAACAGTACGCTACGCCCGCGGCGTTGGTCATACGGCGGCGTCGCCGCGCTCGCCAGTACGAATTCTGATGGCATCGTCGATACTGGACACGAAGATCTTGCCGTCGCCGATGCGGCCGGTATGGGCCGAGCTGCGGATCGCCTCTACGGCCTGTTCGACCATTTCGTCTTCGATGATCAGTTCGATTTTCACCTTCGGCAGAAAATCGACGACATATTCGGCGCCCCGATAAAGTTCGGTGTGCCCCTTCTGGCGCCCGAAACCCTTGGCCTCAAGAACGGTGATGCCCTTCAGTCCGATCTGGTTCAGGGCATCCTTCACCTCATCGAGCTTGAAGGGCTTGATGATCGCCTCGATCTTCTTCATTTGGTTAAGACACTCCACACGCAGAAACCGGTCCCGCCGGTCGAGGCAGCCCGTATGCATCTTATCCAAGCAGATTTCATGCCAGAACTAACAATCGGCATGAGGCGATTTGGCTGTCTGAACAGGCCAAATGTTGATCAATATGCACAAAATATATGCACAATATTGTCTATTAACTAGACACTTGCGGGAATTTCGATGAAAGCCGCAAACCTCTTGATGTCCGGGCTTGGAACGACGGTTTTCGAGGTCATGTCGGCGCTCGCCCGCCAGCATCAGTCGGTCAATCTCGGACAAGGATTTCCCGACGACAAGGGACCGTTGGAGGTGAGGGCCGCTGCCGCCGACTACTTGCTGAATGGTCACAATCAGTATCCGCCGATGATGGGGATGCCGGAGTTGCGTCAGGCCGTCGCCGATCACGCGCGGCGCTTCCAGGGGCTGGAGGTCGACTGGCAATCGGAGGTGCTGGTGACCTCCGGCGCAACTGAGGCGTTGAGTGACTGTCTGTTCGGATTGATCGAGCCCGGCGATGAAGTCGTATTGATCGAACCGCTCTACGATTCTTATCTGCCCATCGTGCGGCGCGCGGGAGGCATTCCGAAGCTGGTGCGGCTCGAGCCGCCGACCTGGCGGCTGCCGCGCGAGGAACTTGCCGCGGCGTTCAACGACCGGACCAAACTGATCCTGTTCAATACGCCGATGAATCCATGCTCCAAGGTATTCGACCGCGATGAACTCGATTTCATCGCCGGCCTCTGTCTCGCCCACGACGTTTATGCCGTCTGCGATGAGGTCTATGAGCACATCATCTTCGACGATCGCCCGCACATATCGATCATGACCTTGCCCGACATGCGTGCACGCACTGTCCGCATTGGCTCGGCCGGCAAGAGTTTCAGCCTGACGGGCTGGAAGGTCGGATACATCACAGCTGCCCTCGAGCTCATGAAGCCGATTGCGAAGACTCACCAGTTCATGACCTTTACGACGCCACCAAATTTGCAATGGGGTGCAGCAACAGGGCTGCGAATGGCCGACAGCTACTATTCGACGCTGGCGTCCGACATGCAGCGCAAACGCGACCGGCTCGCCGGCGCTCTGGCCGATATCGGCTTCGGTGTATTGCCGGCGCACGGCACGTACTTCGTGACCGCGGATTTCCGGCCACTTGGTTTTAACGGCACGGACGATGACTTTTGTCGTCATATCACCATCGAGGCCGGTGTAACGGCCGTCCCGGTCAGCGCCTTTTATGACGAGCCGGGTCAGGCGCCGCGCCATTTCGCCCGATTTTGCTTCTGCAAGCATGACGAGACACTGGACAGTGCCATCGACCGGCTCGCTCGCCATTTTGCGGGGTGATGGGCGAGGCCGCCTCGCCGGACAGAAGCATGAGTCGTCGGCTACAAATTCGCTGCCGACATGGGCGGGGGTGGTCTATACTTTAATCGTACGTTGATTTGTGAGGTCGCTCTCCGCGGGGAAAATGAACAAGAAGTGAATAACATGCCGTTATCCACGTCGAACCTGCTGCAGCGCAAATTCAGGCGGAACCGTCTTGTCTTCTAAGGCCGCCGCCCAACCGTCTCCAATTGACGGCCGCCGACTGCGCAGCGCGCGGACGCGGCAGCTGATCATGGAAGCCTACCTGGCGCTATTGAACGAAAGCCCGAAACTGCCGATGCCCACCGCGGTACAGATCGCGGAGCGTGCGGGCTATTCCGTCCGTTCGATTTTCGAGCGCTTTCCCGATCTTAATGCCCTGCGGGTTGCGACGGCCGACTACTCGCTTGCCCAAGCCGCCGCCCTGGCACCTCCTCGTCGTGTCGACGGTAATCGCCAGACCCGAATTAGGTCCCACGTCGAAACCCGCGCTGGGACCTGCGAACGACAAGTGGCCCTGTGGCGGGCGCTTCTCTTCAGTGTCGATGAGACGGACGAGCTTAAGGAGCGTGTTCGCATCGGGCGGGAGCGCACCATCGAGCGGTTCGAGATCATGTATCGGCCCGAGCTTTCGACGGTCGCCGGCACCGAGCGCAGGTATCTGCTGATCGCACTCGAAGCGCTTACCGACTTCGAAAGCTGGGCGCGGATGCGGGAATTCTTCGAATTGTCGTTCGACGATGCTTGCGCCGTATGGATTACTGCCATCGACCGCATGCTACCGCCAACGCCGAAGACGGGCTGATCGGGCCTTGAGCGATCATTCAGCCTTTTCCGCGCCTCCGCTCGATGGCCGCCGATTGCGCAGCGAGCGGACGCGACAGACGATCATCGTTGCCTATCTCGACCTGGCTTATGAGAATTCACCGCGCATGCCGACGGCGGCCGAAACCGCGGGGCGCGCGGGCTACGCCGTCAGATCAGTGTTCGAGCGGTTTCCCGACATGCATAGCCTGCAGGTCGCGGCCACCGACTACGCGCTCGATCAGGCGACCAATCTGGTGCCGCCGCATCTGGCGGACGGAGATCGGCAGGCCAGGATCACCTACCAGGTTGCAACACGCGGCCGCGTCTGCGAGCAGTGGTTGCGGCTATGGCGAGCGCTTATGGCCACCCATGGCAACTCGAAGGAACTAGAGCTCAGGATTCGCAAGGCGCGAGAACTGACGATTGCCCGGCTGGAAGTGAGCTACGCCGCAGAACTTTCGACCTTGGCACCCAAGGGACGTCGGCGATTGCTGATTGCCCTGGAAGCAGTAACCGACACCGAATGCTGGGGGCGGATGCGCGAGTTCTTCGGATTATCCTTTGAAGAGGCCTGCGCCGCCTGGGCCCAAGCGATCGATCGTCTGCTGCCGCCGACTCCGCCGGGTTGAGGCGCAACTTGGCGCTGCCGCAATCGATACCGTTCGCAAAGAGATCACCCCGGGTATAGGCTTCATCCTGGTTCTAGCGTGCCGGGCGGGCCGCCAGAGTGAATCAGACAGCAGGTATCTTGCCTTTCACGCGCGCCGATACCCAGGCCAAGACCGATGGCCGCCGCTTACGCAGCGCGCGGACCCGGCAATTGGTCATCGAGGCGTATCTGGGGCTTCTATGGGCGAACCCGAAGATTCCGACGGCGGCCCAGATCGCAGAACGCGCCGGTTATTCGGTGCGTTCGATCTTTGAACGTTTCCCCGACCTGCACGCCCTGCGTGTCGCGGCAACCGACTACGCGATTGCCCAGGCCAACGATCAGCCCCTGACGGCCGGAAGTGACGGTGATCGCCAGGCTCGATTGAAAGCCCATGTCGAGCGGCGCGCGTATGTCTGCCAGAAGTGGTTGCCGCTGTGGCGGGCGTTCAGGGCCAACCAGGGATATTCGGTGGAACTCGCTGAGCGCGCCCGGTTCGTTCGTGGCGCGATCGTCAGGAGGATCGAGCTGATGTATGCACCCGAGCTTTCGACGCTGGCCGACCAGCAGCGCCGGCAGATCGTGATTGCCATCGAGGCTTTGATCGATTTCGAGAGCTGGGCACGAATGCGGGAATTCTTTGGATTGTCGCCGGAGGAGGGGTGCGCGGTCTGGATTCGAACGATCGACCACCTCCTGCCGCCCACACCGCCGGTTTCTTGACGCTCCGGCCGGGGCGGCGTAGGAAGGCGCGCTTCGTTGGGGGCGATCCACGATGGCGGCCGTAGCTCAGTTGGTTAGAGCGCCAGATTGTGATTCTGGATGTCGCCGGTTCAATTCCGGTCGGCCGCCCCAACCCCTCATGCACCATGGCTATTAGGCTTCCCCTGCGCGACCTGGCACGTTCCGACAGCCTTGTTCTTCTGAGCTGCGCGGAGATGGCAATGGCAGATGCCGCGGCCATAGCGGGCGGTGCTGCGGGCGTCGACCTTATGGAGGCAGCGGGCCGGGCGGTTGCTGAGACCGTGCTCGAGCGTCACCTGCCGCGGCCAGTCGTTGTCTTGTGTGGCCCCGGCAATAATGGCGGCGATGGCCTGGTCGCGGCACGGCATCTTCATGCCGCCGGTTGGCCGGTTCGGGTCGCATCGCTCGGTGATCGCGCGGCGCTTCGCGGAGATGCTGCTTGGGCGGCGCAAAGCTGGAAAGGGCCAGTGGAGCCTCTGCGCGCCGGCCTGGTTGACGGACATCCCTTGATGATCGACGCCCTGTTTGGTGCAGGTCTCGGCCGGCCCATCGAAGGTGCCGCCGCTGAGTTGATCGACAAGATGAACCGCGAGGCACTCCAGGTGGTCGCCGTCGATGTGCCGAGCGGTCTGCATGGTGACAGCGGAGAAGTTATGGGCCGGGCGCCCGTGGCCGAATGCACGGTCACCTTTTTCCGCGCCAAACCCGGTCACTATTCGGTTGAGGGCCTTCGCCGCTGCGGTGTTCTCAAAATTGCCGACATCGGCGTTCCGTGCTCGGTGCTGGAAGCGATCAACCCGCAACTATGGCGGAACGCTCCGGCCCTGTGGCGGGAGCATCTGCTTTTCAATGACCCTGCAACTCATAAGTATGCTCGCGGGCATCTAACCATTTTGGGCGGTGCGGTCGCCACGGGAGCCGCGAGGCTTGCTGCCACGGCGGCACGCCGTGCCGGTGCAGGACTCGTTAGTATCGCCGCCCAGCGCGCGGTGATGGCTATCTATCAGGCGGCGGAGCCGGGCAACTTGATCACGGAGGTCGGGGAAGGTGGCGACTTTGCCTGCCTGCTGGCTGACGAACGCCGCAACGCGATTCTGGTTGGGCCAGGCTCGGGTGTGAATGAGCGCACTCGCGACTCGGTCGCCGCGGCGCTCGCCACAGGCCGGGCAGTGGTGCTTGATGCCGACGCAATAACCGTCTTTTCAGCGGATCCGTCGAGCCTGTTCGAGGCGATCCGTGGCCCGGTACTGCTTACGCCGCACGAAGGCGAATTTCGCCGTCTGTTCCCAGACCTTTCGGCGCTTCCGGGCAAGGTCGAGCGCGCTCGCGAGGCGGCCTGTCGCAGTGGGGCGACAGTCTTGTTGAAGGGACCGGACACGGTAATCGCCGCTCCTGATGGCCGGGCAGTGATCAATACTCATGCCCCGGCGACTTTGGCGACCGCCGGCTCCGGCGACGTGCTCGCCGGCATTGCGGGGGGATTAATGGCGCAGGGCTTGGCGCCGCTTGCGGCCGGCTCGGCGGCGGCATGGCTTCATGGCGACTGCGCCTTTCGCTTCGAACGGCCAGGGATGATTGCGGAAGACCTGATTGACCGTATTCCGGAGGCGCTGGCCGCCGTCATGCCTGGTGATCGGAGCGGGCGTCGGGGTCGCTGAATTGACCGTTTGACGAGCGCGGGCTAAGAGGCGCGCGATTCGGCCTTCGTGGCACGCCCCGGAGGCCCTTGTCAGCAATAGGGCCGGCGTCGGGCGGGCGTGGTGGAATTGGTAGACACGCGAGATTTAGGTTCTCGTGCCGCAAGGCGTGGGGGTTCAAGTCCCTCCGCCCGCACCAGACGGAAATGGAAGTGAGACCATGCAAGTGACGGAAATTTCGGCTGAAGGGCTGAAGCGGCAATTCAAAATCGTCGTACCCGCGGGCGACCTGTCGGCCAAAGTCGACGAGCGCTTGGCTGAACTGGCCCAGACCGCGACCCTTCCCGGGTTCCGGCCAGGTAAGGTGCCGGTCGGCTTGCTGAAAAAGCAATATGGTCAGGCGCTCTATGGTGAGGCCTTGGAACAGGCCGTGAATTCGAGCACCGCCAAGGCGATCGAGGATCGCGGCCTGAAGCCGGCGCTGCAACCGCGCGTCGATCTCAAGCAGCTTGAAGAAGGCAAGGACGTCGAATTCGAAGTCGCCATTGAAGTGCTGCCGGAGATCGGCAAGGTTGACTTTTCCGGCGTTGAGCTCGAACGCTTGAAAGCCAGCGTACCGGACAAGGATGTCGATGAGGCGATTGAGCGGATCGCGAAGGCGAACCGGGCGCAGAAAGCTGTCGATCCTGTGCGGCCGGCGCAAAAGGGCGACTCGATCAAGCTCGATTTCGTCGGTTCTGTCGAAGGCAAGGAATTCCCCGGCGGCGCCGCCACCGACTATTCGCTCGAAATTGGCTCGGGCTCATTCATTCCAGGCTTCGAGGATCAGCTTATCGGTGCCGAAGTCGGCAAGACAACAGACGTCAAGGTGACGTTTCCGGCGGACTACGGGTCGGTCGAGCTTGCAGGCAAGGACGCGGTCTTCAGGTGCTCGATCAAGGAAATCCAGGAGTTTGTCGACCAGCCCGCCGACGACGAACTTGCCAAGAAGAACAACTTCGAAAACCTTGAGGCGATGCGCAAAGCCGTTACCGAACGGATCGGCCAAGACTACAACCAGATCTCGCGCTCGATGATCAAGCGCCACCTGCTGGACAAGCTTGCAGAGATGCACAAGTTCCCGGTTCCGGATGGGCTGATCGACGGTGAATTCAACGCGATCTGGCAGCGTATCGAGGAAGCCAAGAAAAACGGCGAGAAGCTTGAGGGCGACGAAGAGAAGATGCGGAAGGAATACCGCGACATCGCCGAGCGCCGGGTGCGTCTGGGCCTGTTGTTGGCAGATGTCGGGCGTTCCAACAGCATCGATGTCACGCCGGAGGAACTGAACCAAGCCGTGATGCGCGAAGCGATGCGCTATCCAGGTCAGGAACGCCAGGTTCTCGAGTTCTATGGCAAGAACGCGGAACTGAAGGATCAGCTTCGCGCACCCATCTTCGAAGAGAAGACGGTCGACTTCATTCTCGAACTGGCGAAGGTTTCGGAGAAGTCGGTTACCCCGGAGGAACTGCTCAAGGCGGCTCGCGAGGCGGAAGAAGACAAGCCCGCCGAAGCCGTGGCGAACTGATCCGCGCCGGCGACCTTGAACCAGACCGCCGGCACTGCCACTTTCCGAGAGACAGTCACGAAAGGGAGCCCGCGATGAGTCGCGACCGCGATCCGCTGGAAATCTACAGCAACTACTATGTGCCGATGGTGGTCGAGCAATCGGCACGCGGCGAGCGCGGCTACGACATCTGGTCAAGGCTGCTGAAGGAACGGATCGTTTTCCTGAACGGTCCGGTCGAGGATCACGTGGCGGGCGTTATCTGCGCCCAACTCCTCTACCTGGAGTCCGAGAACCCGACGAAGGATGTCTCATTCTACATCAACTCACCGGGCGGCGTGGTGACGGCGGGCATGGCGATATACGACACCATGCGCTATATCCGCCCGCATATTTCCACCCTGGTTTACGGGCAGGCGGCGTCGATGGGGTCGCTGCTTCTGACCGCAGGCGAGAAGGGCAAGCGGTTCGCTCTGCCGAACGCCCGCGTCATGATCCATCAGCCCTCGGGCGGAGCCCAAGGCCAGGCAACCGACATCGAGATCCACGCGCGGGAGATTCTGGCGACGCGGGCCCGGTTGAATCAGATGTATGTCGAGCACACCGGCAAGCCGCTCGAGGTTATTGAACAGGCCATGGAGCGCGACAAATTTTTCACCCCAGGTGAAGCCAAAGAGTTTGGCCTGATTGACGATGTGCTCGAAAAACGGCCAACTCCAACGATTATGGCCGCCGCTTCCTAGGGGCAAAGCCGACCAGTTGTTTGCCATTTGACCATGGACACACCACATTTTGATGTTGTAGCCGTCCTAGGGTCGCGTTTAACATAGTCTTGCGTGCGGGCTCGCACATGGCGAGCCCCCCAAGCGGAGGTGCGTTACCAACATGCCAGCCGCCAAATCCGGGGGTGATTCCCGCAATACCCTCTATTGCAGCTTCTGCGGCAAGAGCCAGCACGAGGTCCGGAAGCTTATTGCCGGGCCGACGGTGTTCATCTGTGACGAATGCGTCGAACTCTGCATGGACATTATCCGTGAGGAGAACAAGACCACCCTGGTCAAGTCCAAGGACGGAGTTCCGTCACCAAAGGAAATTCGTCAGATACTCGACGACTACGTGATCGGGCAGGATCAGGCGAAACGGATTCTGGCCGTTGCAGTGCACAATCACTACAAGCGGCTGAGTCATGGCGGCAAGGCGAACGATGTCGAAATCGCCAAGTCGAACATCATGCTGATCGGCCCGACCGGCTGTGGCAAGACGCTGCTCGCCCAGACCTTGGCGCGCATGCTCGACGTTCCCTTCACGATGGCCGATGCCACGACTTTGACCGAAGCCGGCTACGTCGGCGAGGACGTCGAGAACATCATCCTGAAGCTGCTGCAGGCGGCCGACTATAATGTCGAACGGGCGCAGCGCGGCATCGTCTACATCGACGAAGTCGACAAGATTAGCCGCAAGTCGGACAACCCCTCGATCACCCGTGACGTCTCGGGCGAGGGAGTGCAGCAGGCGCTGCTGAAGATCATGGAAGGCACTATTGCTTCCGTGCCACCTCAGGGCGGGCGCAAGCATCCGCAGCAGGAATTCCTGCAGGTCGACACAACGAACATCCTGTTTATCTGCGGTGGCGCTTTCTCTGGGCTGGAGAAGATCATCTCGATGCGCCGCCAAGGCACTTCGATCGGCTTTGGCGCGGAAGTGCGGGGGCCTGAGGACCGTCGGACTGGGCAGATTTTGCGCGATCTCGAACCCGAGGATCTGCTCCGCTACGGCCTGATCCCAGAGTTCGTCGGCCGGTTGCCGGTCGTCGCCACGCTTGAGGATCTCGACGAAGCCGCCCTGATCGAGATACTGACCCGGCCGAAGAATGCGCTTCTGAAGCAGTATCAGCGCCTATTCGAAATGGAGAGCGTGAAGCTCAAATTCACCGATGATGCTCTTCGAGCGGTCTCTCAGAAGGCGATCCTGCGCAAGACCGGTGCGCGCGGGCTGCGTTCGATCATGGAGACGGCGCTGCTTGACACGATGTATGACTTGCCGTCGCTGGATGGCGTCGAGGAAGTCGTGATCAACCGTGAAGTTATTGAAGGGCGGACCCAACCGCTTTATGTGCACGGAGAGCGCAAAGAGGGAATTGCTGCTGCGCCGGCCTGAGTTTTGCAGCGCCGACGGCAGCCGCCGCCGACGCCGTCCCCGACGGGCCTTGAACAACCCCCTGTTCAGGCCAATCTTTGCTGATGAGTGCGCGCGTTTTCGTGCCGTCGATTGCCTGTTCGGGGATCGTGGCCGGGGCGAGTGTAGCTCTAACAGCGTACGTTGCGAGGCACCATGAACGCCCCCATTCAAGGTATCGTCTATCCGGTCCTGCCGTTGCGGGACATCGTCGTGTTCCCGGGCATGATCGTCCCTCTCTTCGTTGGCCGTGAAAAGAGCGTGAAGGCGCTCGAAGAGGTGATGAAGGACGACAAGCAAATCCTGCTGATCGCCCAGAAGAACGCAGGGCAGGATGATCCCGGGCCCGACGACATCTACACGATCGGAACTCTCGGGACGGTGCTGCAATTGCTCAAGCTGCCCGACGACACGGTCAAGGTGCTGGTCGAAGGCGGACGGCGTGTACGCATCACCGGGTACACTGGCCGCGCCGACTTCTTCGAGGCGCGTGCTGTGGAGATGGAAGACGCGGCCGCCGAAACCTCGGAATTGCAGGCAGCGGCGCGGACCGTGGTCTCGGAGTTCGAGAACTACGTGAAGCTGAACAAGAAGGTGCCGCCGGAAGTCGTGGTCTCGATCAATAAGATCGAGGAGCCATCCAAGCTTGCCGACACGATATCGGCGCATCTCGCGCTCAAGGTCGCGGAAAAGCAGCAGCTCCTCGAGCTCGACTCGGTCTCCAAGAGGCTGGAGCGCATTCTCGGCCTGATGGAAGGCGAGATCGGCGTATTGCAGGTCGAGAAGAAGATTCGCAACCGCGTCAAGCGTCAGATGGAGAAGACGCAGCGCGAGTACTATCTCAACGAACAAATGAAGGCGATCCAGAAGGAGCTTGGCGAGACCGAAGATGGCCGCGACGAGGTCTCCGAGCTGGAAAAGCGCATCCGCAAGACACGTTTGTCCAAGGAAGCCCGCGAAAAGGCCACCGCCGAACTCAAGAAGCTTCGGACCATGAGCCCGATGTCGGCCGAGGCGACGGTTGTGCGCAACTATCTCGATTGGCTGTTGTCGATCCCGTGGCGCAAGCCGACGAAGATCATCAAGGATCTGAAATATGCCGAAGAAATCCTCAACGCCGATCATCACGGCTTGGAGAAGGTGAAGGAGCGCATACTCGAGTACCTCGCGGTGCAGCAGCGGGTCGACAAGATGAAGGGCCCGATTTTGTGCCTGGTCGGCCCTCCGGGTGTCGGCAAGACGTCGCTCGGCAAATCGATCGCCAAAGCCACGGGACGCAATTTTGTGCGCATGTCGCTGGGCGGCGTCCGGGACGAGGCCGAGATCCGCGGCCATCGCCGGACCTACATCGGTTCGCTGCCGGGCAAAGTCGTCCAGAGCATGAAAAAGGCCAAGTCGTCGAACCCGCTGTTCCTGCTCGATGAAATTGACAAGCTCGGCGCCGATTTCCGCGGCGATCCTTCATCGGCGCTTCTCGAAGTTCTGGATCCCGAGCAGAACAGCGCTTTCAACGACCACTATCTCGAGGTCGACTACGACCTGTCGAACGTGATGTTCATCACCACGGCGAATTCGCTACGCATGGCGCAGCCGCTGATGGATCGCATGGAAATCATCCGCCTGGCCGGCTACACGGAAGATGAAAAAGTCGCAATCGCCCGCAAGCACCTGATTGCGAAGCAGGTCGAGGCGAACGGTTTGAGGGCCGGCGAACTCGACATTCACGATGACGCCGTGCGCGATCTCGTGCGCTACTACACCCGTGAGGCTGGCGTCCGTAATCTGGAGCGCGAGATCGCCAATCTTGCCCGCAAGGCGACCAAGGAAATCCTCATGAAGGGGGCTTCCAAGGTCAAGATCGGACGCAAGAACCTCGACAAATATGCAGGTGTGCGGCGTTTCCGCTATGGCGAGGCCGAATTGGAGGACCTCGTTGGTATCACGACAGGTCTGGCATGGACCGAGGTCGGCGGCGAGTTGCTGCAGATCGAGGCGGTGCTGGTCCCGGGGCGCGGTCGTGTGACCGTCACCGGCAAATTGGGCGACGTCATGCAGGAGTCGGTGCAGGCAGCCAATGCCTACGTTCGCTCACGGGCGGCGGCGTTCGGCATCAAGCACAATATCTTCGAGAAGCGCGACATCCATGTGCACGTGCCGGAAGGTGCCACGCCCAAGGACGGTCCGTCGGCGGGCGTTGGCATGATCACTTCAATCGTCTCGGCATTGACCGGCGTAGCGGTTCGCAAGGAAGTTGCCATGACTGGCGAGATCAGCTTGCGTGGGCGTGTTCTGCCGATCGGCGGCCTCAAGGAGAAGTTGCTGGCGGCGTTGCGCGGCGGCCTCAAGACCGTGCTCATCCCCAAGGAGAACGAGCGCGATTTGCCGGAGATCCCGGACAACGTAAAGAAGGGTCTTGAGATCATTCCAGTGTCGACCGTCGATGAAGTCCTTGCAAAAGCGCTGGTCAAACCGCTCGTTGCGGTCGAATGGCCAGATGACCTGGAAGCGGTTGCAGCAAAGCCGGCCGATGGCGCCGAAGCCATCCGGGCGCACTGAACACCGCCCCTGAATGTGCGGCGGAGCCCCGGGGGGAACCCGGGGCTTTGTTGCGTTTGGCCGCAACTTATGCGTCTTGTGGGAAGCCGACCTACAAAATATGGTATTCGACATTGACGCCGTTTTCAGGCCGCCCTTACACTTGAGGCTGCCGGATTATGCAGGGGCTCGCACGTGAACAAGCACGATCTGATCGCCGCCGTCGCCGCTTCGACCAACCTCTCCAAGAGCGACGCCGCGAATGCCGTCGACGCCATACTGACCGTTGTTACCAAGTCCTTGAAGAAGAAAGAAAAGGTGTTGCTCGTCGGCTTCGGTACCTTTCAGGTCACCAAGCGCAAGGCGGGCGAGGGGCGCAATCCGCAGACCGGCGAGAAGATCAAGATTCCAGCGGCAAATGTGCCCCGCTTCAAGGCGAGCAAGACCCTAAAGGATGCGATCAACTAAAGTGCTGCGTGTAGGATGCGCCGTGCCGTCGTGCTAGGAGTGAAACGCCGGGCGATTAGCTCAGTTGGTAGAGCATCTCGTTTACACCGAGGGGGTCGGCGGTTCGAGCCCGTCATCGCCCACCAGCGTTTCGCAGACCGCCCACAGTAACGTGGAAAGCATTGAAATAACGGGCATTTACGCACTTCTTCGCGAGTGCGGTATGCTTGACACCCTATAGGCCGTCCTATATCTCTCGCGCGCCGTTTGGGGCTATTGCGGGCGTAGTTCAGTTGGTTAGAACGCCGGCCTGTCACGCCGGAGGTCGCGGGTTCGAGTCCCGTCGCTCGCGCCAGCCCCAACGCTGGCGGCCCAAAGCGGGGCGAAGGAGTGGCGATGGAAGATCTTCTAAGCGAATACCTTCCGATCCTGATCTTCCTTGGCCTCGCCTTCGCGTTGGTCTGCGCGATGCTTGGCGGGTCGTACATGATCGCCCGACAAAATCCCAATTCCGAGAAACTTTCCCCTTTCGAGTGCGGGTTTGCGCCGTTCGATGATGCGCGAGGCAAGTTTGACGTTCGCTTCTATCTGGTCGCGATATTGTTCATCATTTTCGACCTTGAGGTGGCGTTCCTGTTTCCGTGGGCCGTGGCGTTGAGTGATGTCGGCCTGTTCGGTTTCTGGTCAATGATGCTTTTTCTGGGCGTGCTGACCGTTGGATTCATCTACGAGTGGCGCAAGGGAGCCTTGGAATGGGAGTAGTCGCCCCGGCCAAGTCCGGTACCGCCGCTGAGGCGGCGCCGTCGCGGGCCTTGAACG
>CALDNT010000194.1 GCA_937915145.1 uncultured Reyranella sp.
GGCCAGAGAGTCCCCTAACGCGCCAGAATGGCTTGTTGTAGACCGCGATAGCCTTGGCTTGTGCCGCCATCCATGTCGGCGTCGCCTCCATCAAGCGGATGACGCGGCTGTCGAGTGCGGGCGACCAGACAATCGAGCGGGCCGCCACACGCAGCGGCGTCGTCACAACCACTCGATACGGTCGAAACACAGGTAGAGCGGCATTGTCGGTGGTAATTTGGATTGATCCGGTGTCCCTGGAAACGCCGATAACGCGCGTGCCGGTGAGAATAGCAGTGTCCGGGAGCCGACTCGCCAGCCGCTCAACAATGGCAGTCGTTCCTCCCTCAACGCGACAACTGCCATCCATGCCCGGCAACTGGTGCCTGGCCGGCGATGCGTCGATTGTCAGGTCGATGATTGAGTCGCCCTTGTCGAATTGTGGCGTCAGCTCAAGGTCGAGTTCCCGCAGCCAACGGGTGGCGAAGGGCTGGGCCTCAGGCCAGATCCAGGTTGGGCCGAGATCGGCAAGATACGCGTTCGAATCCCGGTCGCGTAGGGAGTGCACGCGTCCACCGAGACGTGCCGCAGCTTCGACAACGATCACTGAGTGGCCTGCCTCGCGCAGCAAGACAGCCGCGGTTAGCCCGGTCAGTCCACCGCCTACTATTAGAACTTCGCAGCCGTCCTGGAGCGTTGCACCCATCTACCCGTCTCACGTTGGGGCCTTCTTCAAGCATAGGCCAACCTTGTCGCTGTAGAATTGGATCATCGTCGTCGCAATGTAATCGAGATTGTCCTCGACGGCGAAGTGGCCCGCCGCTAGTCGGTGCAGGTCAGCCTTGGGAAGGTCGCGAAGAAAGGCTTCTCCACCCGCCGGTGTGAAGAAGGGATCATCCTGCCCCCAGAAGATCAGCGTCTTGGGTTGACGATCACGAAGGAACTTCTGCCAGTCAGGATACAAAGCGACATTGGTCCGATAATCGTAGAACAGGTCGAGGTTGACCCGAACTGCGTTCGGCCGCTGCATGAAGCCATAGTCCGACTCCCAGTTGTCTGGACTGATCAGTTCCGGGCGCGGCGACCCATGAAGGTAAATGCCCTTTATCGCGTCATGGGTGAGAAACGCCGCAAGAGGCTTTTCAGTTTCCGGTGAACGGTTCTTCCACAGCGCACCGCGAAAGCCATCCCAGGCGGACGTAAACCCTTCTTCATAGGCGTTGGAGTTTTGGACGATCAGCCAGTCGAGCGCCTCAGGGTGGGCACCGACAATGCGGAAGCCGACCGGACCGCCGTAGTCCTGAACGAAGAGTCCGTAGTGGTCGAAGTTTTTTGCGGCGAGAAATTTCTCGACCGTCTTGGAAATGCCGTCGAATGTATAATTGTACGTCTTAGGGTCGGGAATATCACTGTTGCCGAAGCCCGGATAGTCCGGAGCAATCACGTGAAACCGCTTGGCCAGCACTTGGACCAGATTTCGATACTGGTGCGACGAAGCCGGAAAGCCGTGGAGCAGGACGAGTTTCGGATTCGTCGGATCGCCAGCCTCACGATACGCGATATTCAGCCCGTCGATCTTGATCGCGTCGAATTTCACCTGCTGGTCGCTGACCGGCGGGGCATTGATAGCTGGAGATTGAGCTGATTTGGCGGATGGCGTTTCGGCACTAGCGGTGCCGCCAGCGAGCGCCGCAGCCGCGAGGATTGTGCCGCCAACCCCACGGGCGAGGCCGCGCCGGGGTAACTTGCGTGCTTCGAAGTCGATTGTGGCAGAGCGTGAGACGGTTAACATAGTGACTTCCTTTCCAAGGTGGCCGGAGCGGCGCTACCTCCGAACAGTTAGGCCCTTCCATGGAAGCCAAATAGACGCCATTGTCGGGAGGCATCCTCCAGGAAATTAGAAGGGCCGATAGGTCGGTTTGAATCTGTATCGATCGTGTTGGGCGCGGTCGACGCCGAAAGTCTGCCCCTCATCATTCGAGGCCTCGACACGCCAATTGCGACCGACATCCGAGCATTATGCGGATCCCCCATGGGAATGGATCGATCCTCTTCCTTACAGATCAGCGTCGAGCCCCACGCCGATGAACATTTGCAAGGACAGTATCATGATCGTCTTGTGCGGCTTTGGCGTCAGCAACTACTACAACAAGCTCAAACTCATTCTGCTTGAGAAGGAGGTCCCTTTTCGCGAGCGATTGGTCTATCCGTGGGAACTCGATTCATTTCTGCAATCTTCACCGCTCGGTAAGATCCCGTTCGTCGAGACAGAGCGGGGCGGCTTGTCTCAATCCCAGGTAATTTTGGAATACTTGGAGGGGCGCTTTCCGGAGAAGCCTCTGTATCCGACGGATGGCTTTGCGTGAGCGAAATGCCGCGAGCTGATTCAGAGCCTCGAGCTCAATCTAGGGCCCAGACTCATAAAATCCACCAGACGATAGCAGCGACGAGGCAGACTGAGGCGAGGAAGTTTCTAGCGAGCCTGTCGTAGCGCGTAGCGATGCGACGGAAGTCCTTGAGCCGACAGAAGGCGTTCTCGATACGGTGCCGTTGTCTGTAAGCCTTCCTGTCGAAGCAGAAGGGTTGCTTGCGGTTGGATTTGTTGGGAACGACGGCCCTGGTTCCGCGAGCTTCCAGCCATTGCCTCAGCGGCGCGCTGTCGTAAGCCTTGTCGCCGAGAAGCTTTCTGGCCGCCTTGGTTCGACAGATGAGGCGTGGAGCTGACGGGCAATCGTGGGCCTCCCCGCCGCTCAGTAGGATGGAAAGAAGACGGCCTTTAGCATCCGCGATTGCGTGGATCTTCGTATTGCGCCCGCCACGTGAGCGGCCAACCGCCTGCTTCTGCTCCCCCCTTTTCCGCCTGAAGCCGAGCGGTGCGCCTTGATGTGCGTCGAGTCGATCATCTGCGTATCGGTCGATCGTCCGCGACTGGCAAGCTCGCGGAACAGCCGCTCCCACACGCCGCGCTCTGCCCAGCGCACGAAGCGATTGTAGATCGTCGTCGGCGGGCCGTATTCCGGCGGGCAATCGCACCATCGGCAACCGCTCTTCAGCACGTGCAGGATGCCGCTGATGAAACGTCGGTCATCCACTCGATCCTTGCCGCGTACATCGGTCGGCAGAAAGGGCTCGATCTGTTGCCACTGTTCGTCGCTCAGCCAAAGCAGGTTGCGTCGCATGTTCTCTGCTCCTCGGCCGCAGAGAATCACTAGCCGATTCTGCCCTCAACAGATTTATTGGGTTCTGACCCTAGAATAGGTTGCCTTCCTCGGTGCGCACCTCGGCGATGTCGATGTGATAGAATCTGATCAGGTAGCTCTTGGACTTTTCCTTCTTCGCCGTCTTATCGTCTTTGACATCAGCGAGCCGGGAGATGCCGGGGCGCTGCAACAATCGATGCAAGCTTGAACGCGTCAGATGCGGGAGCGTTGATTGCAGCGCGCAAAGGCAATCTTCGAGCGGGAGCAGCGTATGCTTGCGGAAGGCGACGCAGGTCGCTTCTTCCTCGGCCGTCAGAACCGTTGAGCGGACCACTTGGGGACCCATAGCGGCGCCATGTGCAAATGCGCGGTCCCGGAGCGATATACGCTTTTGACATTCGAATGTTTCTTTTTGTTGCCGATCGTCCGAGTCTAATTCGAGATCCCCGTTGTAGACCGGCATTTCATTGTGTTTGCATTCTATTGGTTTCAACTCACCCAGCCTGCATCCGCAGTTGCGGCTGCAAGCCATTTTCTAGTCGACACCTTCCGCGTGCGTCCGATGATCATCGGGAACTTGCGTGCTTGTTCGGCTCTTCAAGAGGATGCACGTGGATCAGAACTAGGCTTTCAGGAGCCGCGGGATGAAGCTGTCGAATACAGGCAGCTTTCGTGCTGCAAATGGACCACTGCCCTGCAGGACCACAGCACAGGCCAGAACAATCAACAACAACGGGTACTCCCAGCCGCCACCTTCCGAGGTGAACAACCAACCATTCCCGGAATGCGCCCAGAGCGCTCCCAGCAACACCGGGATGGACAACAGAGCTGCAAGGCGGGTGTAGAGGCCCAATAGAATTGCCGAGCCGCCTACAATTTCTGCGAAGAGAGTCATATACGCCGCGGCTGCAGGCAGCCCAAGGCTTGCAAAAAATGCAACGGTGCCAGGGATGGTGAAGACGAGCAGCTTCACGAGCCCATGGGACAGAAGGACGCTTCCGAGCGACAAGCGAATGAGGAGTGCGCCGTAGTTCGCGTTGGTATCAACAGTCATTTTCGTTCTCCTTTCATGTTCCTGCTTCAGCGTGACGTCGCGATTGCGTTTCGCTACTGAGTCGATAATTTTGAGGTTGATGAGACGGCAAACAGGATTTCATGGTGTTGGTTATTGGTGACGTAGATCGCCATGATGTGTTTGGGATTTTTGAACCCGAGCTTCGTCGGTATGCGCAGCTTCATTGGGAATCCGTATTTCCGCGGCAGCACTTGGTCGGCATAGGTCAGGGCGAGGATCGTTTGCGGGTGAAGCGCTGAGGCCATGTCGATGCTGGTGTGGTAGTCGTCGGCACACTTAAAGCCGACATACTTGCAGGTCAGATCGGCATCGATCGTTTCGAGGAATGTCCGGAAAGGCACGCCGCCCCACTTCCCGATCGCGCTCCAGCCTTCGACGCAGATGTGGCGGGTGATCTGCGACGTCTGCGGTAGCCTGTGCAGGTCCTCCAGCGTCCATGCCTGCCGTTTGCCGATCATGCCGCTGAGCTCGAGCCGATAGCTGGATGGATCCACGGTGGGCGCCTGCGTCTCCGCGTAGAAGGCATTGAACGGAAATGGTTGGGTAATGTCGCTTTCCGAGTAGGTCGGCGCCAACCTGGTTGGACTGAAGAGCGC
>CALDNT010000195.1 GCA_937915145.1 uncultured Reyranella sp.
CCGGTGTGGGGCGCAAGCAGCTCGGTCATCCTTCCGCCGCCGGCGTGGCCCGCGATAGCCGCAGATTGGCCGGCGGCGCGCCGCCCTGCTTGTCGACACCGAAGTACATGGTGAGATGCGGGAACGGGATCTCGATGCCCAGCGCATCGAACCGCTTCTTCATGCGCCGGTTGAATTCGCGCCCGACGGCCCACTGCTGGATCGGTTGCGTCTTCAGGCGCGCCTTCACGATCACCGCGGAATCCGCGAAACTGTCGACGCCCAGGATGTCGATCGGCGCGATCATGCGCTGGGCGAACTCCGGCTCCGCCCGCATCTCGGCATCGATCTCCTTCAGCACCTCGACCACCTGGTCGGTGTCCTCGCGGTAGGACACGCCGACGTCGAGCACGAAGTGCGAGAAGTCCTTGGTCATGTTGATCACGCTGCTGACCGCGCTGAACGGCACGGTGTGCACGCTGCCTGCCAGGTCGCGCAGCCGCACCGAGCGGATGGTGAGCGCCTCGACCAGGCCGGCATGCGCGCCGACATTGACCACGTCGCCGACCGAGATCGTGTCCTCCATCAGGATGAACACGCCGGTGATGACATCCTGCACCAGCTTCTGCGCCCCGAAGCCCACGGCGATCCCGACCACGCCGGCACCGGCGATCAGCGGCCCGATATTCACGCCCAGTTCGGCCAGCACCACCATGGTGATGATCGCCGCCAGCGCGATATTGGCAGTGGTGCGCACCAGCGGCAGCAGGGTGCGCAGCCGCCGGTCGCGCTCGGCCGACCGCGACCCGCCATTCGCCGGGGCGAGCGTCCGTTCAATGGCGGCATTGGTCCCTTCCCATGCCACGACCGCGAGGGTCGCAATGACGGCGAGGCCGAAGACGGTGCCCGAGAATCGCCGGCCGGCCGCCGAGCCCAGCCACTCGACCGCACCGACGCCCCAGACTTCGAGCACGGCCACCGCAGCGATCGCCGCGATGGCCAGGCGCGCGAGAAGCCCGATCGGCACCACGTAACGATGGGCGCGGGCCTGCAGGCGCGGAGAAAGCCGCGAGGCAATGCCGTCGGGTTCGGTCGCCCGCCGCAGCAGATTCCTGGCACCCGCCGTCGCCACGCCGGCAAGGATGAGGATCAAGGCGGTCTTCAAGCTGCTGATGACGATGAATTCGACGGGAATCGCTTCCTGGAGCAGCCAGAGCGCGAAGATCGCCACGGTCACGACCAGGGCCACGACATGCCAGACCTCGGCGAGGCGGCGGCGCAGGGAACCGATGCCATCGGCGCTGGCCTCGCCGCGCACCCATGCGGCGACGGTGGCACGCGATTGCAGCACGAACGCCACGACAAGGGCAGCGGTCGCAAGGCCCAGGACCGACACCAGCAGCCGGCGGCCTTGCGCCGGGATCAGCAGCAGGTCGGCGATCTGCACGACAAAGTATCCGGCCAGGACGAGGATCGTCAGGCGGCGCAACCAGACGAAGATGCGGTAGGCGGTTTCCACCGTGAGGCCGCGCTGCCACAGCGGCCGCGCCTCGGGCGACAGCGCGGCGCGCGCCGGGCGGAGGATAGTCAGGCCAACGACGATGGCGTTGATCGCCGCCACGACGACCAGCCGCAGACGCAGCTCGAGATCGAGGAACGGCAGCACGGCCAGGGCGCCGGCGGCGAAGGCGGCGACCGGCGCGAGATGGAGCAGCAGGAAGCCCGTAACCCGGACGGCGCGGGCAAAGGCGCCGGGCGGCTGCCAAGCCATGATCTTCCGCCGCCATCCGGCCAGCACGAACGACACGAAGGCGAAGGCGACCATGCCGCCCGCACCGGCGGCAACGAAGCCGACCACCAGGTCGATCCAGCGCCGTCGGCTTTGCGGATCGCGGGCCTGCAGCGCCAGCCAGCGACTGGTCGCGGTTATGTTCGTGGCACCGGCAAAGGTATCGACCACAGCGCTGCGAAGTTCCTCCAGCCCGGTCGCGACGGCATCGAGGTAGCGGTTGCCGATGGTCGGCGACGGGGCTTTGCCGGCGCCTTTCTCGACGGCAATGAGGGCGCGGATCTGATCGACGAGCTGGGTGCGCGCCGTGTCGTTCTCGAGGGTCGAGGCCAGCTTCTCGAGTGACTCGACAGATGGCTTGCTTTCGGCCGGCGCAGTCTGCGCCTGGACACCGCCAGCAAGCGGCAGAATGACGGCAAGCACGGCGACAAGACGCAGCATGCATGGATATATGCGGTTCATCGGCAATCACTCCGTTTGGGGAGGTGCCGCCTAAAAGGAATTGGCCGGTATCGCTGTCTAAAAGACTGCCGTAACAGGCGACATCGGGAAACGACAGCGTGGACCCGGGCACAGGCGGCGTGTGGCTTCTTTTAGACCATCATGACCGCCGAGGCCAGCCTGCGGTCCCGGCACGGAATTCGGTGATGGCGGCGAAGCAGAGCAGGCTTGCCGCCTACTTGTTCGACAGATCGCAGGGTTATTGGGTAGATGGATCATGACCTCTCTTCATCAGGCATGGGCCACTTTGCTGCCCCGACTGAAAATCCTGGAGCCGGTGTCGTTCTCGTCCGACGACTGGTCTCTCGTTGAACGCCTGCATGCCAACTTCAACGATCGCGAAGCGCATACCCACCTGCCGATACCGATTGCCCGCTTCCGCGAGACTGCAGTCAAAGAGATCCATGAGCTGGCGAAGCGGTTCAGCGATGTCAGAACGGTAGCCGTCGATGACAGATGGCTTGCAGAAAGCTTTGCCGACGGCACGCCCGACACGATGGCGGATTACATGCGCCTTTATAACGACGACGTCGACGAAATGATGCACGTCCTCGTTCCGTCAGCGCGCTATCGCAAGGGACATTATTCCTACGGCAGATTCACGGTCCCCCAGCCGCATGGCCTGCACACCGACCACAGCGCGGAGGACCCGGAGGGCGCGGGAGAGCCGATCTGCATCGCCAGGATCGAAACCCTGGGAACGCACTACCTTGCCGGTGACTACAAGGCGTATGACCTCGAAATGCAGAGCAGGCTCAAGGCCTTGAGATACTGGATTTCTGTTCCCGAGGGTGAACCGGAGAATATTCTTGATGAACTGTTGAAGCGAGAGACGCTCAAAACCATTCCGGTCAATCGTGTGATGCTGATGGTCGCCGGAAACAGTTCGGAGAATGCCCAGGTCACACAGCACATCGCCGCCCGGCCGCCCGACGGAGGACTGCATTCAACTTTCTTTCAGAGGCAGTACAAGCTTACGTAACAATTCATCTACCGATATGGGCACCGGCCTTCGATCGGGCAGCATCACCGACGGAGCGGACATGCAGCGACGCCGCCGGATGTCGCCTCTTGACCCAAAACTGACGCCGAGCGCACAGCGGAGAGCGCGGCATGGAAACCGGTCAATCGAGAAACTTGCCCGGCAACCATGTCGCCAACCATGGCATCGCAAGCATGATTGCCAGCACAACCAGCTGGATACCGACCAGGGGAACGACGCCGCGATAGATGTCGGCCATTCTGACCGAAGGTGGCGCTGCCCCCCGCAGGAAGAACAGGGCGAAGCCAAACGGCGGTGTCAGGAACGACGTTTGCAGCACGATTGTGATCGCGGTCGCGATCCATACATGTACCAGCGTGTGGTTCCCCACGTGGGCAGCGAAATCGAGCTTCTCGATCACCGGCACAAAGATCGGAAGCGTTATCAGAACGATCTCGAGCCAGTCGATGAAGAAGCCGAGAATGAAGATCACGCCGAGGATGAACAGCAGCGTTCCCCAATCGCCAAGTTCCAGAGAAACCAGCAAACGTGCCACCATCCCGTCCCCATCGAGTACACGGAACACCAGCGAGAACGCATTGGCGGCGATGACCACGAGAAAGACCATCGAAGTCACGTAACCGGTTTCGATCAGGATCTCACGCAACCGCTTCCAGTTGAGTGAGCGGTTGACCAGCATGATCACGAATGCGCCGAGTGCGCCGAGCGCACCGGATTGCGAGGGCGTTGCCCAGCCCGACAGGATTGATGCCAGCACGCCGCCGACCAGACCGACCGGCAACACCAGTTTGCCGATGATCTCCGCCGGAGTTCGGCTTCCAGCCACGATCGGGTCGGGCTTGAGGGTCTTGTCCTGCCAATGCGCCCGCGCGACAAAATAGACACTGTAAGCCGCAATCATCAGCGCAGCCGGGAGCAGGATGCCCGAGAATGTTCCCGCGAGAGGGGTGCCGATCAGGTCGGCAAGGAAGAACAGCATGATGCCAGGCGGCAAAATGACGCCAATCGTGCCACCGGCGACGACCGATGCAGTGGCGAGTTCGGGCCGGTAGTTTCGCTTCAGCAAGGTCGGCAATGCCACCAGCGCCAGGACACCGACGGCCGCTCCGATCAGGCCAGCCGACGGGGCGAGGACAACCCCGAGCACGATCACGGCAATAAAAAGACCGCCAGGTACCCGCCGCAGCAGGTAGCCCAACACGTCGAAGAGATCCCCTGCCAGGCCCGATCGCGCCAGGGCCACGCCCATGAATACCAGGGGAGGTACCGCGGGAAAGATCAGGTTGTCGGCGAGCAGTCCGTAGAGCCGGAAGGCGAAGGCCGGCAGCATATGCGACGACATCTGATTCGTGAGGATGGCGATCGTCGCAAACGCGATGGTGACGCCGATCAACACAAACGCCACCGGATAGCCGACGAACACCAGCACCATCAGAGACAAGATCATGAAAGCCGGCAGCAACTCGATCATGCGCCCGGCTCACTCGGTCAGTTCTGGATGTAGGGGTGGAACCGCTGAGCCTGTTGGCCGCCGCTTCAGGCTGCGCCAGTTTCGCGCCGTCACCACCACACCGGCGGCGAGGAGAAGAACGCCGCCGAGGGGAAGCAAGGACTTGATGATCCATCTGTAGGGGAGGCCGAGCGCCGCCGGCGATTTCTCGTTGGTGAGAAACGACTTCAAGGCAAGATCGGCACCGAAATAGACCATCGCCAGCGAGAACGGCAGCAGCGCCAGAAAAAACCCGGCAATCTCGATAATGGCACGCGTTCGTTCGCTGAAATGCTCCCGCGCGACATCGATGCGGACATGGCGGTCTGCGAGAAGCGTCATGCCGAAAGTCAGGACAACGAGGGCGAAGAAGCAATGCCATTCCAGCTCCTGAAGAGGCGTTAGCTGGAAGTTATAAAGCTTACGCGCCAGGACGTAGAAAGTCGTAATCGCAACCTGCGCCGGCAGCAGGACGAAGCAGGCCACTTTGCCGATGCCACGCACGAAAGCTTCCATACGATCGAACATCGGGCTCCCTAGGCGAAATGCCGTTCGAGCACGGCAATCGCCGTGCCGCCGCCTCGCCGGCCAAAAAAATTCACTCAAGGCAAAATCTGCGCTACGGCCGCGTAGCCTGATCGAGTCACATCCTAGATACTGGGCATGGCCGTGTCGCCCCTGCCGGAACCTTGGATCAGCAGTGCTATCGGCTGGTTCGCCGGCTCGACATTCGCGAGTCGTATTTGCCGTGGTGAGTTGGCACTCTCGCCGGGGGCTGTCGAGGCCGCGGGGCCTGACTCTGGATCATGCTTTTCAAGGACAGGATATGACCAAGCGCGTTGCCGGAAAGATCGTCGTCGTCGTGGGCGCCGGACAGACTCCGGGGGAAACCATCGGCAATGGCGCGGCCATTGCCCAGCTGTTCGCCCGCGAGGGTGCGACCGTTCTCTGCGTCGACAGGGTCGCCGAGCGGGCGCGGCAGACGGCCGACGGGATCGCGGCCGACGCGATCGCCCGGGAGACGCCGGCCGCATCCACCGTATCCTCGATGGCCGCCGACATCACGATCGCGGCCGACTGTGCCCGCATCGTCGAGGAGGCACGGCGGCGCCACGGCCGCCTCGACATCCTCGTCAACAACGTCGGCATCGGCGGCGGCGGCGATGCGCCGGCCCATCGCCTCGAGGAGCAAGTCTTCGACCGCATCCTCGACGTGAACCTGAAAGGCATGTGGCAGACCATCAAGGCGGCCATTCCGGTGATGCGCGAGCAGGAGGGCGGCGCGATCGTCAATATCTCCTCCCTGGCGGCGATGAGCGGCGCGACCCAGCTCGCCTACGAGGTCTCGAAGGCTGCCGTGAACCGGCTCACGACCCACGTCGCCCAGTCGAACGCCCGCTACGGCATCCGGGCCAACGCCATCATGATGGGGTTCATGGACACGCCCATGGCCGTATCGGGAATCGCCGCTGCGACCGGCCGCGCCACGGCGGCCGTTCGCGCCGAGCGCGATGCCATGGTGCCTCTCCGGCGCCGGATGGGCACCGGCCACGACACCGCCTACGCAGCCTTGTTTTTGGCGTCCGACGAGGCCCAGTTCATCACCGGCGAAATCCTGCGGGTCGACGGCGGCATGGGACTCGGGCTCGGATAGTGGTTTTGCAACCCGATCCAACACCAACAACCTCGCCCTGAGGAGCACCGCGAAGCGGTGCGTCTCGAAGGGTGAGGAATTTTTGTATCTGCTGCCGCTGACAAGCTGCAAACATACTTTCGAGACTGTCGAACAGGAGCAGCACATGATCATCGACCGCATCGAACCCATCGCGCTGCGACTGCCGGCGCCGAAACGGCCGGCCAACGTACCGTCACCGCTCGCCAGCGGCGATATCTGCTTCACCCTCTGCCGCGTGACGACGCAGGGCGGCCTGGTGGGCTACGGCGAATGCCTGTCGCTGCGCCCGCCGATGCAGAACGCGCTGTTCGCCACCATTCGCGATGCGATCGCGCCGCACTATCTCGGCAAGCCGGTCGGCCAGAAGGAGGCGCTGAACCTCGCCGCGCGCCGGCGCTTCGCGAGCTTCGGCCGCGCCGGCACGGTGATGAACGCGCTGGCGGCCGTCGACATCGCGCTGTGGGACATCGCCGGCAAGGCGTCGGGCCGGTCGATCTCGGCGATGCTGGGCGGAGCGCGGCGCAACCGGGTGCCGGTGATGGCGAGCCTCGACAAGTACGATCATCCCGGCCGGGCACGGCAGCGGGTCGAGCAGGCGCTGGCATCAGGCGTGGCGGCCGTGAAGGTGCACGAGGCGGGCCTCGAGGTGATAGAGGAGGCGCGTCGGGCGATTCCAGCCGCAACGCCTTATGTCGCCGACAGCAACAACGCGCACACCCTGGCCGATATCAGGCGCGACGCCGCGCGCTGGGCAGCACTCGGCCTGCTGTGGTTCGAGGATCCGTTCTGGCCGCCCGAGGATCTGCTCGAGTGTCCGGCCCTGCCGGGGATCGTTATCGGCATGGGCGCCGATTTCGGCTCGGCCGAGCAGATGGCGGTTTTTAGCAAAACCCCGGCGATCGGCGTGCTGCAGCCCGACGTCTGCATGCTGGGTGGCCTCTCCGAAGCCCAACGCACGCTCACCATGCTCGCGGCGGCGAAGAAGACGGCGGCGCCGCACACGCCGTTCGTCGGACCGGCAGCCCTCGCCTCGCTGCACATGCTGGCCGTCACCGAAGAGGCGGGCTATTTCGCCACCGTCGAGGCCGACGACTCGATGGATCCCTACGGCATCGGCCTCACGCGCTGGCAGAAGTCGCTCGACGTCCCGACCGGACCGGGCCTGGGCTTCGATCCCGATCCCGACTTCCTGCGCCATCATCTTTATGCGACAGGATAAGTAACCGGCGGTCCGGGACAGGCCGCATGCTCCGAGGCAGCCCGACTTGCCGGCCACGCCGAACGCCTTACTGTCGGCGCATGATTTCCCGCCGGAACCTTCTCTCGGGCTTGGCCGCATCGACGGCGGCAGGCTGCAGTTCCCGCCAGGCGCCCGTGGCGCCCTACCAGTATCCGATCGCGCCGCCGCCGCCGGATCGGGCGACGCTGGGGCTGGACGCGGTGATCGACATCAGCCGAAGCGTCACCGTCTCCGACTTCCGGGCGGTGCGCCGGAGCAACATCCTGGGCGTCATCCACAAGGCGACCGAAGGCGGCGACTACGTCGACAC
Organism: uncultured Reyranella sp.; assembly: GCA_937915145.1. Lineage (GTDB taxonomy): Bacteria > Pseudomonadota > Alphaproteobacteria > Reyranellales > Reyranellaceae > Reyranella. Next base: position 7,987 of record CALDNT010000195.1, read on the forward strand.
GGCCTACACGGCAAGACGCCCCCAGGCCGAGGCTGCGGGATTGCTGTGGGGCGCCTATCACTTCGGCACGGGCCAATCCTCGGGCGCGCGGCAGGCGGCGTTCTTCCTGTCGGTGTCGCGGCCCGGCCCCCGGACCTTGCTGGCGCTCGACCTCGAGGCCAATGAGCCCAATCCACGAAATTCCATGCGGCTCGACCAGGCCGAGGAATTCGTCAAGGCGGTCGCCGAGGCGACGGGCCGGCTGCCGGTGGTCTATGTGCATCCGACCTGGGCCAATGGCGATCCGCTGCCGAACTCCGGCCTCAGCCTCGGCGCCCGGGTCACGCCTGATTCGATCGTCGCGCGCTGCGGCCTGTGGGTCGCCGACTACCACGACTCGCCCGAGGTGCCGCTTGGCTGGGCGGCAACGGGCTGGCGGCTGTGGCAGTATGCCGGCGACGAGAGCGCGGGCCGCCCGGCCTACGGCCAGACCAGCATCGTGCAGGGCGTCAGCCACTGCGATCGCAATCTGTTCAACGGCGACGCCGGCGCGCTCCAGCGGTTCTGGGGTGCTGCCGGCTGAGTTTTGCGCAAGCCACGTACGGAGCGCGCGGGATGAGGGTTAAACAGAGCAGCACTTTGTCGTATCATGGACTTCATGAATATCGAGCTTCCCGGCAACGTCGCGTCCGCCCATCTCGAACGGGCGATCACGCGCGTGGTGCAGACCATGCGGCCGGAGGCGATCTATTTGTTCGGCAGCCGCGCCCGCGGCGATGCCGATGCCGACAGCGACTACGACCTGCTGGTCATCGTGCCCGACAATGCCCCCTTCAACTCGCGCTCGCTGGAAGCGACAACGCGCGTCGCACGCGACCCGGGAGTCGCGCTCGACATCGTTCCCTGCCGCCGCAGCGTCTTCGAGCGCAAGCGAGAGCACATCGGCACGCTCAGCTACAGCGCCGCCCACGAGGGCCGGCTGGTCTATGGCCAATAGCGGGATCCCGGATTGGCTGACCGTCGTCGACGACGATCTGAGACAGGTAACGAACAACCTTCATGGGCCGATGCCCTCCCTCAGCGGCGCTGCCTATCATTGCCAGCAGGCGGCGGAAAAACTGGTCAAGGCGGTTCTTGTCGGGGCCGGCATCTCTTTCCCGAAAACCCACGATATCGCCGCTCTCGTCGGATTGCTGCCTGACGGTCATCGCCTGAAGAAGGCGCTGGGCACCTTGGACAAACTCACGCCCTACGGCGTTGCCTATCGCTATCCGGCGGAGGACGAGTGGGAAGTGCCGACGGCCGCAACCCTTGAGGCTGGAAGAGCGAAATAGAAGCGATCAGGTCGACCCTGTAGCGACCGGCAAGCGTCTACAATAATCGGCAGAAAACTTGCAAATTCAGCAGGAAAATGCTATGAGTCTTGATAGGTTGGCGCTTGGGCTGCGCCGGCCTTTCCCATGTCGGCACGACCTGCCCGCGGCCGCCCGCGGGTTCGCGCAATGCGCTGGTGCAGCCGCCACGGCTCCTGAGCCGTGGACAGTCCCAACAACGACCCCGTCCCAACGTCACGCCAGATAACGACGTGCGAACAGACACTTAATGACGCCTGGGCACAGGGCGCGCCGGGGCTTGTGCGAACGAAGAGATCGCCGAAGGCGAGAAAAGCCCATGAAACAGGGCATATCCCGGAGTCGGGCCCACCGCTGGGCCCAACATTCCCTTCATTCAGGTGGGTCCACGGAGAGGGCGAAAAGTCTGCCGTTATTGGCTCTTCGGCGTGCGGAGAACCTTATTTCCTGGGGCCGGATTGGGCCAGAATCGAAAAGTTGGGCCAACCGTTGCAGCCGCCTCGGGTGGCTCAGCCCCCGCCTTCGCCGCCGACGGCGATCACCGTCAGCTTCTCCGGCAGCTGCTCCTTCACGAGTTCGACCGAGCGGCGGTCGGGCCAGATGAAATCGGCGCCGAGCTCCGTCATCAGGCCCTGGAGGCGGTCGAGCTGGCCGCGTCCCCAATAGTGCATGGGCAGCACGACGCTGGGCTGGATCTGGCGGATGACGTCGACCATCAGCGGCATGCCCATGGTGTAGGAGCCGTCGATCGGCACCATCAGCACGTCGATGCGGCCGAGTTCGTCGAGATGGTCCTTGGTCAGGCGGTGATGCAGGTGGCCGAGATGGGCGATGCAGAGATCGCCGATGGCGAAGATGAAGATCGAGTTGCCGTTGATGCGCGCGCCGCCGCCGCCCCAGTCACGGGCGTTGGTCGGCACGTTCCACACCTTCATGTCCTTCAGCGTGACGTCGTGCTTGGCCTCGGTCTCGCCGGGTTGGCTCGGCCAGCCGCGCAGCACGTAGGTGATGCCCTCCTCGGGCAGGTCGGTGAAGAGCGTGTCGTGGGCGTTGTTCATGGTGACGATGTCGGGCCGGCGGCCGAAGCCGTTGACGCCGTTGTAGTCGGTGATGGCACGCACGCCCTGCGGCGTGTCGATCTGGAAACTGGAATGGCCGACGAAGGTGACGATCGCGCGGTTGGGCGAGGTGTCGGCGGCCAACCTGATGCCGTCGAGGGAGGCCACCTGAACACCTGATCCGAGCTGGACCAGGTTCTTCGAACAGCGCGCCGAGGCGGGCCCGGCCAGCACGGCAAGGGCTGTGGCGAACAGGGCAACGAGAGGAAGTCGAAGGGTCATCCGGGCCTCCAGGGCAGGACAGCAGCTTCATCCAGAAAGCAGGCCCTGTGCCAGCACGGACTCTCGTTGACTCTCCTGCTCAATCAAAATAGAACAAAAACAGAACAACTTATCCCCAATCCCCAACCTTCGAGGGGGCGATGCCGGTCATTTCCCCAAACCCTTTTGCACCTCTTGCCGCCAACGACGGGGCGGCCTCCGTATCGACGGTCTTGCGTGAAAAAGTCCGCCGGCTGGAGCGCGCCCACAGCGCCCAACGGGCCGGACAGGCCGCCGTGCCCACAGGACTTGCCGCCATCGATGCCGTGCTGCCCCAGGGCGGGCTGCTGACCGGCGCCCTGCACGAGGTCGAGGCCGGGCCCGCTCCCTCCGGCCGCGTCGCCGCCCACGACGGCGCGGCGTTGGGATTCGCGGCCCATCTGATGGGCCGCTTCGCGGCGGGCACGCCCGGTACGCTGCTGTGGTGCCGCCGGCCGTCGGGCGTGTTCGATGCCCCGCCCTACGCCCCGGCACTGGCCGCCTGGTTCGACCCGGCACGCCTGCTGATGGTCACGGCGCGGCGCGACGAGGATGTGTTCTGGGCGATGGAAGAAGGCCTGCGCTGCCCCGGCATCGCCGCCGTGCTGGGCGAGACCCGCGCCACCGATGCCACCGCCGGACGCCGCCTGTCGCTTGCCGCCGAGAAGAGCGGCGTGCCGGCGCTCCTGCTCAGGCCCCAGCCCGCGCCGCCGCAAAG
>CALDNT010000196.1 GCA_937915145.1 uncultured Reyranella sp.
CTGCAGCAGGTCATCATCAATCTGGTGCTGAACGCGCGTGACGAATTGCTCATGGACGCAACGCGCCCCTCGACCGGGCGGCTGGGCCAGATCACGCTTCGTGTCACGGCGACGTCAACCGGCGGCGCTGAGCTCACTGTAGAAGATGACGGGCCAGGCATTCCCGCCCATGTCCTGCCGCGGCTGTTCGAGCCGTTCTTCACCACCAAGCCAACCGGCAAGGGCACCGGGCTTGGCCTGTCGATATGCTACGACATCGTCAAGTGGATGGGCGGTAACATCGCCGCGGAGAATCGGCCCGAAGGTGGCGCCCGATTCCGAATCATGTTCCCACCATCACATCGAGATTCGCCAGCGACGCAAACTGCAGCGTAAGGCCGCTGCTAGGGCGCCGGCACGACCGACAGCTCGGTGCCGTTCACGGCCGTCACGCGCACCCTGGCGCCCACCACCATGTCCGGCCCGGTCACCGTCCAGCTCCCGTCGCCCAGCTTCACCCGGGCACGGCCGTTCAGGATGGGGGCGTCGAGCACGATCGTCTTGCCGACCAGGCTGTCGCCCCGGGCGTTGAGGGTGTTGGGCGGGGTGTCGCGGCCCTGCAGCCGGCGCAGGGTCCGCCGCAGGCCGACCGCCGAGGCGACCGACACGACGGCAAAAATCGCAAGCTGCAGTTCGAGAGACAGATCTCCGGCAACCAGAACAGCCGCACCCGCCACCGCCGCGCCGATTGCCAGGAACATGAACACGACGCCCGGCAGCATCATCTCGAAAACGAGCAGCACGGCCGCGAGCGCCCACCAATGCCAGAAAACGAGACTGAACATCATGGCCGCCTACCCTGCGTTGGGAACCGAACCACGCGGCCGGACGACTGCCTCTGCACCACGCGCCTGGGCCTCCTTGGCAAGTTCACCGATGCCGGCGATCGACGCCATGACACCCGCTGCTTCGACAGGCAGGAAGAAGACCTTGGCATTGGGGCTGGAACCCATCTTGGCCAACGCTTCGACGTATTTCGTGCCAAGGAAATAGTTGGTTGCCTGCACGCCGTTGCCGGCGATCGCCTCGGCCACGACGGACGTCGCCTTCGCCTCTGCCTGGGCCATGCGCTCGCGCGCCTCGGCATCGCGGAACGCCGCCTCACGCCTTCCCTCGGCGGTCAGGATGGCCGACTGCTTCTCGCCCTCGGCGCGCTGGATGCTCGATTCGCGCACACCCTCAGCCTCGAGGATGGTGGCACGCTTCTCGCGCTCGGCCTTCATCTGCCGACCCATGGCAACCACGATGTCCTCGGGCGGCGCGATGTCCTTGACCTCGATGCGCAGCACCTTGACGCCCCACGGGCCAGTCGCCTGGTCGATGACGGCGAGCAGTATATTGTTGATCTCGTTGCGCTTGGACAGCGCCTCATCGAGTGCCATGTTGCCCATGACGCTGCGGATGTTGGTCAGGGCGAGGTTGGTCATGGCGAGGTGGAGATTCTGGACTTCGTAGGCTGCGCGCGCCGCGTCAATTACCTGGTAGAAGGCGACGGCGTCGACCTGGACCGTGGCATTGTCCTTGGTAATGACTTTCTGTCCCGGAATATCGAGGACGTTCTCCTGCATGTTCATCTTGCGCCCAACCGTATCCATGAACGGCACGATGAGATGCAGGCCGGGCGACAGCGTGCGCGTGTAGCGTCCGAACCGCTCGATGGTCCAGTTGGTGCCCTGCGATACGGTCTTCACGCCGGCAAACACCAGAACCAGCGCTACTAGCACCAGCGCCAGGACAAAGATCAGAGCACCAGACATTAACCGCGCCTCCCATATTTTGATGGTCAGCCTAGCCCAAGGCGGTGCACCGAACCATCGCCGACGCTAGAGTTCATTGCTGGACACAGGAGGTTTCATCGTGGTCGAACCCGTCTGGGAGCCCCTTCCGCACTATCGAGGCTACCCGCCGGAGGAGATGGCCGAGCGTGCCGTGGCCTTCCACGCCGATCTTCGGCGCCGGCGCACAGTGCGCGATTTCGACCGCCGACCGGTACCCCGGGAGGTCATCGAAACCTGCCTGCTCGCGGCGGGCACGGCACCGTCCGGCGCCAACCTGCAGCCTTGGCATTTCGCTGTCATCGAGGACTCTGCCGCCAAGAAGCGTATCCGACATGCCGCCGAAGCCGAGGAACGGACCTTCTACAGCGGCCGCGCGCCTAAGGCGTGGATCGAGGCGCTGGCGCCACTCGGCACCGATGCCGACAAGCCGTTTCTCGAGGAAGCCCCGCTGCTGATCGCGATTTTCGCCCAGAAGTCGGGAACACGCCCCGACGGCCGCACGGTGAAGCACTACTACGTCCCGGAGTCGGTCGGTATCGCCAGCGGATTTCTGATCGCGGCCCTGCATGATGCCGGGCTCGCGACGCTTACCCATACGCCAAGCCCGATGGGATTTCTCAATGAGATCTGCGCCCGGCCGGCATGGGAAAAGCCGACCATCCTGCTGGTCGTCGGCTACCCCAAGGCCGGGTGCCGGGTGCCCGCGCACGGCGGCTTGAGAAAGCCGCTCGCGGAAATCAGTTCATGGATCTAGTGTCGGTCGCCAGCCAGCGGTCGAGAAATCCATCTATCCAGCGATCGAGTGGCGGGTCGTAGAGGGCGTGCATGGACAGGTGCACGCCGCGCTGCTGGGCCCCTGGCATTTTCAGACGCTCGGCCGCCTTGAGGGTCCAAATCTGCTTCATCTCGAGGGTTACCTCGGGATGGAACTGAAATCCAAAGGCATTGCCACCATAGCGGAAAGCCTGGACGGGATAGCGTTCACTGCTGGCGAGCAGCTCGCAGCACGACGGTATGTCCATGCCTTCGCGATGCCACTGGTAGACCTTCATCGGCGATCTGATCCAGTCGCGACCGGCTTCCGTGGGCTCGACGTCGACATAACCAATCTCGACCATTCCCCGAGGATGGCTGGCCACCCGACCACCCGCGGCCCGTGTCAGAAGCTGCGCGCCGAGGCAGAGTCCGAGGAAAGGTACGCCCGCTTCGACAACTTTCGGGATCCAGTCCAGCTCGCACTTGATGCCAGCCAAAGTGCTGCAATCGTTGGCCGACATCGGGCCACCGAAAATGACGACGCCGGCATACGCCGACATGTCCTCGGGCAAGTCGCAGCCCAAATTCGGGCAAAGGCGATGGAGTTCGTAGCCGCGCTTCTCGAGGAGAGTGCCGACCCGCCCGGGCCGCGAATGCTCCTGATGCACGACAATCGCAATTTTTTTGGACTTACGCGTCGAAATCGTCATGGATTTGCAAGATACGCATCACTTGTGGCATCGACAAGGCGAACCGACGGCGGAGAGACGAAATGGCGCGCCAGCTCGATTTCTACTTCGATTGCTCCAGCCCGTGGACCTATCTCGCTTTCCACGCCGTGCAGCCGCTTGCCGCCGAACTTGGCGCGAAAATCGCATGGAAGCCCATCCTGGTCGGCGGAGTGTTCAATGCCGTCAATCAAACGGTCTATGACAACCGCAGCAACCCCAATCCCTTGAAGCAGGCCTACATGCGGCAGGATCTTGCCGCCTGGGCGCGGTTCCTCGGGCTGAAGATTATTTTCCCACCGTCGATTTTTCCCGTGAACAGCGTGAAGTGCATGCGCGGTGCCCTCGTCGCTCTCGATGACGGCAAGCTGGTGCCTTATGCCACGGCGGCGTTTGAGGCCTACTGGGGAGGTGATCGCGACCTCGCGCACCCGGACGTGCTGGGCGATATCGCCGCCGCAGCCGGAATCGAACGTCGGCACTTCTTCGCGAGCATCGATGCCGACGCGTTCAAAGCGAGACTGCGCGCCAACGCCGACGAACTTATCGCGCGCGGCGGTTTCGGCAGCCCAACGATCTTTGTCGGCAGCTCGATGTTCTTCGGCAACGACCGCCTGCCGCTGGTGCGAGCGGCGCTGGAAGCGACCTGACGGTCATCCCTGCGTGGTTCTCCTCCCAGCGCGGATGCGCCTCAATCTGGCAACCTCTCTGGCCGAAATGCCCAGTTTTAGGCCCTCAACGGCTTCCGCGCGGAACCTGCACCGCATTTGCGTTTGAAACGAGCGTCTAACTGTTGTACCCGCTGGCGGTTTCCGGCGAACGCGTTTGGAGTGTACGGATGATCATGAAGCTTTCTCACGCGGCAATTCTGATGGCAGGCGTCCTGGCGTTGGGCGGTTGTAAGTTTGATTTCGCAAGGACCACACCGCCTGCCGCCAAGGCTGCGGCCGCCGACTATCAGGCGCCTGTGCCACCTAGCCCGCCCGTCGCAAATACCCGTGCATATTGTTACAACGCTTCGGATCTCGACGTCATTCGATCGCGTATGGTGCAACAGGAGTTCGTGGTCGCGACCCTACAGTGCCAGACTCGCGGCGGCGCCCGTGCCTTCGAGGGGCAATACGCAAGTTTCATCAACAAGTACCAGTCGGAACTCAACTCCAACGCGCGGGCGCTCACGCAGGTGGCCAGGGCCAAGCGACTGAACGTCGACGTCTTCGTCACCGAGGTCGCGAACCGCACGGCGCAGCGTGCGCCGACTGACCCGGAGTTCTGCTCGCGCAACAAGCGGGCGTTGGACTGGGCACTCGATCCTAAAGTTTCGTCGCTGGCGCAGGTGCCGCCACCCTACGATCTCGGCCCGGAGATGAACATTTTCGCCTGCCCGGCGCGGTAAACGGCCCCGACCATCTGTCGGTCACAAAAAAAGGCGGTCCCAAGGGACCGCCTTTTCCTTTTCGGAGTGGCGTTCGGCGCCAGGTCTCCACTCTGGCAATGGCTTCAAATGTGCTGTGCCCCTCGACGTCCGGCTGGCTCACGCGGCAAGTCCGAAGGACCGGCGGTGGCTGCCCGAAGGACCGCCAGGTAGCCCGCCTGAAGCTCCATTTGATGGCCACGGCCAGTGGCAAGCAATGCGCGATGGGCGGCCGGCAGGCGCCAGCACGGCACGAACATGAACAAATGGTGTTCAAGGTGGAAATTAACCCAATAGGGCGCCAGAAGAAGTCGAACCACGGGGTTTGCGTAGGTCGTGCGCGTGTTGCGCAAGGGATCGTCGTTGTCCGGCACCACGGCATGTTCGGCAATGTTTCGCACGCGGCTCGCCAGCTGGTACCAGGTCGCCAGCGGCAGCAGCCACATCGCTGGATAGAGCCACCAGTATCCCATCGCTGCGAGCCCGCCGAACATGACGAAATTTGCTGTCAGTGACCTCTTCTCCTGGGACAGAAGCCTGCCCAGGCGTTCGACGCCGGATTTGCCGGTCGGCCCCAATGCACGCGCGATCTGCTGGCCCCGGCGCTGGTACGCGGTCTGACCGGTGAGGTCGCGCAGGATCTTGCGCTGCAGACTTCGGCGGCTGATCGGAAATGCCGCCGAGAGCCCGAGATCGGGGTCATCAGCCTGCTGCGTGAAGCGGTGATGCTGCAGATGATACGGCCGGTAGAGCGCCAGGCTGGTGAAGACGGGACTGGCGCAGAACCAGCTTGCCACGCCGTCGTTGAGGCGCCGATTGGCGAAAAGCAGCCCATGGGCGCCGTCATGCATCAGGATGGCAAGTCCGAGCTGACGGCCGCCGATCACCACAATACCGAGCAGGAATGTAAGGAGATTGGGCCACCATGCGAACAGCGCCATGCTGCCGGCAATCAGCACCCAAGCATGCAGTACAAGCAGCAACCCGGCAAAATCCGATTTGCCGCGCAGCTGCCTCACCTGTTCGGGCGTCAGGTAGTCGCTGACTTTGACCACGGTCGCGTGCATGCCATTCCCACTATAAAATTGAGCGGGCGTCAGCACCCTGTCAACGCTGGCAGCAAGCAGCTATCTTTGGAATCGCATGCAGACCCGGACCATCCGCACCGACGTTCTTGACCTCGCCTACGAGGAGCACGGCCCGCCCGAGGGCGCCGCCGTCGTTCTGCTGCACGGATTTCCATACGCACCCCGCTGCTTCGACGTGGTCGCCCCGCTGCTGGCTGCGTCAGGCTGCCGCGTCCTGGTGCCGTACCTGCGCGGCTACGGCCCGACGCGCTTCCAGTCTGCTGCCACCCCACGGTCCGGCGAGCAGGCGGCGCTGGGTCATGACCTGCTGCAGTTCATCGATGCGCTCGGGATTGGGCGGGCGATGCTCGCCGGATTCGACTGGGGCGGCCGCGCGGCCTGCGTTGTGGCGGCGTTATGGCCCGAACGCGTGCGTTGCCTCGTGAGCTGTACCGGGTACAACATCCAGAACATTGCGCGTTCGATCGAACCGGCCTCAGCCGAACAGGAGCATCGATTCTGGTACCAGTACTATTTCCACACCGAACGCGGCCGGCTGGGCCTCGAGCGGAACCGTCGCGAGATCTGCCGGCTCCTATGGAAACTGTGGTCGCCCGGCTGGGGCTTCGACGAGTCGACGTTCGAGAAATCCGCCCTCTCGTTCGACAACCCTGACTTCGTCGACGTGGTGATCCAGTCCTACCGCCATCGCTACGGCTACGCGCCCGGCGATCCAGCACTGTCCGGCATCGAAGCCCGCCTTGCCGGGCAACCGAAGATCGCCGTCCCGACGATCAACCTGCACGGCGGCAATGATGGTGTCGGGCCTGCCACACCCGCCGATGGCAGCGCCAAGTTTTTTACCGGGGCCTACGAACGGCGCCTGCTCCCTGGCATCGGGCATAACGTCCCACAGGAAGCGCCGTCGGCCACCGTCGCCGCCCTTCAAGACCTGATGAAAGGAACCAACGAATGACCAGCATCGCCCTGATCGGCGCCACCGGAAACATCGGCGGCCGGGTGCTCAACGAGGCGCTTAGCCGTTCGCACACGGTCACCGCGATCACCCGCGACCCGCGCAAGCTGAGCGCCCGCCCTGGCATGGTCGTCAGAGCCGCCAGCACCACCGATCCGGTCGTCCTGGCACAGGTGCTGAAGGGCCACGACGCCGTCGTCGTGTCGGTGAAATGGAACGAAAACGACGTCGGCCGGGTCATCGACACGATCCGGAAGTCGGGTGTGAAGCGCGCCCTGTTCGTCGTCGGCGCCGGCAGCCTGATCCGCAAGGACGGGCGCACACATTTCGACCACATGATGGACAAGGGTGTGCAGCCTCCAACTTCCAAACCGGCGATGCTGGCATTGGAAGCCATCCGCGAGATCAAGGATCTCGACTGGACGGCAATCTCGCCGGCGGCGGCGATCCCGGCCGGCCAGCGCACCGGCAAGTTCCGCCTTGGCCTCGATCAGTTTCTCGTCGACTCCAAGGGCGAGAGCCGTATCAGCCGCGAGGACTTCGCCATCGCCATCCTCGACGAGATCGAAAAGCCCAAGCACATCCGCAAGCGATTCACGGCGGCCTACTAGCTAATCAAGGGTCTCCAGTAGCCGGGCGCAGAGGTAGGTGCGCGGCACCAGTGACGAATAGTAGATCTGCTCGTAGGCGGCATGCGCGCCCTTGCCGTCGGCACCGAGGCCGTCGAGCGTCGGAATGCCGAGTGCGGCAGTGAAGTTGCCGTCGCTGCCGCCGCCGGTCAGCGGCACGTCAGCCAGCTCCTTGCCGATCTCGCGGTAGATCGTCTGCGCCTTGCCGAACAGATCGGCGATGCCGGCATCCTTCTGGTAGGGCGGCCGGTTCATGCCGCCTTCAACCGTGACCTCGACGTCGGAGCCGATGGCCTCCAGCCCGAAGAACCAGTGCGTCATCTCTTCGGCGAGCTGCTGGCTCGGCACCCGGAGGTCAATCTCCACCCGGCACTCCGCCGGCACGACATTGACGCCGGTGCCGCCGTCGATCAGCCCGACATTGCAGGTGATGCCGCGGGCATAGTCGGTCTTGCCTTCGATGCGCAGGATCTGCCGCGCCATTTCGACGATCGCGCTGCGGCCGTCCTCGTGGCGGACGCCGGCATGGCTGGCCCGGCCCTTCACCGTCATGACGAAACGGCCGACGCCCTTGCGGGAGGTCACGACCTTGTCGCCGTCGCGGCCCGGCTCCATGACCAGCGCGTACTTGTGGTCCTTGGCTGCCGCCTCGATGCGCGCCCGCGAGGTCGGACTGCCAACTTCCTCCTCAGGGATGAACAGGAAGGTCACCGGCAGCTTCGGCTTCTTGCCCTGACGGACCAGGTGGCGCAGCGCGTAGTAGGCGATATAGCCGCCGGCCTTCATGTCATAGATGCCGGGCCCGAAGATGCTGTCGCCTTCGCGGCGAATCTTCAGGTCCTTCTCGATCATGCCGATGGGATGCACGGTGTCGAGGTGGGCCAGTACGAGGATACCCCGGCCATCGCCGTCGCCCTCGTTCCAGTCGGGCGGTGTCTTGCATTCGAGGATGTCGCCGAAGCCGTCGCGGCCGGGGATGCGTTCGAGCTTGAGCCCGAGATCACGGAACTGTCCCTCGACATGATCGACGACCTTGTTGACCGCCCCGGCGTCGTGGCTCGGGCTTTCGATGCTCACCCACTCCACGATGCCGCCCAGGACCTCGTCGGCATCGATCCTGGGTTCGTTCTTCCTGCCCTCCACCGCCATCAGATCGGATCCCAGGTGAAGTACTCGGGCGAACGCTTGAGATCGGTGAAATAGGGCTTCATCGCCGGCACCGCGATCTCGTCGATCGCCTCCAGGGTCCAACCCTCCGACATGTGCACCGAGCGGACCGGCCGGTTGGCGTTGAACAGCATGATCTCGTTCATGCGCACGCCGAAGATCTGCGAGGTGACGCCCGCGGCCTGGGCGGCATCGGACAGCAGAAACACCGCCATCGGCGCGATCTTGGCCGGCGTCATCTTCTTCGAGCGCTCCAGGCGGGCCTTCTGAGCGTCGGTGTCGGCAGGGATGGTGCCGATCATGCGCGTCCAGGCGAACGGCGAGATGCAGTTGGAGCGGACGTTGAACGCCGCCATGTCGAGCGCAATCGAGCGCGACAGGCCGATGATGCCCATCTTGGCCGCCGAATAGTTGGCCTGGCCGAAATTGCCGACGAGGCCCGAGGTCGAGGTGAAATGCACGAAGGCGCCCGACTTCTGCTCCTTGAAGTAGTTGGCCGCGGCACGACTGACGTTGAAGGCGCCGTTCAGATGCACATCGATCACCATCTTCCAGTCCATGTGGCTCATGCGATGGAAGATGCGATCGCGCAGGATGCCGGCATTGTTGATGACGCCGTCGATCCGCCCGAAATTCTCGACCGCCGCCTTGACCATGCGCTCGGCGCCGGCCGGATCGGTCACGCTGTCGCCATTGGGTACGGCCGTGCCGCCAGCCGCGGCGATCTCGTCGCAGACCTTCTGCGCCGGCGTCGTGCTGCCGCCACCCTCACCGTCGACCGCACCGCCGAGATCGTTGACCACCACCTTGGCCCCTTCCTTGGCCGCCAGCAGTGCCATCTCGCGGCCGATGCCGCCGCCTGCGCCGGTCACCAGCACGACCTTGTCCTTCAGCATGTTCGTCATGGTCTTTCCCTCTTCCTTACGATTCCAGTTTCGGGGTACCCGCGCCCGGACGCAACAGCCGCGCGCTGAGCAGCGTCGCGACCGCAAAAGGCGCAAGGCCCAGCACCATCGGCATGGCGATGTAACGGCTGCCAACCACGCTGAGGATCGCCACCGTCACCGTCCCCATGGCACCCATGCCCATCTGGGCCAAGCCGGCCAGCGACGACGCCGTGCCAGCCAGCCTGGGATACATGCCGACCGCGCCGGCATTGGCGTTGGCCACGATCATGCCGGTACCGAAGCTCAGCAGCATATGGGGACCAATGATGGCCCACCAGGTGACAACTCCGGCCAGCGAAAGCACGGCCATGATCAGCAGTGCCGCAACGTGGAACCAGCCGGAGAAGCCGATGATGGCTGCCGGTGCGACGCGACCGACCAGCCGGTTGTTGACGAAGGTGCCGGCGGTAAAGCCCCCGACCGAGAGCAGCACGATCAGCCCGAATTCCTGCGGCGAGAAGCCCAGACTCTCCTGCAGGATGAAGGGCACGCCAGCCAGCATGCCGAAGTTCATGGCGAAAGCGAAACCCAACGGCAGGATGTGGCCGAGAAACCGCCGGTCACGCAGCATCTCGCCCGAACCGCGCAGAAGACCGATGAGGTTGATGCGTTCGCCACGGAATTTGTTGGTCTCGCCGAGACCCAGCAGCGCGACCAGGAACAGGATCGTGCCGAAACCGCCGACAAACCAGAAGGTCGCCCGCCACCCGACCCAGGCGCCGAGGAAGCCGCCGATGGTCGGCGCCAGCGACGGCGCGATATTCTGGCCGAGCGAGATCCAGCTCATGACCAGCGGCATTTCCTTGAACGTGTAGGCGTCGCGCGTCAGCGCGCGGCCCAGAACCGATCCCGAGGCCGCGCCCAACCCCTGCAGCACGCGCAGCCCGATCAGATCGCCGACCGAACCGGCGAACGAACAGCCAAACGTCGTGGCGGTGAAGAACAGCAGGCCGCCGATCAGGACCGGACGGCGGCCATAGCGGTCGCTCAGTGGGCCATAGAAGAGCTGTCCGATGGCAAAGCCCAGCATGTAGGTCGTAAGCGTAAGCTTCACATTGTCGGGCGTCGCCGCGAGATCGTGGCCGACCGACGGCATGACCGGCGTATAAATGCTCATGGTAAGCGGGCCAAAGCTGCCCAGCGCCACCAGCAGGGCGATGTACGCGGCTGACCGCGGCGCCAGCGTCACTTCAGTTTCGCTTCCGCAGCACCTTCGGCGCCGAAATCGCCGCCCAGAGCGCCGCCGAGCGGCATCGCCTCCTGGGCGCGCGTCATGCGCGGGTAGTAATGCCGGAACGCACCGCGAATCTCGTCGAACGGGATGTCGGCGAAGACGCCGCGGTAGGCCAGATACTCCATGTGCCGGCGGCCGGAAAGGTCGAACGGGTGGTAGATTGAATCGCCTACCGCATCCCAGTCGAGCGGCTTCAGGCCGAAGCGCTCCGTGAGTTCACGATTGAATGCCGGCGTCGCCTTCACCCAGCGTCCCTCCAGCCAGACGTCGGTGTAGCCGTGATAATAGAAGACATCGTTGCCCATCAGCTCGGCCAGCCGCTGCGTCGTCATGTGGTTGCGCACATCGGCGTAGCCGACGCGGGCCGGAATACCGGCGGCACGGCACACGGCAGCCATCACGCCGGCCTTGTTGACGCAATAGCCATGCCCCGCCGCCAGCGTCGTGCTGGCGCGATAGGCCTCGCGCTTCATCGGCGTGTTGTAGGGGTCGTACCGGAGATCGTCGCGTACCGCATAGTAAAGCCGGAGCGCCCGGT
>CALDNT010000197.1 GCA_937915145.1 uncultured Reyranella sp.
TAGTTATATTATAACATCAAATCGGGAAGTCGAGCCAAAGCGGCGGATGGCCGGTGGCCTCGAACAGCCGCAACAGGTCGGCGGGCAGGATCGCCGTCGTCATGGTGTTGACCAGCGGATGGGCGTGGATCGGCTGGTCGCCGGCCAGGCCGCGGTCGAGTGCCAGCCGGACGCTGTGGGCCTCGTCGTTGACCAGCGCGAACGGCGTCACCGATCCGGGCTCGACCCCGAGATGGCGCCGCAGCCGCTCGGGACTGCCGAACGACAGCCGGCCGGCGCCCAGCGCCTCGCCCAGGCGCTTGAGGTCGATGGCGCGATCCTCCAGCGCCACCACCAGCCACATCTCCTCCTTCTTGTTGCGCAGGAAGAGGTTCTTGATGTGATAGCCGGCCAGGTTGCCGCGCAGCGCCTTGGCCTGCTCGACGGTGAAAACCGGCGGATGTTCGACGGTGTGCTGGGCGATGCCCAGCGCGTCCAGCTTCGCGAATAGTTGTTGCGGGTCGTACATGGGGCCTGTCTACATTGGCGGAATGAAAGGTATCGTTCTGGCGGGGGGCAGCGGCACGCGGCTTTACCCGATGACACGGGCTGCCAACAAGCAGCTCCTGCCCGTCTACAACAAGCCGATGGTCTACTATCCGCTGACCACCCTGATGCTGGCGGGGTGTCGCGAGATCCTGCTGGTGGTCAATCCGCAGGATGTCGAGACCTACCGCCGCCTGTTCGGCGACGGCCATCAGTGGGGCCTCGATATCTCCTACGCAGCCCAGCCCAAGCCCGGCGGCATCGCCGAGGCCTTCCTGATCGGCCGTAACTTCATCGGCTCCAGCCGCGTCGGCCTGATTCTGGGCGACAATCTCTTCTATGGCGATTCGCTGCCGACGATGGCGGAACGTGGCGCCAATGCCAGTGGCGCCACGATCTACGCCTATTGGGTGTCCGATCCCTCGGCCTATGGCGTGGTCGGGTTCGACGCCGACGGGCAGCCGGTGAGCATCGTGGAGAAGCCCAAGGACCCCGCCTCGAACTGGGCCGTCACCGGTCTCTATTTCTACGATTCCGACGTTTGCGATGTGGCGGCACAGCTCCCCCGTTCGGCCCGCGGCGAACTCGAGATCAGCGATGTCAACGCGCACTACCTGAAGGCCGGACGGCTCACGGTCGAGAAGCTCGGCCGCGGCTATGCCTGGCTCGACACCGGCACGCCCTCCAGCCTGCTGAAGGCGGCCCAATTCGTCGAGACGGTCGAGGATCGCCAGGGCCTGCAGATCGGCAGTCCCGAGGAGGTCGCCTGGCGCCGGGGCTATGTCGACGATGCCGCTTTCGCGCGTCTCATCGAGCCCATCAAGGACAGCGAATACGGCAAATACCTGCAGCGTCTGCTCGCCCGCGGCTGAGTTTTTGGCGGGCTTGCCAAGGCGCGGAAAAACCCCTATCACCACCGCCTTCCGGCACCTACCCGGCCGGATCGGAGCGCGGGCGTAGCTCAGGGGTAGAGCACGACCTTGCCAAGGTCGGGGTCGAGGGTTCGAATCCCTTCGCCCGCTCCAATTTTCTTCCAGTCGTTATGACGGCTTGTGCCGCTTATGCAGGCCCCGCAGGCCGGCCGACTTTGGCTGGGTTCGAGCCGCCAATTCGAAAGGCGGCAGCCGGCCTCTGATCGGCACAGACTTCACGATCGACGTGTTCGTTTCGGCGCGATCATGGAAGGCGTCGAGCAGCGGATCCAGTTCGTCGATCGACATCAACATGATGCGGGCAATGAAACAGTCCTCTCCGGTGACCTTGTCGCATGAGATGAAGCGCTTCTCATTCTCGATCATGTGCTGGACCTGATGGAGCTGCCCCGGCCTAGGCTTCAAGCGAACGATTGCCTCAAGTGTGTATCCAAGCGCCTTGAGGTCGAGATCGATCGTGAAGCGGCGGATTACGCCGCGCGCTTCCAGTTTCTGAACGCGTTCAGACGTGCTCGGACCAGAAAGGTTGATTGCGTGTGCCAACTCCTTCATGGGCGCCCGAGCGTTCTCGGCCAATGCCTCCAACAATCGTGCATCGGTCTTATCGAGAGTTTCTAATTGGGTTTTAGGCATTATTTGAATTTGACCTTGAATAGAGTGGCATTCACGAGATTTTTCCTGCGCGAGTGCGGAGACTCTGTCACTTCACCTTTGATACCTTGCCTCTTTGCATAGCCGAGGGATACGTGGAAATCGATATTTGGAATACCGGGTTGTTCACTCTCGGCGCGATCATGCTGCTCGGTTCACCCGGTCCCGCCATCGCCGCCTTGCTAGCGATCGGCAAGGATCGAGGCTTTGCCGGCAGCTTGCGGTTCTTTTGGGGGGCTACAGCTCGGCCTTGCTCTTGGCGCCGCCGTGAGCGCTGCGGGGCTGACATCTGTCTTGCTCGCAATACCGTTTGCGGCCGCCGCCATGACGGTGGTGGCTACGATCTATCTCTTATGGTTGGCTTACACGATTGCAACTTCCCCGCTGACCGGGGGCCCTAGCCGAAGCAAGAGCGCGATCGCTTCAAGCGCCGGCGGAGGCTTCCTGCTCGGCGCCACAAACCCGAAGGCATACCTCGCCTTCATGTCGCTTATGGCTTCCTATGCCATGGTGCCGAAGCATCCTCCGATCGATGCCGGCATGAAATGGCTTTTATGCGTCATCGTGATGATCGTCGTTGATTTGATTTGGTTGTGGCTGGGAGCAGTGCTCGGCATGGCACGACTGACTCCGGCGGCGGAGCGAACGATGAACGTGACGATGGGTGCGACGATCATCTTGACCGCCGGTCTCGCATTCCTGTGACCTCTTTCGGTGCTTGCTCGTCGTCCTTGCCAAGGTCTGGGTCGAGGGTTCGAATCCCGTCGCCCGCTCCAATTTCTGCCAACGATCGGGATTTCCTCAGCATCGGCATTCAGCGCTGATTGCTTCCCTTTGGGTCGGGGACCAGGGTATTGCCGGGGGCAGAGAAGATCCGAGTCTGGAGTATGATTGAAGGAGTGACGCTCTCGCTATGGAGAAACATGCGTGAAACGTTCTCCCAAATGGCCTCGAGCCAGCGTCGGTCTTACCTCGAGATTCGTCGAAGGCCCGGCAACGACACGCCGGAAGCCGCCGGGGTTTCCGATCCGAAAGCCGCTCCCGGCCGTCACGCCGAGAGGCGATGCGGCCGCCGAGGCGATTTGTGCCGTGGTTCGCCGCATTCCGCGCGGCTGGGTGGCAACCTATGGCCAGGTCGCCACGATGGCCGGCATGCCGAGACGGGCCCGCCTGGTCGGCCGGATCCTTCAGCGCCTCGACTCGACAACAAAAATTCCGTGGCACCGCGTCGTCAACGCCAAGGGCGAAGTGTCGTTCAGCCTCTCTCGCAATGGCGGGGACATTCTCCAGCGACGCTTGCTGGAAAAGGAAGGCATCAAATTTGACGACGGGAACCGCCTGGATTTGGAACGAAATCGCTGGCTGGACTGAATTCGAAGCTGTGACCAGGTGCGCGCAGTTTGCGCGCCATTCGAGTTGTCTTCCTGTGCTTCTTGGCGCGTCGGCATACTCCGTGCACAACGAGATTGGGATTCAGCTCTGACTTGATCCTCGCCAGGGTCGGGGTCGAGGGTACGAATACCTTCGCCCGCTCCAATTTTTCTTCCGCAAGCCAGTGGGTACTTTGCCGCTTGAACGAATTCCGTTCGGGCGAGGCGGCATCGGCGGCGTCGAGGACAATCAGGTGGCCGGGCCGCGTGGCGTGGCATTTCGAAGGCTGGGCAAAAGGCGCGGTCGATATTCGCCACTTTGGCAGAGGCTGGGTCAACCCATAGCCGCATGGGGCGCAGCGGTCTCCAAGATCCTGCTGGCATGCAGTGACGCCAACGCGTGCGTTTCAGTGTGCAGGTCCGGATCTTGAATATCCCAGAAGTCCTTTTCCGGGTCGCGCATGTCAGAATGCGGTGGGCCGATATGAGCGCGCACAATATTGCCGCAATGAGCGAGCGGAATAATTGGACGGAATGCTTAGCGAACCAAGCTTTGGTTCCGCGACCGATCCTCAGCAGCTTAAGTGTGGCCTTGCCACGAGACCGTTGGATCGAAGTATCAAAGTGGTCCGAGAGCTGAAGGTATTTGTGCCCTGCGGCCGAAACGGCGTTTGGTAGCGTATTCGAGCTTAGCCAGCAGGACCTGCGAGAGTCGAAATCGGCGATCTATGGAGGCGGGAATGCGCCAGGTAGCTCGACGGAAATCTTACGGCGGCATCGCACGGCATTTTTGCCGGAGCACGCGGACTATCGTTGCGATCGTGGCGGCACTCAGTG
Source organism: uncultured Reyranella sp. (assembly GCA_937915145.1). Classification (GTDB taxonomy): domain Bacteria; phylum Pseudomonadota; class Alphaproteobacteria; order Reyranellales; family Reyranellaceae; genus Reyranella. Next base: position 4,316 of record CALDNT010000197.1, read on the forward strand.
CCGTGGGGTACGCTGGCACTGCATTTGCGCAAGATTGGCAGGGACTGATCGAAGGCGTCGTGCGTGGCATGGCCACAGGCACGCCGCGGCAACAGCCGCAACCAACGGAGAACGTGGTTCCCCTTGGACAGCAACCTGCGCAGGCGCCGTCGGTTGCTCAGTCCTGTAGCCAGACTGCCGGGCCGGAGAGAGCGCAGGAATTGGCGCGTCAGTGCCTGCAGGTGTCCGAGGCGACGCGTCCCCCCTGCAATGCCGAGAATCCTTGCGACATGATGGTCAATGAAATCAGACGTAGCTGCGCCTTGAAGCAAGGGGCGGGAATTGCAGTGCCACAGGTCTGCAACGAACCAATCGCCGGGCTGACGACCTCCCCGCCGGAAGATGATCCTCGCGGGGAGGTCAGGGAAATTCAGAGGCATCTGACGATGCTTGGCTACGAACCCGGCCCGGTCGACGGCGTATTCGGCGACGAGACGCGACGGGCGCTCCAGCGCTTCCAGCGCGTTGCGAACTTGCCTGCGACCGGCGAGGCGTCGGCGTCGACCCTGAGCGCGCTGCGAGACGCCGCCCAGGGTAAGGGCACGCCGGCGCACCAGACGATCATGCAAGGCGATACGGCGCCTTCGGGCGGCGTCCCGGCAACGAGACAGATCGCGAACTCCGGCACCAACGGCATTCGGGCGATCGCTCCCGTCATGTTGGAGGGTCGACTGCTGACGGGCTATCCCTTGGCCTACGGCAGGTTCAACAAGGAGCAGGTCCAACGCGACGCCCGGAGGCGTCACTACACCAAGTCATCGTTCGACCTGGCGCTGTACATGGACCTCTTCATATTGAAGCATTGGCCCGACGTGCTGAAGAGGCAGGACTACGCCTACGAATATGCACATCGTTTCCTGACCGGCAGTTCGCTCGCGAGGTACGTGAGCGATTGCCGGGGCAACTGCGGTGGGAACGGGCCGTTCGGTGGCTGGGCCGGACAGAACGAATTCGAGCGGGAAGCCAGCTATCAGGCCTTCGTGAAGGACTTGCCGGGCCTGCTGGGGCCGCTGGCGCCCGATGCACCGGTCGAGGCAATCCTGGTACGTGAAGTGCGGATCCAGCCCTACGGCTCTTCAGCCGGCGCATTCCCGATGGCCCTCGCTCGCCCCGGCCTCACGGTCTACGGCACGGTACCTCCGGCAGCGCGGGTATCCGCCGAACCCGACTTCAAGGTGCCCTCGCAGATAAAGGTACCTCGTGCAGAGGCGCCGGAATTTCTCGAACCGCTGCAAGCACAGAAGCGTAAGGCCTATCTCGGCCTTTATGTTTCTCTCGGCAAGCCGGACTGGGACCCGAATCTGAGTGCCGTGAAGACGAGCATGACGCTGACCGGGGCGAAGCTCTATCTCGATCCGGATCTCCAAAGGCAGATTCACGACTTCGATGTTGGCCCAGCGGTAGCAACGACCAGCGAGGTCGCGCCAGGTCCGGCCCCCGACCGACTGCCGGTCCTCAGATCGTCACAGGATTCACGGCTTGCCGGCCTTCCGGACGATCACGAGAGCATAGCGCGAGCACTCCTGCTTGCCAGGTGGCGGGCGGACCCTGCGATGACCTCGGACGAGAATGTCCTTCTGCAACTCGCCCACTACCTTCTGCCGGAACCGGACCGCGCCGCGCTCCTCGCGCGACGTCGGTGGGCTGGCGTCGATGAATTCGCGCAAGGGCGGAGCCGCCAGCGCTTCCTCACGGAATGGCGGCCTCGCCTGCTGGCGCAGGCACCGCAACTTCCCTTCCGCTTTTCCGTCGTCTCCCTTGCCGGGCTCGGAGCTTATGATCCGGCGGGCGAGAAGTTTCCAGTTCCGCCGATAGAACTATCACAAAACAGAAGGGAACGGCGGACGATCTACCTGCCCACGTCGAACGGCCTGGCGAACCATCGAATAACCGTGGACCGTGATCCACCATCGGCCTTGCCGCTGTCGACGAGCGACGCTGAAGCGCTTCTGAAGCGCCAAAGGAACGCCATCGCCAACGAATTGAAGCGTACCCCCCAATATCGCCACGCCAGCCTCGTCCAGAGCCAACGTTTTGTCGTCTTTCGCGCAGAGATAGAGGTCGACGAGGCAGCATCAACGACGTCAACAACGTCGCGGCAATCGGGGTATTTCACGTGGACAGGCCGGATCAGGCGGATGGATTTGTTCGAGGATCTGACGTTTGGGCGCAAACTGCTCGACAATGACGCGATCCTCTCCATCGACCCTGCAAGAGCGCTCGAGGCGAGACGGGACGGACAACTGACTGTTCCAGCCGAGCTGTTGCTCGGTGATCGATGGAACGGGGACGACACGAGCCTCCTCATCGCGGCAAGGACTGCGCCGGAGCGCTTGACGCCGGAGATCTGGCGGCAGGCGGCAGAATCAGCTCTGTCGTCGGAACGTTCCTCGGAGCATTCCGGAGATCGCAGCATGCGGTTCCCCTGGGGCCGCTTCTTTCCGGATGGCTTCGCCAGCGGCTCCTCGAGAGGGCTGATGCCGGAGCATGTCGAGGCGTTCCGCGTCTGGACCTTGCGCCGCGCCGCGGCCATGCCCTCGATCCTGTGGATCCCGATCCATCTGAATGGCACCAGCCACAGGGCCGGGACTCCTATGCGTCGCCTGGAATTCCGCGGCAACGGTGACCGGACGGACGACCACGCGCTGCAGTCGATCAAGCTGGCAGCGGAGCCCACCCAGTCGATCATTTTCCGCCTGCCCGATCAGCGCGGGCGATATCGGGTCGAACTGCCGTCGAACGAGTTCGACGCGCTGGGCGGCAGCTACAGGGCGTGGTTGCGCGCCCGCGTCACGGAGTACGGTTCGGGCCCGCACGGACCCATCCTCGTCGTCGAACCCGAGCGCGTGTCGCTGGTGCGCTCGGCCGCATCGTTGCCTAAGTCGGAGCCGCGGATAGAACGGCCGGTCCTGTTCGGCGACACGCTCGAAGAGGCGCGGACCAAGGTCGCGGCCGCCACGACTGCGAGCCAGGCTGCCCAGGCCGCAGAAGCGGCGAAGAAATTAACGATCCTCGGCATGGCGCCCGGCATGGCGCTCACGGAGGCTCGCCGCATGGCATCGGCGCACCTTGGCGCCGACGCGAGATTCTATGTGCCCGAACTGAACGGGATGGAGACGCCTGCTTCGCGGTTGTTCGATGCCTCTATCCTGATGGAGAAGGCGGACGGGACGGAACGGATCTCGCTGTTCGCATCCCGGCGACAACACGAGCCGATCGTCGTGGCGATTCGCCGGCAGTTGGTTCTTGCCAAGGGAATAGGGCCCACGGACGAGGAGGTCCTGGCGCAGGCAACCGGGCAATATGGCAAGCCGAATGGAACTGTGCAGTCGGCGACGTGGAGCGCTTCGGTTGCGCGGGGAGCCGCGTCGCCAGACCGTTGCGTCGCCACAAGGCTTCACGCCACAAGCGACCAATTCATCTGGCGGAGAGAACGCACACCCAGGTTCTTCGAGCCGAGGTATCTCATGTCGAGATACGTCACCGGGGCCAATCTTCAGTCCAATGCCTGCGGTGTTAATCTCAGGATGGAAAATAAGTCAGACGTCAATGCGGCGCCAGGCACCCGGGTACTGACCTTCGAGTCGGAGGACCTCGGCTTGGCTGTCGGCCTGCTCTCCCTGCCCGTTCCGCAAGTCGCAGAGAAGCGGGCACCTCTGGGATTCGCCAGTATCGATGCCAGGACTCCGCACGACGTGCTGCAGATGTATCCGGGTATGCCTCTTGCGGAAGCGGAGCCCCTTGCCAAATCTCACTTGCCCGATGCGATACGCTTGGTCGCTGACGGCACCAATCCGGTGGCACCCACAAAGCACACGCAACTGGCGAGCGGCGTCCTCCTTGCCGATCCCGCCCGGAAGGAATCGATCACCCTGTTCACTGAACGCGACGGGACTATTCCGACGGTCGTGGCCGTCATGCGGCATGTCATCGTGCCGAAGGACAACGCCGTCATGGCGGCCATCACCGCCGACGCCATCAAGAAGTACGGCGACCCCGGTGCCAGGACGGAACACGGCCTCTATTGGGGCGTGAAACCCCGAGCAACGGACAGCTACTTCTCGCCATGCATTTATGTCAGCTTCGTTGGCGTCGGGCGATGGAGGAATGGGTCGCCATGGCAAGCCGCCCCAGGCGCTCCCGTAACGCTGGAAGGACCGATAATTGAATTTCTCGGCACGGTGCCGGTAATGAGAGTTGATTCATTGGGTCCTGGTGACGCCGATCAGCACGGCTACAATTCAATCCGATGTCCCGCCCAGGCCGGATTGACATTCATACCGGCCTCGGCGGACACGGTCATCGTTGGCCAATGGACCATAGATACCGGCGGTACGGCTGAGCTACTTGATCGCATCCGAGCTGGCACCGCGAGCCCTGGCGCGGACCTACCGCAGACCAATCCCCGGCCTTCTTCCTCGGAGCCCAAAGCCGCGCCAAAGATCAAACTTTGAAAGAGTCGACCGATCGGCACTTGTTGACCTGCTCGAAGGTCGAACCTGCCGGGTACGGGTCACAAGCGGAAGTGGCGATCACTTCATGTGATGTCCGCTTTCTCTCAAATTCGGACATTCGTCTCGTAGCGACTGGCGGGAGCTTGCCAAATCATCGCCGCGAGCCGCGCAAGTCGCACCTCATCAACCAAATGTTCCTGCGATCAGCGCGCACCGCTATGACGTGCCCGATCGCACGGCTGCATCCTCGCGATCCCGGTCGGGATGGTGAAACACCAGCACGACCAGCACCGACGACAGGGCGAGCACCGTCATCAGCAGGAATCCGTCGGCGAACGAGCCGCGCAGGCCCAGTACCCAGCCGGTGATGGCAGGGGCGAGGAAGCCGGCGACCGCGAAGGCGAAATCCATGATGCCGAGCGCCGTCGCCGCGCGCTGCGGCACGATGTCGACGTTCACCGCATAATAGGCCGCGTTGGCGCCCATCGAGGCCGCCACCGCCACCGTGATCCCGGCGATCGCCACGGTGAGGTCGTCGGTCAGCGCCACGGGAATGACCGCCAGCGCCGCCACGAACTGGCTGCCGGCGATGAGATAGGAGCGCGCCACCCGCATCCGGCCGGTGGTCTTCAGCAGATGGTCCGACCAGCGTCCGAACGCCCACAGCGTGACCGCCGCGGCCAGCCACGGCAGCACGGTGAACAGGCCGACCGCCTGAAGGTTGAGCCCGTACTTGCGCTCCAGATAGCTCGGCAGCCACGCCATGAAGAAGAACAGGAAGTAGCCGAAGACGAAGAACGCCCAGTAATTGGCCAGCAGCGTCCGGTTGCTCAGCAGCATCCTGAGCACGCCGGGCTCCGGCCAGGATTTCAGGACGGCATGGGGCGCGGCGGAGACGGAGTCGTCCTTGGTCCGGATGTGCGCCAGTTCGGCGGCATTGACGAAGCGCGAGTCCGCCGGGCTGTCGCGGAACAGGAAATACCACAGCGGCACCCATAGCGCCGAGAGCACGAACAGGATCGCGAAGGTGAGGCGCCAGTCGAACCAGCCGATCAGTTGCGTGACGACCGGGCCGCCGACGGCGAGGGCCAGCGGCACCGCCAGCAAGGCGTTGGCCAGCGCCGTTGCCCGCTCGTGCGGCGACAGCCAGTGGCTGACGGCGCCGGTGAGGGCGGGGAAGTTGGGTCCTTCGGAGACGCCCAGCAGCACGCGCGCGGCGTAGAGCATGGCGAAACTGCCGGCCAGCCCCGTGGCGCCGATCGACAGGCTCCACAGGATCGCCGCGACCGTGAGCACGGCGCGCGCACCATAGCGGTCCACGGCGAAGCCGCCGAACAGGGTGGTGATGGCATAGCCGAGGCCGAATGCCCCGAGAATGATGCCGGTATCGGCGGGCGAGAGGCCGAGGTCACGCTGGATGCCGGGGATGGCGTAGGAGATGGCCGAGCGATCGATGTAGTTGACCGCGGTGATCGCGAACAAAAGGAAGATGATGAACCATCGGTATCTGGTGCGCGTCATTTGCCCACTCCAACTCTTCGTTCAAGCTTGCCAGCATTTGCCGCTGGAGTCCGAATTCGGGCGGGGCTTCCGGATCGTGGAATCGGGCCGCGATGGCGCTCGCGATGTATTGTTGCCAAGGTAGAAATCGAAGAGATCAACCTCTGGGGCTTGCCGCGTGACTGTACAAACCAACCCAACTCAGGACCGCGGCCTCGCGGTGGTGCGCACCGTTGCCGGATTGCGAAAGGCGGTCGCGTCGTTCCGGGCGGCGGGCCGCACCATCGGCCTGGTGCCCACCATGGGCGCGTTGCACGAGGGCCATGTCAGCCTGGTGAAGGGCGCACTCGATCGCGGCGACGCGCCGGCGGCGTCGATCTTCGTCAATCCGACACAGTTCGGACCGAACGAGGATTTCGCCGCCTATCCGCGCGACGAGGCCGGCGACTTCGCCAAGCTGGAGGCAGCGGGCTGCCGCATCGTCTTCGCGCCGGACAAGGACGAGATGTATCCCGTGCCGATGCTGACCACGGTCAAGGTGACGGGCGTGACCGACGGTCTTTGCGGTCCGCTGCGGCCCGGCCATTTCGACGGCGTGGCGACGGTGGTCACCAAGCTTCTGATGATGGCGGGGCCCGATCGCGCCTATTTCGGCGAAAAGGATTTCCAGCAGCTCCAGGTCATTAAAACCATGGTGCGCGACCTCGCCATGCCGGTTGAAATCGTCGGCATGCCGACGGTACGCGAGCCCGACGGTCTCGCCCTGTCGTCGCGCAACCGCTACCTCAGTGCCGACGAGCGCACGACGGCGCTGCATCTTCATCGCCAGATGACGGCGGTCGCCGGTGCGGTTCGCGACGGCCGCGGCCCGTGCGGCGCCGCGACCGCGGCGGCGGCCAGGGTGCTGCTCGAGGCGGGTTTCGACACGGTCGAGTATCTCACCGTGGTCGATGCCGAG
>CALDNT010000198.1 GCA_937915145.1 uncultured Reyranella sp.
CCTTCACCGAGGCTGCAAGCGCATCGACCACCTCGTCTTCGACGCAGTTGCCGAGGTTCATAGCCGACTGCGGCCGCGGATACTTGCGCCAGCGGTCCTCGATCTCCTTGTCCTTGATCAGCGTGTTGGTGAGCAGCGCGAAAACCGCGATGTTGTCGCCCTGGACCTTGCCGAAGGATTTCGCCGCGTCCTTGCGCACCGTCGCATCCTTGGCCGACAATTTGTCGAGGATCTGCGGCTCAGTCAGCACCTCGTTGCGGAATGGGTAACGCAGCCGGGCAATGGTCTCGTCGAACAGGCGCGACCAGGCCGCGTGTCCGACGACGTACTTCTCGTGCAATGCCTTCTCGAGCTCATCGGAGAGCGTGTGCGGCCGGAAGGCCCTGAGGTCGCGCAGCCACGGCCCGTACTTGGCCAGTTCGGGTGCCTTCATTTTGGCGGCGATGTCGGCGTCCTCGATGCGCTTCACTTCGAGCCCGAAGAACAGCAGCTTGGAGCCGATGTCGGTCAGGCGTTCCGACACATCCTGCGAGAAGCGGCCGCGCTCGGGATCGGCCATGTCGCTGGCGTAATACAGCGACGCATAGGAGCCGATGCGGCCCATGCGGTCCGACATCGCCTCGTAGCGCGCGATCGCCGCCCCCAGCGCCTTGCCGTCGAGGCCGCCGACCTTGCCCTCAAAGTCCTTGGCGAAGGCTTCGGCCTCGGCGTCGGCACGCTTCAGATCGGCGGCGAGGTCGGGCCCGGTCGGGCTGGAATAGAGGTCGGCGAGATCCCAGGTCGGCAGATCGCCCAGCATTGCATTCATTCACACACTCCTGCTGGCTTGAGAGATGGGCCCTGACGCGGCCCAACGCAACCATCATGCGCAAAGTGCTTTGCAACGAATGCAGCAACGTCAGTGGTTCAGCAAAGGCCATTGCGGTTGCTGCATTGCGGGTTGCACTCGCGCGCGCGCGCCACTAAACCAGAAACACAAACCAAAAGAACTGCATTGAAAGGATTAATCATGAAAATGATTAAGTCGATGACGTTTGATGAATTGATTAAGACGAAAGCGGAAGTCGAGGCCGCGATCCAGCTGCATATTGCAGGTGAACACCGTCAATTGCTGGAGGCGATTGGCAAGCTCGCTTCGGCACATACAAAGGAGACGCGCGCGCCGAGCGGACTTAGACGGCACGCACTCAAGGGAACGAAGCTCGCGCCGCGATATCGGAATCCGAAGGACCGCCGCGAAACCTGGGCTGGCCGGGGCCATAGGCCGCGATGGCTCGTCGCCGCCCTCAAGGGTGGCAAGAAGCTCGAGGCATTTGCCATACGGTAGCCGTTGGCCTGGTCCACCCAGGGAATAGCCCCTCGCCCTTTCAAGCTCCCTTCCTCGAGCGGCCCGGGCGCGTGCGCTGGGGCATCGACGGGCTAAGCTTCCGGATCTACAGCCTGTTGTAGCCCTTGAACCAGTCGACGAAGAGCGGGACGCCCTGCTCGACCGTGACCTTGGGCGTCCAGCCGAAATCGCGCGTGGTGTCGGCGATGTCGGCCGCGGTCTCCTGCATGTCGCCGGGCTCGCCCGGCCTGAGTTCGACCTTGGCCTCGCGGCCCAGCGCCTTCTCGAACAGCGACAGGACATGGACGATGTCCTCGCTGCGGGCCGCGCCGAGATTGTAGAGCCGGTGGCTGGCCTCGCCGGCCGGCTTGTCGAGCACCGCCAGGGTGCCGGCGGCGATGTCGTCGATGTAGCTGTAGTCGCGCTTGATCGAGCCGAGATGATTGAGCTCGATGGTGCGGCCCTCGTGGATCGCCTTGGCGAAGATCCAGGGCGACATGTCGGGCCGGCCCCATGGGCCATAGACCGTGAAGAAGCGCAGGCCGGTGGCCTTCAGCCCATATTGATGGACGTAGGTTTCGCTCATCAGTTCGTCCGACCGCTTGGTCGCGGCATAGAGCGACACCGGATGGTCGACCCGGTCGGCGACGGCGAACGGGGTCTTGCGGTTGCCGCCATAGACCGACGAGGACGACGCATAGACGAAATGTTTCAGCCCCTTGATCCCGCGCGCCAGTTCCAGCATCACGAGATGGCCCATCACATTGGTCTGGACGTAGATGTAGGGATCGATCCTGGAGTGGCGGATGCCGGGCTGGGCCGCCAGATGCACGATGCGGTCGAGCTCGGCGTGGCGGCCGGCCAGCGCCAGCATCGCATCGCGGTCGGCGATGTCGGCTTCCAGGAACGCAAAGTCCTTGTGTTCGCGCAGCGGCTTCAGCCGGGCGAACTTCAGGATCGGATCGTAGTAGTCGCTGAAATTATCGACACCGATCACCGCCTCGCCGCGGGCCAGCAGGGCCCGTGCGACGTGCGACCCGATGAAGCCGGCGACACCGGTGACGAGAACGGACATGCGGCGGGTGATTACATCATTTCATTCCCGGGCGACACCGTGAAACGGCGCGCATGATCGGTCGGTTATGGCACCCCAAATGCATCGTTTTTCCCGGGCTCGTGCGTTCCCGATTGCAACACGCAAGATTCTATCGCTACCTCTTGTCCATGACAGTTACGGAGGGTTCCATGGCAGCCGCGGTGACCCTGGACGACAAGTATCTGCTCGACTCGGGCCGGGTCTATCTCACCGGCACCCAGGCGCTGGTCCGCCTGCCGATGATGCAGCGCCAGCGCGATGCCGCCGCCGGGCTCAACACCGCGGGCTACATCACCGGCTATCGCGGCTCGCCGCTCGGCGGCTTCGACCAGGCGCTGTGGCAGGCCAAGCGCTTCATCAAGAACAACCACATCGAATTCCAGCCCGGCACCAACGAGGACCTCGCGGCCACGGCGCTGTGGGGCACCCAGCAGATCCACCTCTATCCCGGTGCGCGCTACGATGGCGTGTTCGGCATGTGGTACGGCAAGGGCCCCGGCGTCGACCGCTCCGGCGACGCCTTCAAGCACGCCAACTACGCCGGCACCTCGGCGCACGGCGGCGTCGTGGCGCTGGCCGGCGACGACCACATGGCCAAGTCCTCGACCGTGGCGCACCAGAGCGAGCCCGCCTTCGTCTCGGCCGGCATGCCGATCCTCCATGCCGCCTCGGTGCAGGAATATCTCGACTGGGGCCTGCACGCCTTCGCCATGTCGCGCTACGCCGGCCTCTGGGTCGGCTTCAAGATCCTGAGCGAGACCGCCGATTCGTCGGCCTCGGTCCATGTCGACCCGCATCGCCTCGACATCCACCTGCCGGCCGATCACCAACTGCCGCTCGACGGGCTGCACATCCGCTGGCCCGACGACTGGCTCGGCCAGGAAAAGCGCGTCTACCAGGTGAAGCTACCGGCCGCACTTGCCTACTGGCGCGCCAACCGGCTCGACCGCGTCATGCTGGGCCGCCCCGACGCCCGCTTCGGCATCGTCACCGTCGGCAAGTCCTACCTCGATGTCCGCCAGGCCTTCGACGAACTCGGCCTCGACGAAGCCGAAGCCGAACGCCTGGGCCTGGCCATCTATAAAGTCGGCATGGTGTGGCCGCTCGAGACCGAGGGCGCCGCCGCCTTCTCGGCCGGCAAGCGCGAGATCCTGGTGATCGAGGAAAAGCGCCCGCTGATCGAACAGCAGCTGAAGGACGCGCTGTTCAACATGGACGCCGCGCGCCGTCCGGTGGTGGTCGGCAAGACCGACGAGCGCGGCCAGCATCTGCTCAAGAGCGACGGCGAATTGAGCCCGTTCGAGATCGCCTCGGTTCTGGTCGCCCGCATCGGCCTCGATGCCTTCAGCCCGCGCACCAGGCAGCGCTTCGAGGCGCTGCAGCGCCGCAGCGTCCGCCAGGTGCGCAACGAATCCGGCATGGCCCGCGTGCCCTACTTCTGTTCCGGCTGCCCGCACAACAGCTCGACCAAGGTGCCCGAGGGTTCGATGGCGCTGGCCGGCATCGGCTGCCACACGCTGGCCATCGGCATGGAGCGCAACACCAAGACCTTCACCCACATGGGCGCCGAAGGTGCCACCTGGGTCGGCGCCGCGCACTTCACCGACACGCCGCACGTGTTCCAGAACCTGGGCGACGGCACCTACTTCCACTCCGGCTATCTGGCGATCCGCCACGCCATCGCCACCAGCACCACCATCACCTACAAGATCCTCTACAACGACGCCGTCGCCATGACCGGCGGCCAACCGCACGACGGCGACGTTACACCGTGGCGCATCAGCCGCCAGGTCCGCGCCGAGGGCGTGGACCGCATCGCGCTGGTGAGCGACGAGCCGGACAAATATCCATCCGGCACCGAGTGGGCGCCGGGCGTCACCTTCCATCACCGCGACCAGCTTGACGAGGTCCAGCGGAGCCTGCGCGAGCACAAGGGCGTCAGCGTCCTGATCTACGACCAGACCTGTGCTGCTGAAAAGCGCCGCCGCCGCAAGCGCGGCACCTTCCCCGATCCCGCCCGGCGCGTCGTCATCAACCAGGCGGTGTGCGAGGGCTGCGGCGATTGTTCGACCCAGTCGAATTGTCTGTCGGTGACGCCGGTGGCCACCGAGTTCGGCTCCAAGCGCGTCATCGACCAGTCGTCCTGCAACAAGGATTTTTCGTGCCTCAAAGGTTTCTGCCCGTCGTTCGTCACCGTCGAGGGCGGCGGCCTGCGTAAGGGCAAGGCCGGCAAGTCGGCCGCCGCCGCGAACGCCGGCGAACCCGAGCTGCCGCCCGCGCCCACCCTGCCGTCGCTCGCCGACAAGCCCTATGGCGTGCTCATCACCGGCATCGGCGGTACCGGCGTCGTCACCATCGGCGCCATCATGGGCGTGGCCGCCCACATCGAGGGCAAGGGTGTCACCGTGCTCGACCAGCTCGGCATGGCGCAGAAGGGCGGCGCGGTGGTGAGCCACGTGCGTCTGGGTGCAACGCCCGAGGCATTGCATGCGGTGCGCCTCGGTGCCGGCGGCGCCGACCTGCTGCTGGGCTGCGATCTGGTGGTCAGTGCCGGCGCCGATTCACTGGCGCGGCTCGAGCCCGGCGTGTCGCATGCCGTGGTCAACACCCACGAGACCATCACCGGCGAATTCACCCGCCATCCCGACATCGCCTTCCCTGCCCATACGCTAAGACTTTCGATCGAGGCCGCGGCCGGCGCCGAAGCCTGCGACTTCCTCGAAGCCACTGCCATTGCGACGGCACTGCTGGGCGATTCGATCGCCACCAACATGTTCATGCTGGGCTATGCCTACCAGCAGGGCCTGGTGCCGATCGGCCATGCCGCCCTGGAGCAGGCCATCGAGCTGAATGGCGCTGCCGTCGCCATGAACACCGCGGCCTTCCGCTGGGGCCGCCGCGCCGCCCATGACCGCGCCGCGGTCGAGAAACTGGCCGCGCCGTCGGCCACCGTCGTTGCCTTCACCCGCATCGCCAAAACGCTCGACGAGATCGTGGCCGCCCGCGTGACGCACTAGACCGGCTACCAGAACGCCGGCCTCGCCCGCCGCTACACCGCGCTGGTCGAACAGGTCCGCGCCGCCGAGGAAAAGACGGTGCAGACCGGCCTCGCCGAAGCCGTCGCGCGCAACTACGCCAAGCTGCTGGCCTACAAGGACGAATACGAAGTCGCCCGCCTGCACGCCGATGCCGCTTTTGCAGCCGAGATCGCCGGCCAGTTCGAGGGCGACTACAAGCTCAAGTTCCACCTGGCGCCGCCGCTGCTGTCCCGGCGCGATCCCAAGACCGGCCACCTGATCAAGCGGGCGTTCGGCGCCTGGATGCTGCCGGCCTTCAAGGCGCTGGCGAAGCTCAAGTTCCTGCGCGGCACGCCGCTCGACGTCTTCGGCTACACAAGGGAGCGCAAGGCCGAGCGCCGGCTGATCGCCGACTACGAGGCGATGATCGACGAGGTGCTAAAAAGCCTGTCGTCGGCCAACCACCCGCTCGCCGTCAAACTCGCGGCGATCCCCGACGACATCCGCGGCTACGGCCACATCAAGGACGCGAACCTGGAGAAGGCCAAGCGGAAGGAAGCCGAGCTGCTGGCCCAGTGGCGCAACCCGGAAGCGATGAAGGCCGCGGCGGAGTAGACGACGCGCTCGTGCGCTCCCGTCTCTACCTGCGAAACGGGATTCCGCCGGCTGTTGCAACGGCCTGATTTGCCGTCATGCTTCTCCCCTCGGAGGACGCGCCATGAAATTCGGAATTTTCTACGAGCTGCAACTGCCCCGTCCCTGGAAAGAGGGCGACGAGCACCGGCTCTACCAGAACGCGCTCAACCAGATCGAACTCGCCGACCGCCTGGGCTACGACCATGCCTGGCAGGTCGAGCATCACTTCCTGGAAGAATACTCGCACTCGCCGGCGCCGGAATCCTTCCTCGCCGCCGCCAGCCAGCGTACCAAGAACATCCGCCTCGGCCACGGCATCTTCCAGGTCACCACCAACCACCCGACCCGCGTCGCCGAGCGCGTCGCCACGCTCGACCTGCTGTCGAACGGCCGCTGCGAGTTCGGCATGGGTGAGAGTGCCTCGGTCACCGAGCTCGAACCGTTCGGCGTCACCATGGAGAACAAGCGCGAGATCTTCGAGGAAGCGGTGCGCGCCATCCTGCCGATGTTCAAGGACGGCCCCAGCGAACATGCGGGCAAGGTCTGGAACATTCCGCTGCGCATGGTGGTGCCCAAGCCGCTGCAGAAGCCGCACCCGCCGCTGTGGGTCGCCTGCTCGCAGCTCCAGACCCTGGCCAAGTGCGGCGAATGGGGCATGGGCGCGCTCGGCTTCCAGTTCGTCTCGGCCGACGCCGCGCACGCCTGGGTGCATGCCTACTACAACGCCTTCGTGAAGCGGCAGAACAAGCTCGCCGACTACCGGACCAACCCCAACATTGCGCTGGTGAGCTTCTTCATGTGCGCCAAGACCGACGAGGAGGCGCGCGCCCGCGCCGACGGCGACACCTTCTTCCAGTTCGCGC
>CALDNT010000199.1 GCA_937915145.1 uncultured Reyranella sp.
ACTGCTGCCTCCCGTAGGAGTCTGGGCCGTGTCTCAGTCCCAGTGTGGCTGATCGTCCTCTCAGACCAGCTAACGATCGTCGCCTTGGTGAGCCATTACCTCACCAACTAGCTAATCGTACGCGGACTCATCTTTTGGCGATAAATCTTTATCCCGAAGGAACCATTCGGTATTAGCCCCAGTTTCCCGGGGTTATTCCGAACCAAAAGGCAGATATCCACGCGTTACTCACCCGTGCGCCACTCGTGTATTGCTACACGCGTTCGACTTGCATGTGTTAAGCCTGCCGCCAGCGTTCGTTCTGAGCCAGGATCAAACTCTCAAGTTTAACGTATTCCTCCACCTCAACTGGCGAAGAGGGGAGGAACTTGATCCCGTCACTAATTACTCTTGTCCGACTTGCGTCGAACATTCCGAACTAGCGACGGCGAAAACATTTTGCACCTAAGGCGCAAACGTCCGCCGCCGCCGGCGTATCCCTTTCCTAACAGACAATGCATAGAACACACGACCCGAGGGTCGAGACCTTCCGCAGAACCAGGCACCTTTAGGGTCGCAAAACCCTGCGCCGCAATTACGCGCGACGTTTCCGGTACACCCCGTTCTCCGTGGGAGCCGCGCTTATATGGGCCGCCCCCAGGGGTGTCAAACGCAAAATTGCAGATCTTTGACGGTGATTTCCAGCCGGCAAAAACCACATCAAACCTATTGTATTGTTGTGCCGAGCCGGGCTTTCCGGCATCAATATGTAGCGATTCGCCGTTGGGGACAGAATTTCGTCAACGGCGCCAACCCGAGCAGAGGCCCGGACCCACCGGGCCCACAATAGGTCAATGGTCATGACGGATTTCCCCTCTCCGTCGGGCCGGCCAGAAAACCGCAAAAAGAGCATTTTTGCAGTGTTCTGGCCTGTCCTCGCCGCCGTCACGCTGATCGCCGGCACGCTTGTCCTGGCGCTTGGCGGGTTGGCCATCACGCAACGGCCGCTTCCCGACGTTGCAGTGTCTCCGGCGGAACCGCCGCCCTTCGTCCTTGCCAACCTTGCATTCGCCGACGTCGAACTCGTTCCGCCGCCACCGCTGTCGCTGGAGGAATTCAAAGGCTTCCAGATGCGGGAAGAGGAGCGCCCGCCCGAACCGCCGTCGAACGACCCCTACGAACTCACGCTCCGGTTGGAGCGCGGCGATACGGTCGAGAAGATCCTGGCCGACATCGACGTTCCGGAGGACGACCGCAAGGAGATCGCGGTCCGGCTTCAGGCGCTGCTGAAGAAGACGAAGCTTGCCATCGGCGAGACGATCGACCTTGTCCTGACGGCGTCGCCCGATCAGCTGGACGCCCCTCGCGTGCTTTCACTTTCGGTCCGGCCTCAACCGGAGCGGGAGTACATCGTCACCCGCAAGGATGACGGATCCTACGAAGCCGAGATGAAAGTCCATAAGGTGAGTCCGCGCATCGTGCGCGTCGACACCGTCCGCGTGGGCTCACTGCAGCAGAGCGGGATCAAGGCCGGGGCACCGTCAGCGGCGATCACCGAGTTCATTCGTGCGCTTTCCTTTGACGTCGACTTCCAGCGCGAACTGAAAGAGGGCCAGCGTTTCACTCTCCTGCTTGAGCAGCTTGTCACCAGCGACGGCCTCCTCGCACATCCAGGCCGCCTGCTCGCCGGCGAACTGAAGCTTGCCAAGCGGACCGTGACGGTCGTCCGCTTTCGTCCGGCCGGCGGTGCCGAGCAGTTCTACAACCCCAAGGGCGAAAGCGTGGTGCGCTCGTTCCTGCGCACGCCAATGGACGTGTCGCGCGTTACCTCGAAGTTCGGCATGCGCCAGCATCCGATCATGGGCTTCAGTGCGTTGCATACAGGTGTCGATTTCGCCGCTCCACACGGCACGCCCGTCCTCGCTTCCGGTATCGGCAAGGTCACCATGGCGGGCTACAATGGTGGCTATGGTCTTTACGTGAAGCTGCAGCACAACGCAGAGATCGGCACCGCCTACGCGCACCTGTCGCGCCTCGGCCCCGGCATCAAGCCCGGCGTGTCGGTCCGCCAGGGCCAGGTGGTCGGCTTCGTCGGCTCGACCGGCATGTCGACGGGGCCGCATCTCCACTACGAATTCTATCGCGGCGGCAGGGCGATCAATCCGCTGGCGCAGAAGTTCGCGATGCGCGGCAACCTTGGCGGCAAGGATCTCACGCGCTTTCAGGCGCTGTCGCGCCAGTACGTCGTCCAGCTCAAGAACGCGCCGGCCGTGGCCAGCGTCAAGCCACCCAAGGCCAAGGAGCCGGCACCACCACAGGTGGCGAAGGGCGACTGAGCCGCCCTTCGTCCCACCGGCACCCTAGTCCGCGGCCTCGCCCAGAACGCGCTGGCCGGCAATCACCAGTTCGCCGTTCTCGACGCCGACCTCGACCGTGTCGCCGTCCCTGATGCGGCCCTCGAGCAGCAGGGTCGCCATCGGATTCTGCAGGCTGCGCTGGATGACGCGCTTCAGCGGCCGCGCGCCATAGACCGGGTCGTAGCCGCGGTTGGCCAGCCACTGCAGCGCCTGCTTGTCGAGGTCGATGCTGATCTTGCGATCGGCCAGGAGCTTGCGCAGCTGGCCCAGCTGGATATCGACGATATCCGTCATGTGCGCCCGGCTCAGGCGGTTGAACAGCAGGATCTCGTCGAGGCGGTTGAGGAACTCCGGCCGGAAGGCGCGGCGCACCTCTTCCATGACCTGCTCGCGGACCGTCTCGGTCGATTGGCCTTCGCCAAGGGCGGCCAGATGGGCGCTGCCGAGGTTTGAGGTCAGCACGATCAGCGTGTTGTTGAAGTGCACCGTGCGACCCTGGCCATCGGTCAGGCGACCGTCGTCCAGCACCTGCAGGAGCACGTTGAACACGTCGGGATGGGCCTTCTCGACTTCGTCGAACAGGATCACCTGGTACGGCCGGCGCCGCACCGCTTCGGTAAGCACGCCCCCTTCGTCGTAGCCGACATAGCCCGGCGGCGCGCCGATCAGGCGGCTGACGGCATGCTTCTCCATGAACTCGCTCATGTCGATGCGCACCATCGCGTGGTCGTCGTCGAACAGGTAGTTCGCCAGCGCCTTGGTGAGCTCGGTCTTGCCGACGCCCGTGGGCCCCAGGAACAGGAACGACCCCATCGGCCGGTTGGGATCCTGCAGCCCCGCCCGCGCGCGACGCACGGCGTTGGACACGGCGGTGATCGCCTCGTCCTGGCCGATCACGCGCTTGTGCAGCTCCTCTTCCATGCGGAGCAGCTTGGCCCGATCGCCCTCGAGCATCTTGTCGACCGGAATACCGGTCCAGCGCGACACCACCGCGGCGATGTCCTCGGGCATGACCTCTTCCTTCACGCCCCGGCCGCCGCTCAGTTCGATGTTCTCCGCCGCCTTGAGCTTCTTCTCGAGGTCGGGGATGACGCCGTAGGACAGCTCGCCGGCACGCGCCAACTCGCCATTGCGTTGTGCGATCTCGAGCTCATGGCGCGCCTTGTCGAGCTGTTCCTTGACCTTCTGCGCGTCGGCCAGTTTGTCCTTTGCCGACTTCCATTGCGCCGTCAGGCCGGCCGACTTCTGCTCGAGTTCACTCAACTCCTTGTCGAGCTTCTGCAACCGCTCGCGCGACGCCGGATCGCTCTCCTTTTTCAGCGCCTCGCGCTCGATCTTGAGCTGGATGATGCGCCGGTCGAGCTCGTCGAGATCCTCCGGTTTGCTGTCGACCTGCATGCGAATGCGGCTCGCCGCCTCGTCCATCAAGTCGATCGCCTTGTCGGGCAGGAACCGGTCGGTGATGTAGCGGTTCGAAAGCGTCGCCGCCGCCACGATGGCGGCATCGGCAATGCGCACGCCGTGATGCAGCTCGTATTTCTCCTTGAGGCCGCGCAGGATGGAAACGGTATCCTCAACCGTCGGCTCGGCCACGAACACCGGCTGAAAGCGGCGCGCCAGCGCCGCATCCTTCTCGATGTGCTTGCGATATTCGTCGAGCGTCGTGGCGCCGACGCAATGCAGTTCGCCCCGCGCCAGCGCCGGCTTCAGCATGTTGGAGGCGTCCATCGCCCCGTCCGCCTTGCCCGCCCCGATCAGCGTGTGCAACTCGTCGATGAAGACGATGATGTCGCCCTCGGCCGAGGAAATCTCCGCCAGCACCGCCTTCAGGCGCTCCTCGAATTCGCCGCGAAACTTGGCGCCGGCCACCATGGCACCGAGGTCGAGCGACATCAGTTTCTTGCCTTTCAGCGATTCCGGCACGTCGTCGTTGACGATGCGCAGCGCCAGGCCCTCGGCGATCGCCGTCTTGCCGACGCCGGGCTCGCCGATCAGCACAGGATTGTTCTTGGTGCGCCGGCTCAGCACCTGGATGGCGCGGCGAATTTCCTCGTCGCGGCCGATCACCGGGTCGAGCTTGCCGTCGCGCGCCGCCTGGGTGAGGTCACGGGCGTACTTCTTCAGAGCGTCGTAGCCGCTCTCGGCCGACGCGGTATCGGCGGTGCGGCCCTTGCGCAGCTCCTGGATGGCTTTTTCCAGGGCCGGCGCCTTCACGCCACCCTTGCCGAGCGCAGTCGCCGCCTCGGTGCCCTTGGCAAGCACCAAGGCAAGCAGCAAGCGTTCGACCGTGACGAAGGAATCGCCGGCCTTCTCGGAAATCGCTTCAGCCTGTTCGAACAAGCGCGCCGTCTCGGGCGCCAGATAGATCTGGCCTGCACCCTGGCCCTCGACCTTGGGCAGCTTCGCGAGATTGGCTTCGACTTCGCGATGAACCATGCGCGGATCGCCGCCGGCAGACGTGATCAGGTTGGCCGCAAGGCCTTCGGGATCGTCGAGCAGGACTTTCAGAAGGTGGTCGGGAACGAAGCGCTGATGGCCGTCGCGCAGCGCCAGCATCTGGGCGCTCTGCAGGAATCCCCGCATACGTTCGGTGTATTTCTCTTGGTTCATTGCTCTACCCTTTCATCTACGCCCCCGGCATGCGGCGGGCGAAAGAGCGGACCCCTATCCGGGCATCCTGAAACCGATATGGGAAGGGATCGGGCAGGTACAAGACCGGATCGACGGTACGGCTTTCCGTCCCAACCATGCCGGCATATGAAGGCCGGCCGACACGATCCAGATCAACACTGCGGAGAAAAATGCAATGTCAGGTGGGCACGGCCACGCCGATGTATCAAACAAGAAGATTGCGCTTCTCGTGGCCGCCCTGGCCGCTTTGCTGGCGGTCACCGAAATGGCGGGCAAAAGGCCTCTCCAGCCACATCGATGCATCCAATCTCTGGTCTTTCTTCCAGGCCAAGACGATCCGTCAGACCACGATGCGCACGGCCGCCGAGGGGGCCGAGGCGCAATTCAAGGACAATCCGCAAGGCGCCCTGCCAGCCTTGAAGGCGCAGGCCGAACAATGGCGCCGCACGGCGCAGCGCTATGAGTCGGAACCCGAAACCAACGAAGGCCGCAAAGAATTGATGACCCGAGCCAAGGTCAAGGAGCAGCAGCGCGACCGGTCGCTGGCCGCCTACCACATGTTCGAGTACGGCTCGGGATGCTTCCAGCTGGCGATCGTGCTGGCCGGTGCTGCGGCACTGACCGCAGTCGGCTGGCTCATCTTCGCTTCATTGGGCCTGGGCGCGCTGGGGATCGTTTTCGCAGCGCTCGGGTTCTTCGCACCGACCCTGATCCACCTTTAAGCACCCAAGGGCGAAAGCCGTCGGGTGCTTCTTGAAATACTCGCTGGGATCGACGATCAGCGGATCTGACGATCAGCCACGCCGGCCGGTGGCCGGCGTCAATGCCGGAACATCGGGTTGATCTTCGGCCGCCGGATCCTCGGTGGCAGACGCACTGCGCCCGGTTTGCAGAAAGGCAACACCGCCAAGGCCAGGTTCTGCCTCGGGCGGGTCATCTGCCTGACCGCCCATGCGTTCGCCCGGCGCCTGGCCGTTGGCATTGCTGGGCGGCGAACCGGCTTCCTGGCCGGCTTGCTGACCCTGCTGCTGCGGATTCTGCTGGCCGCCTTCTTCGTCGCCATAGCCGACGTTGTTGCGCTGGCCGAAACCGCCCATGGTCTGGATCATGCGGAAATAGTGATCCGCGTACTGCCAATAGGCCTCGGCCTGGATACGGTCACCCGACGACGCCGCCTCGCGGGCAAGCGCCTGATACTTGTCGAATACCTGGTGCGCGTTGCCGCGGACCCGAACATCGGGGCCGCTGCTGTCGAACATCTGATTTCGATTGGGCGGGCGATTGGGGTTGTGATGTTGCTTGTGGTGATTGTGGCCACCGCCACCTCCGCCTCCGCCTCCACCGCCGCCACCACTGCGACCGCCGCGCGATCGCTGACGATTGTTTGGTCTCATTACCTAGGGCCAGTTACATGCCGGACGGGTGTTATTGTTGCAGACCCTCTGCCCTTCCCGGGCGCCGTCACGGCCAATATTCAGAGGGATATATTTGCCCGTTGCCACCGATCGGCTCGAGCTAAGCCCCCTAGGGGACAGTTCGCAAAGTAGTCCTATTCCAACTGCTTGCCAACTCTTTAATGCGTCGCCGATACGACGCGGTCGATCCCGCCGAGATCGCGCCACGAAGCGTCGACGGCAAACCCAGCGGACGCGAAAAGCGTCGATATTTCAACGGCTTGACCGTCCCCAGCTTCGACCAGGACACGCCCCCCCGGAACCACCAGCCCGGCCGCCGCGGCGGCGATGGCGCGATAAGCCACAAGCCCGTCCGGCCCTCCGTCCAAGGCAAGCCTGGGCTCAAACCGCGCGACATCGGGCATCAACCCTTCGATCGCCGCCGCCTCGATGTACGGTGGATTGGAGATCACCAAATCGAAAGGGCCTCCCAACTGCTCGGCCCACGCCGGCCGCCGCCAGTCGCCGCCAACGAGCGTTGTTCGCGGACCAACACCCAGCGCGTCGGCGTTGGCCTGCGCCACCTCCAATGCGTCCGCCGAGGCGTCGACCCCGACCCCGCGCGCGTTGGGAAACTCGCGCAGCAGGGTGAGCAGCAGGCAACCCGAGCCGACGCCAAGATCGAGAATCCGCCATGGCTCGGTCCGCACCGGCATCAGGGCCAATGCCGCCTCGATCAACGTCTCGCTGTCGGGACGCGGCACGAGAACAGCCGGCGAAACCTTGAACGGCAGCCCCCAGAATTCGCGTTCACCCAGGATGTAGGCCATCGGCTCGCGCCGGACGCGGCGTGCCGTGCAGGCGCGCATCGCCTCGACGACCGTGGGCGGTGCGGCTTCTCCGCCATGACCGATCAACCGTTCGACCGTAAGCCCGGCCGCGTGGGCAAGCAGCAGGCGGGCCTCGAAGCGGACATTGTCGATGCCGGCCGCAGCCAGTGCGACGGCGGCGTCGCGCAGAAGCGTATCGTAGGTCGCGGTCAGGCCGCGAGCTCCGCCAGCCGGCTCGCCTCGTCGTCGGCGGTCAGCGCGTCAATCAGCTCGTCGAGGCCCCGCCCTTCCAGGACTTCGTCGAGTTTGTAGAGCGTGAGATTGATCCGGTGATCGGTGACGCGGCTTTGCGGAAAATTGTAGGTCCGGATGCGTTCACTGCGGTCGCCGCTGCCGACCTGGCCCTTGCGGTCGGCGGCGCGCACATCGTCGCGGCGCTGGCGTTCGGCGTCATAGAGCCGGGCGCGCAGGATCTTCATCGCCTTGGCCTTGTTCTTGTGCTGGCTCTTCTCGTCCTGCTGGCTGACCACCACTCCCGTCGGAATGTGCGTAATCCGCACCGCCGAGTCGGTGGTGTTGACCGACTGACCGCCCGGGCCCGACGAGCGGAAAACGTCGATCCGCAGGTCCTTTTCGTCGATCTTGACGTCGAACTCCTCGGCTTCCGGCAACACCGCGACCGTCGCCGCGGATGTGTGGATGCGGCCCGAGCCTTCGGTTGCCGGCACGCGCTGCACGCGATGGACTCCCGATTCGAATTTCAGACGGGCGAAGACGTTGCGGCCCGTCACCGTCGCGATCGCCTCCTTGTAGCCGCCGATGCCGGTGTCCGAGAGTTCCATGATCTCGAACTTCCAGCCGTGCTCGGCGGCAAATCGCTGGTACATGCGAAAGAGGTCGGCGGCGAACAATGCCGCCTCGTCGCCGCCGGTGCCGGCACGTATTTCCAGGATGGCGTTCTTCTCGTCGGCGGCATCCTTGGGCAGCAGCATGCGCTTCACGGCCCTCTCGAGTTCGGGCAGGCGCTTGCGCAGCGCCGCCGCCTCTTCCTCGGCGATCGCCTTCATGTCCGGATCGGCCGCCATCGCCTCGGCATCCTTCAGCTCCTGGCCGGCCCGGTGCCATTCGTTCACCGCCTCGACGAGGGGGCCGAGATCGGCATATTCCTTCGAGGCCGCGACGAATTTCTGCGAATCGAGCGTGCCGGCGGAAAGCGCCGCCTGCAGTTCGGCATGGCGGGTCACGATCTGGTTGAGCTTGAGCAAAAGCGACACTGCGTTCAGCCTTTCAAGGCGCCGGCGAGGGCGTCGAGCGCCACTTCTCGCTGATCGCCGCTGTCGAGATCCTTGAGCTGCGCCACGCCCTTGGCCAGTTCGTCGTCGCCGATGATGATGGCGGCGCGGGCATTGAGCTTGTTGGCGCGCTGCATGCGCCGCTTCATGTTGCCGCGATAGTCCTGCTCGACCACGATGCCGTGGCGCCGCAGCGCCCGGGCGATCCCCAGCGCCCTGGCCTCGGCGGCCGGCCCCAGCGGGGCGATCACCACCGGACGCGGCAGCGGCGCGGGCTCGTTCGCCAGCATGATCAGGCGCTCGATGCCGCCCGCCCAGCCGATGCCGGCCGTGGGCGGCCCGCCCAGCTCGGCGATCAGCCCATCGTAGCGGCCGCCGCCCAGCACCGTGCCCTGGGCGCCGATGTGCGTAGTGACGAACTCGAAGGCGGTGTGGGTGTAGTAGTCCAGTCCGCGCACCAGGGTCGGATCGACCTCGAAGGCGATGCCGGCGGCCGAAAGCCCGTCTTTCACCGCCGCGAAGAAATCCCGGCTCGCCTGGTTGAGGTAATCGGCGAACGACGGGGCGCCGGCGTTGATCGCCTTGTCGCCCTCGTCCTTGCTGTCGAGGATGCGCAGCGGATTGCGCTGCAGCCGGTTCCGCGACTCCTCGGAAAGCCCCGCGACGTGCGCCGAATAGTACTCGACCAGCACCTTGCGATAGACACCGCGGCTTTCGGGATCGCCGAGCGAGTTGAGCTTGAGAACGCAGCGATCGAGGATCGAGAGCCGGTCGAGAATATCGGCGGCGACCGATATCACCTCGATATCGGCACCCGGTTCGGGCGCCCCCAGGACCTCGAGGTCGATCTGATGGAACTGGCGCTGGCGGCCCTTCTGCGGCCGCTCGTAGCGGAACATCGGACCGGCGGCGAAGACCTTCAGCGGCAATTGCTGGGTGAGTTCGCCGTTCGACACGAAGGCGCGGCAGATGCCGGCAGTGTATTCCGGCCTGAGCGTCAGCGATTCATTGCCGCGATCGGCGAAGGTATACATCTCCTTGGAGACGACATCGGTGGTCTCGCCGATGCCGCGCGCGAACAGCTCGGTGAATTCGAAGATCGGGGTTGCCATCTCGCGGTAGCCATACAGCCGCGCGACATCGCGCGCGGTGTCGACGACATGCGCGAAACGCCTGAACACATCGGGAAGAAGATCGTGCGTGCCACGGACGGGTTGGAGTTTGCTCACGGAAAATCGCCTTGGAAAAATATCGACGGAAGGAAGCCGGAGGTCGCTATTCGGCAGCGACGCGGTGTCGATCGGCCTCGGCAGCCTTGGCGGCTTCGATCTCGGCCGCCTTCTTCTCGATCAGTCCGACCAGATGATCGATGACGTTGCCGTCCTTCAACCGGTGGTGTGGCACGCCGGCGATATAGACCTGGTGATTGTTGGCGCCGCCGCCGGTAAATCCGATGTCGGTTTCACGGGCCTCGCCAGGGCCGTTCACGACGCAGCCGATCACCGATACCGTCATCGGCGTGACGATGTGCGCAACGCGCTTCTCCAGCGCCTCGACCGTCCGGATGACGTCGTACTGCTGGCGCGCGCACGACGGGCAGGAAATGATATTGACGCCGCGATGACGCAGGTTGAGCGCCTTCAGGAGTTCGAACCCGACGCGGACCTCCTCCTCGGGTTCAGCCGACAGCGAGACGCGGACCGTATCGCCGATACCCGCCCACAGCAGCGACCCCAAACCGATCGAGGACTTCACCGTACCGGTGCGCAGGGCGCCCGCCTCGGTGACGCCGATATGCAGCGGATAGTCGCAGGCGTCGGCCAGCTGCTGGTAGGCCGCGACCGCGAGAAAGACGTCGGAGGCCTTCACACTGATCTTGAACTCATGGAAATCGTGATCCTGCAGGATGCGCGCATGATCGAGCGCGCTCTCGACCATCGCCTCCGGGCAGGGCTCGCCATATTTTTCCAGGAGATCCTTCTCCAGCGATCCGGCATTGACGCCTATGCGCATCGAACAGCCATGGTCCTTGGCCGCTTTCACGACCTCCCGCACCCGCTCGGCGCTGCCGATATTGCCGGGATTGATGCGCAGGCAGGCAGCGCCGGCCTCGGCCGCCTCGATTGCCCGCTTATAGTGAAAATGAATGTCCGCCACGATCGGCACCTTGGACGCCCGCACGATCGCCGCCAGCGCCGCCGTCGAGTCCCGGTCGGGGCAGGAAACGCGCACGATATCGACACCGGCCTCCTCGGAGCGGCGGATCTGCGCGATGGTCGCTTCGGCATCGGCGGTCAGCGTATTGGTCATGGTCTGAACCGTGATCGGCGAATCGCCGCCGACCGGTACCGCCCCGACCATGATCCGCCGCGACTTGCGGCGCACGATGTCGCGATAGGGCCTGATGCTCATGCCTGCCAATGTAGCCGCGAGTGCCGGGCTTATCCAGCCGGCGAGGGCAACCGTCCGCCCTAGCGGGCGTCGATGATCCGGTAAGCGATGCCTGCCGGCACAAGGTAGCTTTCGCCGGCGCGCACGTAGGTCTGCGCCAGCACGTCGCCGTTGGGCGCCCGCAGTTCAACCCAGCTGTTGCTGCGCACGCTGATCGGCGTGTCGACTTTCACCGGCAGGCTCGGCACCACTTCGGTGGCGGGGGGCCGTGCCACGGCTTCTTCCGTCGCCGCAGGTTCCGTCGCCGCGGGCCGTTGCGCATTGACGCGAGGCAGCTCGACCGGTGTCGGCGGCTGTGCCGCCTGCGCCTGGCCGATCGCCGGCACCGACATGACAACCGGCGGCGGCGGCGCCGGCACGGCGATCACCACGGGCGGCGACAGCGGTGCGGGCTGAACGACCGAGTCGTGCCGCGGCGCCGGCCAGATTTCAGCCGGCAACGTGCCGGACGTGCTGCGCACCTCCGGAACCGACGCCGGAAAGGCCGTCGCAGCCGGTGCTGCCGGCTCGCTCACCGGTTCGCTTGCCGGCGTCGGGTCGGCAGGCCGCGCCGCCAGAAGGCGATCCGGCACCGGCGGCACTTTCTCAGCGACCACCGCCTGCTCGCGCGGCAGATAACTCCAGATGGCGTAACCGGCCCCGACGACCAACAGCACCGTCAACACCGCCAACCCGATCGGCGCACGCCGTTCGACGATAGGGAAATCGGCAGGCAGCGCGACCGGACGCTTGATGGGAACCGGCCCGGACAGATGATAGGCGGTCAGCACCTTGTCGGGATCGAGTCCGACATGCGCGGAATATGCGCGCAGGAAGGCGGGGACGTAGGCGGCACCGGGCAGCTTGTCGAAACGACCCTCTTCGATCGCCTCGAGATGACCGTGCCGAATCCGAAGACTCTTTTCGACATCGGCCAAGCTGAGATCAAGCGCCTCGCGCTGATCTCGCAGCAGGCGTCCAACCGCGCGGCCCGGTGTGGCTTCGCGTTCAATCACCCGCCAATCAACCTGATCTGGCATTGATATCGACCCTGCTTTCCCCTCGCAGACGACTTCTAGCAGAGGTGTCCTGACAGGGCAAAAGCGATTCGAGTTTTAGCCTCTAAATTTCGATCGCGTGATCGGCCGCGAACAAACGCAACGTCTCACGCATCGGCCGATCCGGTTGAGAAAGCGCAGCGTCCATGAATCCAGTTGCCTCGCCAAGATCGAGCGAACGGATCATCGCTTTGACCGGACCGATCGCTCCGGGCGACATCGACAACGAGCGCACACCGATGGCCAGAAGCGCCAGCGCCTCGACCGGCCGCCCCGCCATCTCGCCACAGACGGCAAGATCGACGCCGGCAGGCCGGACTTTACCGACCACAAAGTGTAGTAGTCGGAGCAGCGCGGGGGACAAGCTGTCGTAGCGCCCGGCCAACCGGCTGTTCCCACGATCGGCAGCATATAGGAATTGAAGAAGATCGTTCGTACCGACTGAAACAAAGTCGACATGCGGCAACAGGCTATCCAATTGCCACGCCAGCGCCGGGACCTCGAACATGACTCCGACGCGCAGCCGTTCCGGCACTGCCTGTCCACGCCGCCGCGCCCGGTCGAGTTCGAGATCGAGCAGTTGCCGCGCGCTCAGGAGTTCGGCCACCTCGGCGATCATGGGAAACATGACCGACAGCGGCCGGCCGTTCGCGGCCTGGATCAGCGCCCGGAGCTGGCGGCGCAGCATCGCCGGCCGATCGAGACCGATCCGTATGGCGCGCCAGCCCATCGCCGGATTGTCGTCGCCGAAGGCGCCGACATAGGGAAGGACCTTGTCGCCGCCGACGTCGAGCGTGCGGAAAGTCACCGGCCGGCCATCGGCAAGATCGAGCACGCGACCATAGAGCCAGGCCTGGGCATCGACGTCGGGAAACTCCGAACGCACCATGAACGGAATCTCGGTCCGGTAGAGGCCGACGCCATCGGCCCCGGTGTCGTCGAGATGCTGCATGTCGATCAGCAGACCGGCATTCATGTTCAGGGCGATCGGCGACCGGTCGCGCGTCATCGACGGCAGATCGCGCAGCGTCGCGTATTTGCGCCGCCGTTCGATCCGGGCGTCGATCGCGGCATGGATCGTCTGCAGCACATCCTCGGCCGGCCGCACCAGCACCTGGGCATTGTCGCCATCGACCACGATCGGGTCTCCGACCTCGACCCGCGACAGGACGTTGGGCGCACGGCCCACCACCGGGATATCGAGGGCGCGCGCGACGATCGCGACGTGGCTCAACGCCGAGCCTTCCTCGAGCACCACGCCGCGCAGGCGCGTGCGATCGTAGTCAAGCAGCTCGGCCGGCCCCATGTCGCGGGCAACCACGATCATGTCGTCGGGCAGCGAACTCGGATCGGCGGCGACCCGGCCCGTCAGCCGCAGCAGCAGCCGGTTGCAGAGATCCTGAAGGTCGCTCAGACGTTCGCGAATGTAGGGATCGGTCGACTGGCCGAGCCTCGTGCGGACGTCGTCGAAGGCACGCTGCACGCCGGCTTCGGCGGTAAGGCCAGAGGCCACGGCCTCGCGCACACGCTCCATCCAGCCGCGGTCGTCGACGAACATGCGGAAGGTCTCGAGAATCTCGCGCTGCTCGCCCGACTGCATGTCGTGGGCCTCGAGCATGCGGTCGACGTCGGCGCGCACGCCGCGCAGCGCTTCCTCGAAACGTTCCTGCTCCAGCGTCACATCCTCGGCGACCACCCGCTGGATCACGATGCGCGGCTCGTGCAGCACGGCGTAGCCGATCGCGACGCCGGGCGTCAGCTGCACGCCATCGATGCGCAGCGGCAGCAGGCCGAGACCGTCGACCTGCTGCATCTCGTTGGGACTGACGATGTGGCCGGCCGCGATCAGTTCCGCCAGCACCATCGCGATGGTCTGCAGGGTCTCGATTTCCTCCTCGTCGTACTGGCGGCGGGTGCGGTTCTGCACCACCAGGACGCCGAGCACACGGCCGGCCCGCACGATCGGCACACCGGCCAGCGAGTGATAGATTTCCTCGCCCGTTTCGGGGCGATAGGCGAACTGCGGATGAGCCTGGGCGTCGTCCAGCGCCAACGACCGGGCGTGGGCGGCGATGTCGCCGACCAGACCTTCGCCGACCCGCAGGCGGGTGCTGTGCACGGCCGAGGGATTGAGGCCCTGGGTGGCGAACAGCTCGAGCACCTCGCCGGCGCGCAGGAGGTAGATCGAGCAGACCTCGGCCACCATCTCGTTGGCGACCAGGCGCACCACTTCGGCCAGCGTTTCCTCGACGGAACCGGCACGCGCCATCGTGTCCCGGAGCCGCTTGAGGAGCATTCGCGGTCCGGCCAGAGGAGTTGATCTCTCCATGGTCAGACCGCGGGATACTTGAGTCGGATGACTACGAAGTTGCGGTCGATGGCGCAGGCGTAGGCTTGCCACACCGCCGACGGGCGGGCGTTCAGGCAAGCCTTGCAGGTAAGGGCCGCGCGCATGGCAAGCTTATAGCAAAACCCGCGCCTGACTGCCTATCGGCTTATTCGCATAGGCGCGGGGGAAACCCATGCCTTCACACCGCATCGAGGTCGTAGGCGGTGTGCAGCGCCCGGACCGCGAGCTCGGTGTACTCGGAAGCCAGCAGGACGCTGATCTTGATTTCCGAGGTCGAGATCACCTGGATGTTTATGCCCTTGGCGGCCAGCGTCTCGAACATCTTCAGCGCCACGCCGGAATGGCTGCGCAT
>CALDNT010000200.1 GCA_937915145.1 uncultured Reyranella sp.
TCATGTCGATTCGATCCCGGTCGGCGGTGAGCACGTCACTCGCGATATCGCCCGCGGGTTGTCGACGCCGCTCGCCCATGCCGAACGCATGAAGACCCAGATCGGTCGCGCGGTCGCCAAGCCGAACGACGAGTACGATATCATCGACGTGCCGTTGATCGGCGAGGAGGAGCGCACTCGGCCGAACCACATCCCGCGGTCGATTCTGGTCGGCATCATCCGGCCCCGGGTCGAGGAGACCTTCGAACTGGTGCGCAGCCGGCTCGAGGCGAGTGGTGTGGATAAGTTGGCCGGTGGCCGGGCGGTTCTGGTCGGCGGCGGCTGCCAGCTTGACGGCGTGGCTGAGGTCGCCGCTGCCATTCTCAACAAGAAAGTCCGCACCGGAGGGCCGCTGCGCCTTGCAGGACTGGCTGATTCGACTGGCGGGCCAGCATTCTCGGCCGCCGCGGGGCTTTTGTCGTTTGCCCTTCACCACCAGGCGGCCGCCCAGACCCAGCCGGTGTCGGCGGAAGCCCAGGCGAGCCGAATCGGTCGCATTGGCAGTTGGATTAAGGACAACTTTTAGGCAATATGTTGTGTGGGATGTGGCAATCCCTAACAGGCTGTAGTTAGCAATAAGAAAAGGCCGGTGGCGGTGAAGGGTCTTTCCTTAAACGGGCCCACGTCGCTACTCCGAGCAGATACCCCCCTCGTTTGCGTGGAGAAAGCCGAATGACAATCAACCTCAGCCTCCCTCAGAAGGAGTCGGAGATTAAGCCGCGTATCACCGTCGTCGGAGTCGGTGGCGCGGGCGGAAACGCCGTGAACAACATGATCAGCGCCGCGCTGGAAGGCGTGGAGTTCATCGTTGCCAATACCGATGCCCAGGCTCTCGGCCAGTCGCTTGCCGACCGGCGCGTACAGCTCGGCATCACCATCACCCAGGGCTTGGGGGCTGGCGCCCGACCCGAGGTCGGCCGTCAGGCGGCCGAGGAGGCGTTGCCGGAGATCCTGCAGCTTCTCGACGGCGCCAACATGGTGTTCGTCACCGCCGGCATGGGCGGTGGCACGGGGACTGGTGCCGCGCCGGTGATTGCCGCCGCGGCCCGCGAGCAGGGCATCCTGACCATCGGTGTCGTCACCAAGCCGTTCCATTTCGAGGGCCGGCGCCGCATGCAGTCGGCCGAGCAGGGTATCCTGGAACTGGAGAAGGTGGTCGACACGCTGATCGTCATTCCCAACCAGAATCTGTTCAAGATCGCCAACGAGAAGACGACCTTCGCGGATGCCTTCAAGATGGCCGACGACGTGCTGCACATGGGCGTGCGCGGCGTCACCGATCTCATGGTCATGCCTGGCCTCATCAATCTCGACTTCGCCGACATCCGCACCGTGATGGGCGAGATGGGCAAGGCGATGATGGGTACCGGCGAGGCCGAGGGTCCCGACCGCAGCCGTGTCGCGGCCGAGTCGGCGATCTCCAACCCGTTGCTGGAAGATCACTCGATGAAGGGCGCCAAGGGCGTCCTGATCAACATCACTGGCGGTCTCGATATGACGCTGCACGAAGTCGACGAAGCGGCCAACCGCATCCGCGAGGAAGTCGATGCCGAGGCCAACATCATCTTCGGTTCGACCTTCGATGCCACGATGCAGGGGCGCATGCGTGTGTCGGTGGTCGCCACCGGCATCGCAGCCATGGCGGCGCAACAGCCGGCGCCGAACTACCTGTCGCTCGACATGAGCCGACCGATGCAGACCGGCCAGCCGGCACTCAGCCGCCCGACGGCACCGCCGGTCGGCCGTGTCGCCATGCCGGCGGCGGCCCAAGCCGCGCCACCGATGCCGGAAGCTTCCGCAGCGGCCTCTGTTGCTGCGCCTCCAGCGGCGTCGGCACCCGTGACGCCGGCGCCGTCGATCGAAGCAGCGCCCGTCGCCGCGATGGCGGAGACTGTCGACGTAATGCCGGCGCCGCCGACCGAAGCGCCGATCCCCGTGCAGATCATGGCAGCACCGCCGGCGCCCGCGCCGGTCGCTCCGGTGCCTGCTCCGGCGACGATCCCTGCGGCGGCCACAGCTCCGGCCCCGGCGCCAGTCTCGGCGCCGGCTCCCGCTCCGGCGGCCGTCCAGCGGCCCCTGGTCGACGAAAACGACTGGCGCGTCAGTCGTCCGCCGATGAAGGCGGCAGTACGTGCCACCGAACCGGTGGCGCGGCCGATGGCCGCGCGTCCGGCGGCGGGTGACAGCAGCCGATCTCCCAACCTCTTCCAGCGCATCACCGGGGCATTTTCCGCACCCAAGCCGGTGGCCGCTGCAACGTCCGTCGAGCCGCCGGTGGCGCGGCCGGTGCCGGAAAACGTCGTGGGCGTCGCGCCCAAGCCTGTAGTGCGGCCTGGACCGGTTCAGACTTCGATCAGCCTTGACGTCACCGAGCGGGCCAAACCCGCGCGGGAAGACGACGATCTGCAAATTCCTGCATTTCTACGCCGGCAGGCCAACTGACGCAGGCCTTCGGCTTCTCCACGCAACTCGTCAAGAGGGGCCAATGGCCCCTCTTCTTTTGGGTCCCGCGTGATATAACCCGGCGTCACAGTGGTTTGACGGATGGGAAATGTCGAAAGTGGGAGCAAGTAGGACGCGTCGCGTGGTTGCCGGGCTGGTGCTGGCGCTGGTGTTGGCCGGCTGCGGATCGTCGGACGACGACAAGAACTACGTCGAGCAACCGGTCGAGCAGTTGTATAACCGCGCGCTCAACGAACTGAGCGCGCAGGAATACAAGAAGGCGGCGAAAGGCTTCGAGGAAGTCGACCGTCAGCACCCCTATTCCGTGTGGGCGACCAAGGCCCAGATCATGGCCGCGTTCGCCTACTATGAATCGAACAAGTACGACGAAGCCATCATCGCCCTGGATCGCTTCATCCAGCTCCATCCCGGTCACCGCGACCTCGCCTATGCCTACTACCTGAAAGCGCTCTGCTACTACGAGCAGATCTCCGACGTCGGGCGTGACCAGCGTATCACCCAACAGGCTCTCGAGGCGCTGGCCGAGGTCGTCAAGCGCTTCTCCGGATCGCCGTACGCGCGCGATGCGCGCCTCAAGGTCGAACTCGCCATCGACCATCTTGCCAACAAGGAGATGGCGATCGGCCGCTTCTACCAGTCCCGTCAACAGTATGTCGGCGCGATCAACCGTTACCGCGTGGTCATCGAACGTTATCAGACCACCACCCCAGTCCCCGAGGCACTCCATCGTCTCGTCGAGTGCTATCTGGCGCTCGGCGTGAAGAACGAGGCCCAGGAGAACGCCGCCGTGCTGGGGTTCAATTTCCCCGGCAGCGAGTGGTATCAGGACAGCTACTTCCTGATCACCGGAGAGGGTCAAAAGCCGCCCGACGAGAAGAGCGGCTGGTTCTCCAGCATCTTCTGATCGGCCAGCATGCTGGTTTCGCTTTCGATCCGCGACTTCGTCCTGATCGAGAAGCTCGATCTCGGTTTCGCGCGGGCAGGCCATGGCGGCCTGGGCGCGCTCACCGGTGAAACCGGAGCCGGGAAATCGATCCTGATCGACGCTTTTGGCCTTGCCCTGGGAGCTCGTGCCGATTCCTCGGCCGTACGCCGGGGGGCGGCGCAGGCTTCAGTTGCCGCCGCTTTCGACCTGCCCAAGACCCATCCCGCGCATGCGATCCTCGCCGAACAAGGACTAGGCGGCGAGGACATCCTGACGTTGCGCCGGATGGTCGGCGCCGACGGCCGTGGCCGCGCCTTCGTCAATGACCAGCCGGCATCGGTCGCACTGTTGCGCCGGCTCGGCGATACTCTTGTCGAAATCCAGGGACAAATGGAGCAGCACGGTCTGCTCGACGTTGGCACGCACCGGGTCTCGCTCGACGCCTTCTCCGGCCTGGAGAAGCAAGTGGGGGCGGTTCGCGCCGCCTGGCACAGTTGGCAGATAGCGGTGCGGGAGCATGCCGATGCGCTGGCCGCCGCCGAGGCAGCGCGGCGTGACGAGGAATTCCTGCGTCATTCCGTCAAGGAACTCGAGACGTTGTCGCCCAAGCCGGATGACGAGGCGACATTGGCGGCGGAGCGGCAGTTGCTGCGGGCCGGCAGCGCGCTTGGCGAGGCCGTGACGCAGGCGCTGGCGGAGCTGGAGCAGGGGCGTGGTACGGTCGCCGCGCTCGGCACAGCGCATCGTTTGATCGAGCGTAATGTCGGCAAGGCCGGCGGGCATCTCGATGTGCCACTGGCGGCGCTGGGCCGGGCGTTGAGCGAGACGACCGAAGCCCAGGCGCAGCTCGAGGCGGCGCGGGAGGCGCTGGAGTTCGACCCGGCGCGGCTGGAGAAGATCGAGGAGCGGCTGTTCGCGTTGCGCGCCCTCGCACGCAAGCACAATGTTGCCGTGCCGGAGCTGGCC
Source organism: uncultured Reyranella sp. (assembly GCA_937915145.1). Classification (GTDB taxonomy): domain Bacteria; phylum Pseudomonadota; class Alphaproteobacteria; order Reyranellales; family Reyranellaceae; genus Reyranella. The sequence continues at coordinate 4,394 of CALDNT010000200.1, forward strand.
GCGCTTGCCGAGAAGATGACAGCCCAGCTCGTGGCACTCGATTCTGGCGAAGCCGGCCTGAAGAAGCTCGCGGCCGCAGCCAAGGCAGCCCGCGTGAGCTACGCCGGTGCGGCTGAAACGCTGGCCGCCGCCCGGCGCAGGGGTGCGGCCCGTCTCGACAAGGCAGTGGCGGCCGAACTGGGGCCGCTCAAGCTGGAGAAGGCGAAATTCGTTACCGAGATGGTATCGTTGCCTGAAGCCGAATGGTCGGGGGCGGGCACAGACCGTGTGCAGTTCACCGTCTCCACCAACCCAGGCGCACCGCCGGCGCCGATCGCCAGGATCGCGTCGGGCGGCGAGCTTTCACGTTTCCTCCTGGCGCTCAAGGTCTGCCTGGCCAAGGTGGGCGATGCAGCGACCATTGTATTCGACGAAGTCGACTCGGGCATCGGCGGCGCCACCGCAGCCGCCGTCGGCGAGCGGCTGAGGCGGCTCGCCAGGGAGGTGCAGGTCCTGGTGGTGACGCATTCGCCGCAGGTCGCAGCCGTTGCCGACCGCCACTGGCTGATCCGCAAGACCACCACCCGAAACTCGGCGAGCACGGACGTGCTGGCGCTCGATGCCAAGGGACGGCGCGAGGAGATCGCGCGCATGTTGTCCGGTGCCGAGGTGACGGCGGAGGCACGAGCCGCCGCCGATCGCCTGCTGGCGACCGCGGGCTAGGACGGCCGATGTCGCGCGCCGCCAAGGTCGTGGCGTCCCTCCCGGTCGACGCGCTCACCGAACGCCAGGCCCGGGCCGACCACAAGCGTTTGGCCGACGAGATCGGCCATCACGACAAGCTCTATCACGAGCGGGATTCTCCAGAGATCTCCGACGCCGAGTACGACAAGTTGCGCCAGCGCCTGAAGGCGATCGAAGGGCGCTTTCCGCAACTCGTCGACATGTTCAGTCCGACGCAGAAGGTGGCGCCGACGCCGACCACGGCCTTCGCCAAGGTCAAGCATGGCAGGCCGATGCTGTCGCTCGACAACGCATTCACCGACGAGGAGCTGCAGGGCTTCCTCGACCGCGTGCGACGGGGGCTGGAGCGCGAGACCGACCTCAAGCCCGATGTCGAGATTGCGTTGAGCTGCGAGGCGAAGATCGACGGACTCTCGATCAGCTTGCGCTATGAGGGCGGCGTGTTCGTCCAGGGGGCCACGCGCGGCGATGGCACCACCGGTGAGGACGTCACTGCCAACCTCAGGACCATCAAGGACATCCCGCAAAAGCTCAAAGGCAAAAGCGTGCCGAAGGCCTTCGACGTGCGCGGCGAAGTCTACATGGAACGCAAGGCATTCATGGATTTGAATGCCCGCCAGGTTGCGGCGGGCGAGAAAGCCTATGTCAATCCGCGCAATACTGCCGCCGGTTCCTTGCGCCAGCTTGATCCCGAGATCACCGCGAGCCGTCCGCTGCGCTTCTTCGCCTATGCCTGGGGCGAGGCCGAGCCGCGAGCCTGGAAGACGCATAGCGAATACCTCAAGCTCCTGAAGGAGTGGGGCTTCAAGACCAATCCGTTGACCAAGCTCTGCCACACCGCCGACGAGGTACGCGCCTTCTACAGGAAGATCGGCGAGGAACGCCCGTCGCTGCCCTACGACATCGACGGCGTCGTCTACAAGGTCGACCGGATCGACTGGCAGGAGCGGCTGGGTTTCGTCAGCCGCGCGCCGCGCTGGGCGATCGCCCATAAGTTCCCGGCCGAGCAGGCGCGCACGCGGCTCAACGACATCGTCATCCAGGTCGGCCGCACCGGCGCGCTGACGCCGGTGGCCGACCTCGAGCCGGTCAACGTCGGCGGTGTCATGGTGGCGCGCGCCACCCTGCACAATGCCGATGAGATCGAGCGCCTCGACGTGCGTGTCGGCGACATGGTGATCGTTCAGCGTGCCGGCGATGTCGTTCCGCAGGTGCTGGGCTTCGTTCCGGAAGAGCGGTCGAAGAAGACCCATAGGTATGAGTTCCCGACCCATTGCCCCTGTCCGCTCAAGACCAGGGTCGCGAGCGAGGAGGGCGGTGTGGTGCGGCGCTGCTCGGGCGGGCTGGAATGTCCGTTCCAGCAGGTCGAGCGGCTGCGGCACTTCGTGTCGCGCTATGCCTTCGACATCGACGGGCTGGGCGGCACTCACATTGAGAACTTCTGGCGCGACGGATTGCTGAAGACGCCGGGCGATCTGTTTCGGCTGGAGGAAAAGGCCGGCGAATTACACAAGCGCGAGGGCTGGGGTGATCTGTCGGTGCGCAACCTGCTGGCGGCCATCGAGGCGCGGCGCACGATCCCGCTCGACCGCTACATCTATGCCATCGGTATCCCGCTGATTGGCGAAGCCACGGCCAAGCTGCTAGCGCAGGAATATGGCGACGCCGACACCTGGCTGGCCGCGATGCTGGCCGCGACCGGGGAACGGAAGAAGAAGCCCGATCCGGTGAAAAAGGAGAAGGCAGCGGCCGAAGTCGGCGAGAGCTACGGCCGGCTCTGCAACATCGAGCAGATCGGCGTCACCACCGCCGATGCCATGTGCGCCTTCTTCGGTGAGGGCCATACCGTCGACATCATCAAGGATCTGCGCAAGCAGCTGACTGTGGAGCCGGTGGCGCGCCGCGTCGTCGCGGCCGATGCCCTGCTCAAGGACAAGATCGTGGTCTTCACCGGCGAGCTGGGGACGATGACCCGTGACGCTGCCAAGGCACGGGCGGAAGAGCTGGGCGCCAAGGTGACCGACTCGGTGTCGAAGAAGACCAGCCTTGTCGTCGTCGGCGAGAACGCCGGCTCCAAGGCCCGCAAGGCGGCCGAACTCGGTGTGCAGACGATGACCGAGGAAGAGTGGATAGAGCTAAGCAAGTAGCTTCGGTGGGGCGCTTGCGGCATCATCATGGAAAGCTGGAGTTGATTGAATGGATTTGGCCCGTTTCCCCCGTCGTAGCTACACGCATGCCCCCACGCCGATAGAACTGCTTCCGCACTTCACCAAGGCCCTGGCGGCGGGTTGCCCGGGCGGCGTCGGGCCGGAGATCTGGATCAAGCGCGATGACCTGCTGGGGCTTTTTCCCGGCGGCAACAAGACCCGCAAGCTCGAGTTTCTCGCCGCCGATGCGCTGGCGCAGGGTGCCGATACGCTGATCACCTGCGGCGCTCCGCAGTCCAATCATTGCCGCATCACCCTCTCCGCCGCGGTCAAGGAAGGGCTCAAGTGCCGGTTCGTGATCGAGGAGCGCGTCCCCGGCAGCTACAGCAAGGAAGCCGGCGGCAACAATTTCATGTTCGAGTTGATGGGCGTCGAAGCCATCACCGTGGTGCCCGGCGGTTCGGATGTGGGCGCGGCGATGTCGAAGGTCGCGCAGGAAGTCGCTTCGCTCGGCCGCAAGGGCTACGTCATCCCGGGGGGCGGCTCGAACGCGATTGGCGGCTTGGGCTACGTGGCGTGCGTGCAGGAAATGCAGCAGCAATGGCTGGACATGGGGTTGGCGCTCGATGCCATCGTGGTCGGGTCGGGCAGCTCGGGCACCCATGGCGGCATGGTCGCGGGCTTCTTCGGCAACAACATCAGGATCCCGCTGATCGGCATCGGCGTCAGCCGCGACCCCGCCGACCAGGAGCCGTTGGTCCTCAAGGAAGCACAGGCCGTCGCCGACCTCCTCGGAATCGGCAAGATCCCGCGCGAGGCGGTGAAGAGCTTCGGCGGCTTCTGGCAGCCGAAATACTCCGTGCCCAACGCCAAGATGGTCGAAGCTGTGCAGATGCTGGCGCGGACCGAAGGCATTCTGCTCGACCCGGTCTATACCGGAAAGATCATGGCGGGCCTCATCGGCCTGGCACGCCAGGGTCACTTTAAGCCCAACGCCAAGGTGCTGTTCATGCACACGGGTGGACTGCCGTCGCTGCACGTCTATGAGGACGTCGTGCTGGGCCGAACCGTCTTGAAGGATTAGCGCCGGGCCACAGGCCTAGAGAGCGCGGGTCGCGTCGACGAGCCATTGGCGAGTGGCGTCGTCGACATCCGGCCCCACCGCCTCGCGCACGCGGCAGTGATAGTCGTTCAGCCACTTGCGCTCGGCGTCGCTCAGCAGGCTGACCTCGATGCAGGCCAGATCGATCGGCGCCAGAGTCAGCGTCTCGAACTCGTGGTAGCGCCGGTCGGCGCCGTCGATCTCGGCCTCCCGCACCGCCACCAGGTTTTCGATGCGTATGCCGTAGGCGCCGGTCTTGTAGTAGCCCGGCTCGTTGCTGACGATCATGCCAGGCAGCAGCGCAACGGTGCTGGCCATCTTGGAAATGCGATGCGGGCCCTCGTGTACCGACAGGTAGGCGCCGACGCCGTGTCCGGTGCCGTGGTCGTAGTCGACGCCGGCCTGCCACAGGTGGTAGCGCGCCAGCGCGTCGAGTTGCGAGCCCGTGGTGCCGGCCGGAAACCGCGCGGTCGCCAACGCAATGTGACCCTTGAGCACGCGGGTGAAACGGTCGCGCATTTCAGGCGTCGGTGTGCCGATGGCGATGGTGCGGGTGATGTCGGTCGTGCCGTCGCGGTACTGCCCGCCGGAGTCCACCAGATAGAGGCTGCCCGGCTGCAATACGCGCTCAGTCGCCGCCGAGGCGCGGTAGTGGACGATCGCACCATTGGGGCCGGCGCCGGAAATCGTATCGAAACTGAGGTCGCGCAACGCGCCGGTTTCCTGGCGCATCGCCTGCAGTCGGTCGGAAGCTTCGATCTCGCGCAGATTGCCGCTTGTCGATCGGGCCGCCAGCCAGCCGAGGAAGCGGCTCACCGCGACACCATCGCGGTGGTGCGCGGCGCGAATGCCATCGAGTTCGACCGCATTCTTGCAGGCCTTGGGCAGGGCGACCGGATCGGCGTCGCGAACGATCGTGGCGTTGGCGGCCTGAAGGCGGGTCGACGCCCAATGTGGAGCGGTCGAGGTTTCGATCAGCACGCGCTTGCCCATCCGCCCCAGGGTCTCGAGCGCCGCGCCCAGTTCGTCCGGCGGCGCCAGTGTGACGGCGTTGCCCAGCCAGCCGATCGTGCGGCCAGGCACCTTGCGACGGTCCATGTAGAGGTCGACGTGGCCATCGCTGTGCAACAGCGCGAAGCCCAGCGCGAACGGCGTGCGCGGCACGTCGCCACCGCGCACATTCAACAGCCACGCAATCGAGTCGGGCGCGGTGATCAACGCCACGTCGGCACCCTTGTCGGAGACGATGGCGGCGATACGCTTGCGCTTGGCCTCGCTGGCCTCGCCGGCCAGTTCGACGGGATGCGGCAGCATGGGCGCCAGCGGCGGCGGCGGGCGATCGTGCCATATCGAGTCGATGGGATTGGACTCGATGGCGACAAACGAGCCGCCGGCGCGCTGACAGGCGCGGGCGAAGCGCTCCTGGCCATCGACGGTCTGCAGCCAGGGGTCAAAGCCCAATCGGCCATCTTTCGGCAGATTGGCGGCGATCCAGGCTTCGGGCGACTGCTCCGGGATCTGGTGGGGAACGAAGGCAGCGGTATCGACCTGGGAACGCGCAGCCAGCGTGTAGCGGCCGTCGATGAAAATTGCGGCCCGATCGGCCAAGACGATGGCCAGGCCCGCCGATCCGCCGAAACCGGTGAGCCAGGCCAGGCGCTGCGAGCCGCGAGGGACATACTCTCCCTGATGTTCGTCGGCGCGTGGCACCACGAACCCGTCGATGCCGCGGCGCCTCAGTTCGGCACGTAATGCCGCAAGCCGCTCGGGCGGCGCGGGAGCCATGTCCAATCCGTCGGCGGAATTCGCCAATTCTGCCCGCCAGGCGACCAGGGCGTTGGTCAGTTCGGTGTCGGGATCGGGAGAGATCAGTTCGGCCCACTCCGGACCGGCCAGTCCCTCTGGGGCCGCAGCGACACCACGCATCAAGGCATCGAGCGCGGAAGGGGCCGGGCTGTTGCCATGCCGGCGGAGAATTTGCAGCACGTCGTCAGGAACGGAACTCATGATGCGCCAGACCCTACGCGGCGTATTTCATAGAGGCAAATTGGCTGATATTTGCTCGTTTGTATCTGCGAAATGCTGAAATAGTGTGCCCTATGCGTCCAGTGCATATCAGAAGTACCGACTGCTGACTTATCGTTGTAACTCAAGGCTCTATATTTGCTTAGTGCGATGCAGCATCGCGTACCGCGTCGCACCATTTGAGGAGAGTACCATGTTGACCCAGCCGATTCGGATGTTTGAAGATCTGACCAGCGAAACTGCGCCGGCGGGAGGAAACGAAAAGGCGAAAAGCGTCGTCACGTTCGCTGATCGCCAACTGATCGAGCTCCGCGCTCGCTATGCGCGCGCCGAGCTGATGTCGAATGCCTTGGGCGATGCCGCGCTTTGGCTGGCCCGCCAATACCGCCGCCTCGTGGCCGGGATCAGGTCGGACTTCAAGCTGCGCGCCGCTGAGTCGCAGCTGTTGCGCATGACGGACCGCGAGTTGGCCGACCTCGGGCTTGCCCGTGGCGACATTCCGTTCGCTGTCCGTGAAGCCGCGGAAGGTGTTGCGCCGCAGTTCGACGTTACCGGCGGCATGTTGGCCGCCAACCAGAACCTTCATCGCGCGGCCTGATCCAGGTTGTCCTGATCGATAGTCGCGTAGCGTAAGCGTAGTGGGGGTCGGCGAAAGCCGGCCCCCTTTTCGTTGCGGGATCTGCGGTCAGCTCCGGCGCAGCAGCAGTGTACGCCACCACGCGCCGCCGGTTTCGAGATCGAGGCGCCGCTCGAACTCGAAGCCGCGGCGCCGATAGGCGGACAGCACGAGTGCTGCCTGCTCGACGAGCAGCCCGCTCAGCAACACGCGGCCACCGGGGCGCAACGCTGCGGCGAAGGCATCCGAAAGATCGACCAGCGGACCGGCGAGAATATTGGCCACGATGAGATCGTAAGGTGCCGGCGCGGCGAGTTCGGGCGCCGTGAGGCCAGCCGCCGTTGCGAAGCGGCATAAATCGCCAACGCCGTTCAGGCCGGCGTTCTCTGCCGCCACGGCGACCGCCTCGGCATCGTTATCGCCGCCCAGTACCGGGCGCTGCCACAGCTTGGCCATGGCGATGGCGAGGATGCCGCTGCCGCAACCTACATCGACTGAACTGATGGTTTCGACCGGATCCAGTGTGGCCAGCATTTCCAGGCAGCCGCGCGTGGTCGCGTGCGTGCCGGTGCCGAAGGCGAGGCCGGCGTCGATCTGCAGGGGCAGCAAACCGGCCGGCCGGCCGCCGGCATCATGCGAGGGGTGGACCCAGAACGGCCCGACGGCGAACGGCCGGAACGACCGCTGGTTTTCCGCCACCCAATCCTTGTCCGGAAGATCCTCCCAGCGCCAGTCAGCGTCGATCGCCGCCTGAACCTCGGATCGATCGCCGTGGCCGAAGATCTCGAGGCGCCATGGTCCATCGCGCGAGACCTCACGACTGGTGACAACAAAATCCTTCTCCGCCAGGTGCTCGAGGGCCTGCTCTCGCGCGACGCGGTCGTCGGCCGGAACAACCGTCCAGGCCTTCCAGCTGCTCACGCCGCCTCGATGAAGCTGTCGAGCACCTTCTTCGGGCCGGCCTTCTCGAAGTCGATATCGAGCTTGTTGCCATCGACGGCAACGATGCGGCCATAACCGAACTTCTGGTGAAAAACACGCTGACCGATACCGAGGTCGGGCTTGTCGCCTTCGACTGCGCGGCGGTCGTCCAGCGTCTCGTCCCGCCAGCGCGTGTGCCGCGTGCGGCCAGCGCCGAGGCTTTCGTAGGCGAAGCCGCTGGCCTGGTCGCGCAGGCCGCCGTGATGGCCGGTCGAGTAGGTGGCGTAGAGCCCGGCGTCGCTGCTCTCCGCCAGGCGGTCGGTCGGCAGTTCGCGCAGGAAGCGCGAGGGGATCGCGGCCTGCCACTGGTTGAAGATGCGCCGGTTGGCGGCGAACGAAACATACGCCCGCTTGCGCGCGCGGGTCAGTCCGACATAGGCCAGCCGCCGTTCTTCCTCGAGGCCGGGCAGACCCTTGTCGTCGAGCGCGCGCTGGTTGGGGAACAGGCCTTCCTCCCAGCCCGGCAGGAACACCGTGTCGAACTCGAGGCCCTTGGCCGCATGAAGCGTCATGATGCTCACCATGTCGGTGTCGCTGCGATCGGCCATGTCGGTGAGCAGCGCCACATGCTCGAGAAAGGCGGGGAGGGAGTCGAATTCCTCCAGGGCGTTGGTGAGTTCCTTCAGGTTTTCCAGTCGGCCCTCGGCCTCGGGCGAACGATCGAGCCGCAACATGTCGGTGTAGCCCGACTCATCGAGCAGGGTTTCGACCACCTCGACATGCTTGATGCCGTCGAGCATGGCCCGCCAGCGTTCGAAGTTCCGGATCAGCTCGCCCAGCGCCTTGCGTGGCCGGGCCTTCAGTTCGTCGGTTTCAAGCGCCCGCCGGGTTGCCTCGAACAGCGATATCTTCTGGGTGCGCTGGATCAGTCGGAGCGTGCGCAGCGCCGATTCGCCAAGGCCGCGCCGCGGTGTGTTGTAGATGCGCTCGAAGGCGAGGTCGTCGTCGTGCTGCACGGTGACCCGGCAATAGGCCAGTGCATCGCGGATCTCCTGGCGTTCGTAGAAGCGCGGTCCGCCAATCACCCGGTAGGGCAGCCCCATGGTGATGAAGCGTTCCTCGAACTCGCGGGTCTGGAAACCGGCGCGCACCAGAATGGCGATCTGCGCCAGCTTGTGCTGGTCGCGCTGCAGCGCTTCGATCTCCTCGCCGATGCCGCGGGCCTCTTCATCGCCGTCCCATACGCCGCGCACCGCGATGCGCTCGCCCTCCTTGGCCTCGGTCCACAGTGTCTTTCCCAGCCGCCCCTCGTTGTGGGAAATCAGGTGCGAGGCGGCAGCCAGGATATGCGGCGTCGAACGGTAGTTGCGTTCCAGCCGGACGACGGTGGCGCCGGGAAAATCCTTCTCGAAGCGCAGGATGTTGCCGACCTCTGCGCCGCGCCAGCCGTAGATCGACTGGTCGTCGTCGCCGACGCAGCAGACGTCCTGGGTGCCCTGCGCCAGCAGGCGCAGCCACAGATACTGCGCCACGTTGGTATCCTGGTACTCGTCGACCAGGATATGCTGGAAGCGGCCATGGTAGAGCGCCAGAATATCGGGATGCTTCTGCCACAGGGTCACGCAGTGCATGACGAGATCGCCGAAATCGACGGCATTCACCTCGACGAGCCGCTCCTGGTACTGACGGTAGATGTCGGCGGCCTTGCCGTTGGCGAATTCGCCGGAATCGTCGTCCGACAACTTGTCAGGTGTCAGCGCGCGGTCCTTCCAGCGCTGGATGATGCCGCTGAGCACTCGCGCCGGCCATTTCTTGTCGTCGATGCCTTCGGCCTGCAGAAGCTGCTTGATCAGCCGTGTCTGATCGTCGGTGTCGAGAATGGTGAAGTTGCTTTTCAACCCCACCAGTTCGGCGTGGCGGCGCAGGACCCTGACGCCGATTGCGTGGAAGGTGCCGAGCCACATGCCGTCGGCGGCGCCACCGATCAGCGCGGCCACGCGGTCCAGCATCTCGCGGGCGGCCTTGTTGGTGAAGGTAACGGACAGGATCTGCGATGTCCGGGCCCGGCCGCCGATCAGCAGATGGGCGATCCGCGAGGTCAGTACGCGGGTCTTGCCGGTGCCGGCGCCGGCCAGCACCAGCAGCGGTCCGCCCTGGTGGGTGACCGCGATCCGCTGTTCTTCGTTCAGCCCATCGAGATGGGCCGTCGACGCCAGGGCGCGGCGGGCCGGCTCGGCAGTCGCCGGGGCGGGATCGTCGGTAATTTCGAACGGGTCAGCGGGGGGCACCATGCAGCGTCGTATAGCAATCGGGGCGGCGGACGCCTATCTTCTAGACTGAGAACCCACCCAGTGTGAAATATAGGGGGTGTAGATATGGCCCGAGGGCTTAACGGTTCCGCCAACGGCAGTGGCCATTGGCCGGCCGGCCAGGATGGCGTCGAGGCGCGGATGCCTGGTCGTTCGTCCGGCATGCCGCCGGCGGTTGCAGAGGCATTGCCGGCGGTAGTTGGCTTGAAAACCACCGTTCCGGCGAATCGCCGCTCGGCCCAGACGCTTGGCGCCGAGCGCGAAGGCCATGGCATCGTGATCGATGACGAAGGCCTGGTCGTCACCATCGGCTACCTGATCATGGAAGCCGACAGTGTCACCATTACCGATATCGAGGATCGCGAATGGCCGGCCCGCATCGTGGGTCACGACTATGAAAGCGGCTTCGGTCTGGTGCGCGCCGAGGTGCAGCGCGC
>CALDNT010000201.1 GCA_937915145.1 uncultured Reyranella sp.
GCACAGCCGATGGCGGGCCTCCCAGCGGCCAGCGTCGCTCTTCAGGTCGAAGCCGGTCTCCTTCTCGATCTCGGCAAAGGCCTGCCTGAAGCCGCCGGCCGTCGCCAGCGCGTCGACATGGCGATCGGAGAAAATGCAGATCATCAGGAAGCGGCCGTCCCTGGTGCGGAAGTCGCGGCCGAAGGTGCCGAAGATCTCGTTGCCGTATCGCGGCCGATCGACGTCGTTGACCACGGCCTCGCCGATGTAGCCGAGGGCCGACGTCACGGCGAGCGCCATGTCCTGCAGGGGCAAAACGATCTTCTGGCCGTGGCCCGTCAGGCGACGGTGGCGTTCGGCGGCCAGGATCGCCATCGCGCCGGCATAGGCGGTGGCGAGATCCCACGGTGGTGCCACGGCGTTGACCGGGCCTTCGTGACCGGTTGGCCCCGTCACCATCGGGAAGCCGGTGATGGCGTTGATGGTGTAGTCGACATGGGCACTGCCGTCGCGGGCGCCGATGATGTTGAGCGCGATAAGGTCGGCGCGCCTCCTGGCGAGTTCCTCATAGGCAAGCCAACCACGCGCCGGCATGTTGGTGGTGAAGATACCGGCGCCTTCGCCCGGCGCGGTGATAAGTGCGGTTAGCAGTTCACGTCCCTTCGGACTGCGCAGATCGACGGCGATCGAGCGCTTGCCCTTGTTCAGCCCCGCCCAGTAGATCGACCGGCCGTCTTCGGTGATCGGCCAACGGTCGCTGTCGAGGCCGCCGTTCAGATCGTCAAAGCGGATCACGTCGGCGCCCATCTGCGCCAGGGTCATGCCACCCAGAGGGGCGGCAATGAAGGCCGAGCCTTCGATGATGCGAAGCCCGGCAAGGATGCCTGTCATTGTCTGCTTTCCGCCCTATTTTCTTCCAAGCGTATGTTCGCGTTTCTCGAGCCACCAGCCGTACTCGGGCGTCCACATATCCCAGTCGGGGTCGCAGCCCAGCGCTTGCGCCGCATGCAGCGGCCAGAACGGCTCGTAGAGCGCCTGGCGTCCGATCGCGATCAGATCGGCATCGCCGGCCTGCAGGATCGCCTCGGCCTGCGGCCCCTCGAGGATCAGGCCGACCGCCATGGTCTTGATCGAAGATTCCTTCTTCACCGCTGCGGCGAACGTGACCTGAAACCCCAGGCTGCGCTTGACGCCGGCCGCCGTCGCCGCGCCCGCGATGCCGCCCGAAGAACAGTCGATCACGTCGACGCCGATCGCCTTCAGTTCGCTAGCGAAGGCGATGGTGTCGTCGATATCCCAGCCACCGCCGCCATCGACCGCCGAGACGCGCAGGAACAGCGGCTTGTTCTCCGGCCATGCCGCACGCACCGCACGGGCGACATCGAGCGGGAAGTGCATGCGGCCGGCACGGTCGCCGCCGTACTGGTCGTTACGGGTATTGCTGATCGGCGACAGGAACTGGGCCAGGAGATAGCCGTGTGCAGCGTGGATTTCGAGCACGTCGTAGCCGGCGGCATCGGCGCGCCTGGCCGCGGCGGCGAACTTTTCCACCAGGTCGGCGATCTCGACGGCGTTCAGCTGGCGCGGCTTCAACCAGCCTTCGGCAGCGGCCTGGTCGGACGGGCCGACCACCTCCCACTTCTGCCAGCCGGCACCGGCCGGGCCGAGCTCGCCGGGCTTGTCGAAGACGCGCGGTGTCGAGCCCTTGCGGCCGGAATGGGTAATCTGGGTGGCCGCGAGGGCACCTTCGCCCTTGAGAAAGGCCACCAGCCGTTTGTGGCTGGCGATCTGACCGTCGTCCCACAGGCCGAGATCGCCCTGGGTGACCCGGCCGCGCGGCTCGACGGCGCAGTTCTCGGTGAACACGATGCCGAATCCGCCCAGTGCAAACTTGCCAAGATGCACCAGATGAAAATCGTTCACCTCTCCGTCCGTGGCGCGGAATTGCACCATCGGCGAGACAACGCAGCGGTTGCGCGCAACGACGTCGCGTAGCTTGAGCGGCGTGAAGAGCAATGGCTTTTGCAAAGATCCTACTCCCAGCGGGATGGATTTCGGAGCCGCGAACATAGACCGCTCGGGTAGCTCCGGCCTATCCTCCACCCATGTTTGACCTCGTCATCCGAAACGGAACCGTGATCGACGGTTCCGGCGCCCCGCGCCGTACCGCCGATGTTGCAGTGCAAGATGGAAAGATCGCGGCAGTCGGTCCCGCATTGGGCACGGCCAAGCACGAGATCGACGCCGCCGGCCTGATCGTGGCACCGGGCTTCGTCGACATCCACACGCACTACGACGGCCAAGCGACCTGGGATCCCTTCGTCACACCCAGCTCCTGGCACGGCGTCACCACCACGATTTTCGGCAACTGCGGTGTCGGCTTCGCGCCGGTGCGACCCGGTGCCTCGGGCTATCTCATCAATCTGATGGAAGGCGTCGAGGATATTCCCGGCACCGTCCTCAGCGAAGGCGTGAAGTTCAACTGGGAATCCTTCCCCGACTATCTCGACGCGCTGGCTTCGATGAATCGCGCCGTCGACGTGGCGGCCCAGCTACCGCACGGCGCACTGCGCTTCTATGTCATGGGCGACCGCGGTGCCGAGCACGCCGAGGTGCCGAGCGGGCGCGAGATCGAGGAGATGGCGCGGCTCACCGAAGAGGCGCTGCGCGCCGGCGCCATGGGATTCACGACTTCGCGCACCACCAAGCACAAGGCCCGCGACGGCCGCTTTACGCCCTCGTTGTCGGCCCGCGAGGCCGAGTTGCTGGGCATCGTGCAGGGCATGAAACGCGCCGGCCGCGGCGTGATCGAGGTGAACTCCGACTTCGGCCCCGGCGAGTTCGAGGCGCTGGAAGCAGCGGCGACGCTGGCCGGCCGTCCGCTCTCCTGCCTGCTGGTCCAGGTCGATGCCCAGCCCGAGCTGTGGCGCGACACGCTGGCCAACATCCACCGCATGCGCGCCACCGGCCGCGAGGCCAATGCGCAAGTCGGCTCCCGGCCGATCGGCGTGATCATGGGGCTCGAGACCACCGTCCATCCGTTCGTCGCCCATCCAGTGTGGCGCGAGCTGCGCGATCTCACGCCGACCGAACGCTATCGGCGCCTGCTGGCCGACGCCGATTTGCGCCAGCGCCTGCTCGCACCACGCACCGAGGGCGGCGCGCCGGCGTTCATGGGCGAAGCGTTCCACAAGATGTTTCCCATCGCCGACCGGCCGGACTACGAGCCCGACCTCGCCAACTCGGTCGCCGCCATTGCCGAACGTAGCGGCCGCACGCCGCACGAAGTCGCCCTCGAGGCGATCCTCGCGCTGGACGGCAAGGGCCTGCTGATGCTGCCGTTCGAGAATTACGCCGCCGGCAGCCTCGACGTGGTGCATGAGATGATCACCGATCCTGCCACGGTGCTGGGCGTGGCCGACGGCGGCGCCCATGTCGGTGTGATCTGCGATGCCTCCTCGCCGACCTCGTTGTTGACCCTGTGGGGCCGCGACCGCACCCGCGGGCCCCGGCTCAGCCTCGAGTTCCTGATCGCCAAGCAGACGCGGGGCACTGCGCTGTCCTATGGCCTCGCCGATCGCGGCCTGCTGGTACCCGGCCACAAGGCCGACATCAACATCATCGACTTCGACGCCCTCAGTCTGAAGCGTCCCGAGGTGGTCTACGATCTGCCAGCCGGCGGCCGCCGCCTGATCCAACGTGCATCGGGTTACCGCCACACCTTCGTATCGGGGGTCGAGACGGTGCGTGATGACGAACTGACAGGCGAACGCCCTGGCCGGCTCGTGCGCGGGGCTCAGACCGTCATGTGACGGCGCACTGCATCCGCATCGAACGTCTCGCGGGTGCCCGACATCACGACCTCGCCTCGATCCATGACCGCAAAATCGTCGGCGAGTTCATGGGCGAATTCGAGGTACTGCTCGACCAGCAGGATCGCCATGTCGCCGCGCTGGCGCAGGAAGACGATGGCGCGGCCGATGTCCTTGATCACCGAAGGCTGGATGCCTTCGGTCGGCTCGTCGAGGACCAGCAACTTGGGCCGCATGGTGAGTGCGCGACCGATGGCGAGTTGCTGCTGCTGGCCGCCGGAAAGATCGCCGCCGCGGCGCTTCAGCATCGAGGCGAGCACCGGGAAGAGCTCGAACACCTCGTCGGGAATCTTGCGCTGGTCGCGGCCGACCGGTGCGAAGCCGGTCTCGAGGTTCTCCTTCACCGTCAGCAGCGGAAAGATCTCGCGGCCCTGCGGCACCAGCGCCACGCCGCGCCACGCCCGCTCGAAGGGCGGCAGCTTCGAGACGTCCTGGCCATCAAGCGCAATCGAACCTGAGGCGATCGGCTGGAGACCGACGATGGCACGCAGCAGGCTGGTCTTGCCCACACCGTTGCGCCCCAGCAGGCAGGTCACCTTGCCGATTGTCGCCGACAGCGAGACGGACCGCAGCGCCTGAGCGGCGCCGTAGAAGAGGTTGACGTCCTGGACCGCAAGCATCGTCATCGCCCGAGATAGACTTCGACGACACGCTGATCGGCGCTGACCTGGTCGAGCGTGCCCTCGGCCAGCATCGAACCCTCGTGCAGCACCGTCACCTTGACGTCGAGAGCGCGCACGAAGCTCATGTCGTGCTCGACCACTACGACCGAGTGCGTCTTGTTGATCTCGCGCAACACCTGCGCCGTCGTCTCGGTCTCGACATCGGTCATCCCGGCCACCGGTTCGTCGACCAGCAGAAGCTTGGGATCCTGGGCCAGCAACATGCCGATCTCCAACCATTGCTTCTGGCCGTGACTGAGGCGCGCGCCCAGCATGTGCTGCTGCTCCTCCATGCGGATGATGGAAAGGATCTCCGCCAAGCGGTCGTTCTCCGCCCGGGTCGGCATGGCGAGCAGGAGACGATACCAGTTGCGCAGGCCGGAGAGCGCCAGCAGCAGGTTGTCGCGCACGGTGTGGTTCTCGAACACGGTGGGCTTCTGGAACTTCCGTCCGATGCCGAGCGTGGCGATGTCGGCTTCGTCGAGCTTGGTGAGATCGGCCCTGCCGTCGAACACGACCTCGCCCGAATCGGGCCGGGTCTTGCCGGTGACCACGTCCATCATCGTGGTCTTGCCGGCGCCGTTGGGGCCGATGATGGCCCGCATCTCGCCCGGCTCGACCAGCAGCGAGAGGTTGTTCAGTGCCTTGAATCCGTCGAACGACACGGTGACACCGCTGAGATAGAGCAGCGCCGACGTGCTTCGCATGCTGGTGTCGGTCATGTCGGCGCCCTCGCCTTCTTCGCCTGCGAGCGCGCCTTGATCTGGCCCCACAGGCCGACCACGCCCTTGGGCAGCAGCAAGGTGACAACGATGAAGAGCGCGCCAAGCGCGAACAGCCAGACCTCGGGCAGCGCGCCGGTGAGCCAAGTCTTGCCGAAGTTCACGATGAAGGCACCGATGACCGGCCCGATCAGCGTGCCGCGGCCGCCGACCGCGACCCAGAGCACGGCCTCGATGGAATTGGCGGGGGAGAATTCGCTGGGGTTGATGATGCCGACCTGCGGCACATAGAGCGCGCCTGCGATGCCGGCCATGGCGGCCGAGAACACAAAGACGAAAAGCTTGTAGCCCTCGACCCGGTAGCCGAGAAAGCGCATGCGACTCTCGGCGTCACGCACCGCGGTCAACGCCTTGCCGAAGCGAGATCCGACGATCGCCGCCGACACGATGAGCCCCAGCGCCAGCGTGAGGGCCGAAGCGAAGCAGAGCACGGCGCGCGTACTGTCGGCCTGCACGGAAAAACCCAGGATCTCCTTGAAGTCGGTCATGCCGTTGTTGCCGCCCAGGCCCATGTCGTTCCTGAAGAACGCCAGCATGAGCGCGAAGGTCATCGCCTGGGTGATGATCGAGAGATAGACACCGGTGACGCGGCTACGGAAGGCGAACCAGCCCAGCGCAAAAGCCAGAATACTCGGCACCAGTACCGCCATGAGCATGGCGAATCCGAAGTTGTCGAAGCCGTACCAGAACCAGGGCAGTTGCTTGTAGTTCAGGAATACCATGAAGTCGGGCAGAAGCGGATTGCCGTAGACGCCGCGACTGCCGATCTGGCGCATCAGGTACATGCCCATGCAGTAGCCGCCGAGCGCGAAGAAGGCGCCGTGACCGAGCGAGAGGATGCCACAGAAGCCCCACACCAGATCGACCGCCAGCGCCAGCAGGGCGAAGCTGAGGTATTTGCCGATCAATTGCAGCAGCCAGGCCGGCACGTGAAACGGGCTGCCGGGCGGCATCAACTGGTTGAGCAAAGGCAGCGCGACGCCGACCGCCAGCACCAGCAGCACGAAGAGGCGTAGACTCCGGTTCATGCCCTGGAGCAGGAAACGCGTGATCATTCGACGGACTTCATTCGACGGACTTCATTCGACGGAGCGGCCCTTCAGCGCGAACAGGCCGCGCGGCCGGCGCTGGATGAACAGGATGATGAACACCAACACCAGGATCTTGCCCAGCACCGCGCCGGCATAGGGCTCCAGGAACTTGTTGATCACGCCCAGCGTCAGCGCGCCGATCAGCGTGCCGAACAGATTGCCGACCCCGCCGAACACCACGACCATGAACGAATCGATGATGTAGCCTTGGCCGAGGTTGGGGCTGACGTTGTCGATCTGGCTGAGCGCCACACCGGCGAGGCCGGCGATCCCCGAGCCCAAGCCGAACGTCAGGGCATCGACCCGCGGCGTGCGGATGCCCATGGCCGAAGCCATCGGCCGGTTCTGGGTGACGGCACGCATGTTGAGGCCGAGCGGCGTCTTGCGCAGCAGCAGGATGAGCGCCAGGAACACCATGAGCGAGAACACGACGATCCACAGCCGGCCGTAGGTAATGTTGAGCTGGCCGACCTGGAAGGCCCCGGACATCCACGACGGCGCGCCGACCTCGCGGTTGGACGAGCCGAAGATCGAGCGCACGGCCTGCTGCAACACCAGCGACAGGCCCCAGGTGGCCAGCAGGGTGTCGAGCGGACGACCATAGAGGAAGCGGATGATGCCGCGCTCGATCAGGATGCCGACCCCGCCCGCAACTGCGAAGGCGAGCGGCAATGCGATCAGCAGCGAAGCGTCGAACAGATGCGGCGCCGAGGTGCGGATAACGTCCTGCACGACGAAGGTCGTATAGGCGCCCAACATCACCATCTCGCCATGCGCCATGTTGATGACGCCCATGGTGCCGAAGGTGATGGCGAGTCCGATCGCCGCCAGCAGCAGGACAGAACCGAGCGATATGCCGTACCAGATGTTCTGCACCGCCCCCCAGGCGGCAAGCCTCTGGCGGATGGCATCGGCGGCGGCGGCAGCGGCCGCCTTGACCTCGGCGTCGGATGCCGACGACGCAGTTGCGGCCAGAACGCCCAGTGCGTCACGATCGCCACGTTCGCGCACCAGCGCGATGGCCTCGAGCTTCTGCGGTGCCGGAGCATCTGAGCCGAGCACGATGGCAGCACGCGCCTCGCTCATCGAGCGCTTGATACGGGGATCCTTCTCGGCGGCAAGAGC
Source organism: uncultured Reyranella sp. (assembly GCA_937915145.1). Classification (GTDB taxonomy): domain Bacteria; phylum Pseudomonadota; class Alphaproteobacteria; order Reyranellales; family Reyranellaceae; genus Reyranella. The sequence continues at coordinate 7,512 of CALDNT010000201.1, forward strand.
TTCGTCCAGGGCCGCGAGCGCCGTTGCGTCGCGGCGCGTGAACAGCGAGTCAGCTGCCTCGGCGCGGATCCGCGGATTGGGGCTCATCAGGGTGAGCGAGCCGACGGCAGCCTCGATGACGCCGCGCAGCCGATTGTTGACCCGCACGCGGTCGAGTTCCGCCTCAGTGGCGCTGCCAGCCGGCTTTCCGGATATCGCCTCGGTCAAGGCGAGCTGATTGCCATCGGGCTTGCCGACCAGCACGAGGTTGTCGGATTTGCGAACGAAGAGCCGGCCGGCGCCCAAGGCCTCGAGGATCGGCGCGGCACGTGGTTCGCCCGACGCTGCCAGTGCCCCGATCGCCGTCTCACGATCACCGAAGCCCCCGGCGGTAAGGTTGCCCACGAGAGTCGGCAGATCGGCAGCGAAGGCCGTGGCAGCGATCAGCACCGAGGCCAGTGCCGACAACAGCGTCGCGAGCGTACGCAGGAAAAGCATGATTGAGAATTAACCCGGAGATGGGAACGGGGCGACTCGAAAGTCGCCCCGCCCTGTGAGTTGGTTGTTGCTGAGACTAGGGCCCTACTTGCCCTTGCCGCCGCACTTGCCCGTGGCAACGTTGAAGTTGCCGCAGTTCATCGGCTTGCGCCAATCGGCGATCAGGTCTTTGGAATCGGGCAGGTAGTCGGACCATTCGTCGCCGACGACAAGGGGGGTCGCCGACACGACGTCGAACTGACCGTTGCCCTGGATCTCGCCGATCAGCACCGGCTTGGTGATGTGGTGGTTCGGCATCATGGCCGAGAGGCCGCCCGTCAGGTTCGGCACCGCGATGCCGATCATGGCGTCGATGACGGCGTCGGGGTCGGTCGTACCGGCCTTCTTCACCGCCTCGACCCACATGTTGAAGCCGATCACATGGGCTTCCATGGGGTCGTTCGTCACCCGCTTCGGATTCTTGGTGAAGGTCTGCCACGTCTTGATGAAGGCCTCGTTGGCCGGGTTCTTCACCGACTGGAAGTAGTTCCAGGCAGCGAGATGGCCGATCAGCGGCTTGGTGTCGATGCCGGCGAGTTCTTCCTCACCAACCGAGAAGGCGACGACCGGGATGTCCTTGGCCTTGATGCCCTGGTTGCCGAGCTCCTTGTAGAACGGAACGTTGGCGTCGCCGTTGATGGTCGACACGACGGCAGTCTTCTTGCCAGTCGAGCCGAACTTCTTGATGTCGGCAACGATCGACTGCCAGTCGGAATGACCGAACGGCGTATAGTTGATCAGGATGTCTTCCTGCTTGACGCCCTTCTGCTTGAGATAGGCTTCGAGGATCTTGTTGGTCGTGCGCGGATAGACGTAGTCCGTGCCGGCCAGGACCCAGCGCTGCACCTTCTCGTTGGCCATCAGGTAGTCCACGGCCGGGATCGCCTGCTGGTTCGGAGCGGCGCCGGTGTAGAACACGTTGCGCGAGCTCTCTTCGCCTTCGTACTGCACCGGGTAGAAGAGGATACCGTTCAGTTCCTCGAACACCGGCAGCACCGACTTGCGGCTGACCGAGGTCCAGCAGCCGAACACCACGGCGACCTTGTCCTTCTGCAGCAGTTCGCGAGCCTTCTCGGCAAACAGCGGCCAGTTCGACGCCGGATCGACGACGACCGCCTCAAGCTTGCGGCCCAGCAAGCCGCCCTTCTTGTTCTGTTCCTCGATCAGCATCAGCATGACGTCCTTCAGGGTCGTCTCGCTGATTGCCATCGTGCCCGATAGCGAATGCAGAATGCCGACCTTGATCGGCGCCCCTTGGGCGAACGCGCTGCCCACCGCTCCGGCCAGGAGGCCGGCGGCGACCAGTCCCGTCCGCATCATCGATCCAAATTTCATCCCGCTCTCCATGTTGTCGTAACGGACACCCCCGCCCGCAAACCATGGAAAGCGAATGCCGTGCCAAACTCGCTGTCCGGCCCCAAAAAACTCCTACTGCGTGATCAAGGTGAGGGCGCCACCGGCCATCACGACGCCACCAAGAGCCCTCAAACCGAGGTTTCCGCCCCGTCGCAGCATCACCCGGCCCAGTCCAAATCCGACGGCCTGCAGCAGGGCCGTCGCGATAAGAAACCCCAATACATAGACTCCGGCCGCCTTGACCGGCGCTTCCAGCGCGTGGGCGTAACCATGGAACACGGCAAAAAGCCCCACCACGGTCATGGCGCCGATCATCGGCATCCGTACGGAAGCCAGGACGAGTCCGCCAACGACGAAAACCGAAGCGATGATTGCTGCCTCCGCAAAGGGCAATTTTATGCCTGAAAATGCGGCAATTGCGCCAGCGGCCATCATGATCGTGAATGCCGCCGGCACGAGAAAGCCTGACGCGGGCTTCCGCGTGGCCAGCAAGGCGGCCCACAGGCCGACACCGACCATCGCCAGCAGGTGATCGATCCCGGTGAACGGATGGAGAAATCCGGAAGCCTCGTGGCCGGGATGAGCCGACGCGGGGCCTGCCAGAGAAAACAACGCGGCAGCCAGGAAAATCGTGCGTAGCATAAATCTCTCCTCTTTCCGTTTCCCTTGGCGTCAGCGCGCCGGCAGGCCGCCCTGACGCACGATGAAGGCGGCGACGTCGGCGACGCCCTTGTGCTCTTTAAGGTTCGAGAAAATGAACGGCCTCGCGCCGCGCATTTTGCGTGCGTCGCGGTCCATCACGTCGAGGTTGGCACCGACCAGCGGCGCAAGGTCGATCTTGTTGATCACCAGCAGGTCCGAGCGGGTGATCCCGGGACCACCCTTGCGTGGAATCTTCTCTCCCGCCGCCACGTCGATGACGTAGATCGTGATATCGGCCAGTTCGGGCGAGAACGTAGCGGCGAGATTGTCGCCGCCGGACTCGACGAAAACGATCTCAAGCTTCGGCCATTTGCGCACGATATCCGCAACGGCGGCGAGGTTGATCGAGGCGTCCTCGCGGATCGCGGTATGTGGACAGCCGCCGGTCTCGACGCCGACGATCCGATCGGGTGTCAATGCGCCGGCACGCGTCAGGAACTCGGCGTCTTCCTTGGTGTAGATGTCGTTGGTGACCACGGCGATGTCGTAACCATCGCGCATGCTCTTGCACAGACGCTCGATCAGGGCGGTCTTGCCCGACCCAACCGGACCGCCGACGCCCACCCGCAGGGGACCACGCGCACTCATCGTTCCATCTCTCCAGCCAGCAGCGCGAGATAGCCCACGCCGAACAACAGGCAGTAAGGCGAATAGTACCGCTTGTCGCGCATGGCAAACGGCTCGTCGCGAAAATGGCCGCGCCAGCGCGGACTGTATCCCGCCCAGCCGCGCGCGACGAAGACCCCGGCAATCGCAAAGGTGCCTGTCAGCGCAACCGGCTCCGATCCGCGGCCGAGCACGTACCATGGCCACATCGCCACCAGTGCCAGCACCGCGGCAACGGCAAAGCATTGCCACGGCGGTGGCATCCGCCGCCGGCCATCTCCGACGACGCCGCGCGCCAGCGCTTCCTCGTTCGCCTCGGGCCAATGACTGCCCATGCCCCACAGCGCATGCACGACGGCAATGGCCCCGACACCGGCGAACAACAGCAGGGCCAACGCCGTATTCACGAGCGAAACAGCCGCGTGTACTGCGTTTCGTGGCGCAGCGAACACCAGTCGAGCAGCGGCGTTGCGGTGCCGATCTCGTCGAGCGAAGCCGCCGCCACCGCAGCTTCGGCGGTCCGCTGGACCGCAGACTCCAACGCCGCCAACGCAAGCTGGCCATCGGTCTGGCCGAGTGGTACGGCGCGCACCGCCGCCGAAATCAGGTTGGCGGTGAAGGCGTGCAGGTAGCCGCCAAGGGCTGCCCCAAGCGCGATGCCGTGCGCGGCCGCCGCGAGCGCTACCGCCACCGGCAGCGCAAGCTCGCCACCGCATCGCTCGTGCCCGGTATCGAGGGCGGGGTGCGGCCAGGCCGTCCGGGTGATGGATAGAAACGAGCCGCCCTGCTGGCGCGACTCCAGCGCCATTTCGGACGTACCTCGCCAGGCTGCCGCACGTTCGGCGACGGCATCGAACGTCGGCCAATCGCCGGCATCGACTGCGCGCCACGCCGCGGCGAACAATGCTCCGTCTACCAGACCGGTGCCACGCTCAAGCACACTTTCCAGCCAGGCGATCAGCGAGACGCGATCGGTGATGAAGCCTTCCTCGACCGCCGTTTCGACGCCGTGACTGTAGCTGAAGGCACCGACCGGATAGGCCGGCGACAGCCAGGCGAGCAGCCGGTAGAGCGGATCACCCCCGGCCTCAGCCATGGCGCTGATCGTGGACATGGCCGTGAGGGTGGCCGAGGTCGTGATTGTGCTGGCCGTAGGCGCCGCCTTCGGGATCGAACGGTGCGCGCACGGCGCGGACCTCGGCGCCAAGGCCCTTCAGCATATCGACGATCACATGATCGTCACGGATCAGGATACGGTCGGCATCGATCTGGGCGGGCAGATGGCGGTTTCCGAGATGCCAGGCGATCCGCGCGAAAGCCGCCGCATCACGCCCGCGGATCTCGACCAGCGCCTCTTCGGCGGCCTTGACCTCGACGAAGCCGCCGTCCTCAAGTCTGAGACCGTCGCCGCCGCGCAGTACAACGGGCTCGGTGAGATCAAGCAGGAAGTCGAGGCCGCCATCGCCCAGCATGCGCAGGCGACGACGGTAGCGGTCGTCGAACAGCAAGGTGACGGTGTCGGTGCGATCCGGCGTGGGCCACTGGCCGGCACGCACGACTTCAAGGGCGCGCTTCATGATCAGAACAGGAAATACCGTTGCGCCATCGGCAGCACCGTCGCGGGCTCGCAGGTCAGCAATTCCCCGTCGGCACGCACTTCGTAGGTCTCGGGATCGACCTCGATCCGGGGGCAGAGCGCATTGTGCACCATGTCCTTCTTACCGATCTTGCGGGTGCCGTTGACGGCCAGCAACGGCCGGGAGAGGCCCCATTTCTTGGCCACATTCTTGGCGAGCGCGGCCTGCGAGACGAACAGGGCTGGGCTCATGACCAGGCTCCGGCCGAAAGCGCCGAACATCGGCCGGTAGTGAACCGGCTGCGGCGTCGGGATCGAGGCGTTGGGATCGCCCATCGGCGCCGCCACGATCGAGCCACCGATCAGCACCATGTCGGGCTTGGCGCCGAAGAAGGCTGGCGCCCACATCACCAGATCGGCGCGCTTGCCGACTTCCACCGACCCGACGTGCCCGGCGATGCCGTGGGCGATCGCGGGATTGATGGTGTACTTGGCGACGTAGCGTTTGACGCGGACATTGTCGTTGTCGCCTGTCTCCTCCTTCAGCCGCCCGCGCTGCTTCCTCATCTTGTCGGCGGTCTGCCAGGTGCGGATAACCACTTCGCCGACCCGGCCCATCGCCTGGCTGTCGGACGCCATCATCGAGAAGGCGCCGAGGTCATGCAGGATATCCTCCGCGGCGATGGTCTCGCGGCGGATGCGGCTTTCGGCGAAGGCGACGTCCTCTGGAATGCGGGCATCGAGATGATGGCAGACCATCAGCATGTCGAGATGCTCGTCCACGGTGTTCACCGTGTAGGGCATGGTGGGATTGGTCGAACTCGGCAGTACGTTCTTCTCGCCGCAGAGCCGGATGATGTCGGGCGCGTGCCCGCCGCCTGCGCCCTCGGTATGGAACGTGGCGATGGCGCGGCCCTTGAAGGCCGCCCGCGTCGTCTCGACGAAGCCCGATTCGTTCAGGGTGTCGGTATGGATCGCCACCTGCACGTCGAAGCGGTCGGCCACGGTGAGGCAATTGTCGATCGCCGCCGGCGTGGTGCCCCAGTCCTCATGCAGCTTCAGCCCGCAGGCGCCAGCCTCGATCTGCTCTTTGAGCCCGGCCGGCTTGCTGGTGTTGCCCTTGCCGAAGAAGCCGAGGTTCATCGGCAGCCCCTCGGCCGCCTGCAGCATGCGGCCCATGTGCCACGGCCCGGGCGTTACGGTTGTGGCGAGCGTGCCGTGGGCCGGACCGGTGCCGCCGCCCAGCATCGTCGTGATGCCGCTGTAGAGCGCATCGTCGATCTGCTGCGGGGCGATAAAGTGGATGTGGCAGTCGACGCCGCCCGCCGTGATGATCTTGCCCTCTCCCGCAATCGCCTCGGTGCCGGGGCCGATGATGATATCGACGCCTGGCTGGATATCGGGGTTGCCGGCCTTGCCGATGGCGACGATCAGCCCACCCTTGAGGCCGATGTCGGCTTTCACGATGCCCCAGTGATCGACGATCAGGGCATTGGTGATGACGGTGTCGACCGCGCCCTGGGCGCGTGTGCGCTGGCTCTGGCCCATGCCGTCGCGGATCACCTTGCCGCCGCCGAACTTCACTTCCTCGCCGTAGGTCGTGTGGTCCTTCTCGACCTCGACGAAGAGGTCGGTATCGGCGAGCCGCACCCGGTCGCCCTTGGTCGGGCCGAACATGCCGGCATAGGCTGCACGCGAGATGCGCGTGGGCCCTTCGTTGGAGGGGCCGACCTTGGCGACCGGTCCAAGCTTTCCGGAAACCCTGGCCTGGAAGCCATGACTCTCGCGCCCACCCATGTAGGGCGTCAGCCGCACGGTACGCGACTGGCCGGGCTCGAAGCGCACCGCCGTGCCTGCCGCGATGTCGAGCCGCATGCCCTTGGTGCGCTTGCGGTCGAACTTCAACGCATCGTTGGCCTCGAAGAAATGATAGTGGCTGCCGACCTGAATCGGACGATCGCCCGAGTTGGCGACCTCGACGGAGATCGGGTTGCGGCCCTTGTTGAGTTCCAGTTCGCCTGCGGCGGTGAGGATTTCCCCCGGTTTCATGGCCTCGACTCCTCAGCGGATCGGGTCGTGGACGGTCACGAGCTTCGTGCCGTCAGGAAAGGTCGCCTCGACCTGGATGTCGTGGATCATTTCGGCGACGCCCTCCATCACCTGTTCGCGGCGCACCACGCGCGCGCCCTCGTGCATCAGGTCGGCGACCGACCGGCCGTCGCGCGCGCCCTCGACGACGAAATCGCTGATCAGTGCCACCGCTTCGGGATGGTTGAGCTTTACCCCACGTTCGAGACGGCGGCGCGCCACGACCGCGGCCATCGAAACCAGAAGCTTGTCTTTTTCGCGCGGCGTCAGATTCATCGACCGTCCCCCTGCCAGCCCTTTGCCCCTCGGCGCCGACTATACCGCGCTGCTTGCAGCATCAAACATGCCAAACGCGCGGC
>CALDNT010000202.1 GCA_937915145.1 uncultured Reyranella sp.
GAGACCGACTATGGCGATAAACGCCGCGGGACATAAGCGTTTCGGACCCGGGGGCGGTACCCGGCGCCTCCACCATTCACCTCCGTGCTTTCGGGCACGGAGTCGCGGGGGCGAAACAGGATCGACGAGCGTGGTAAAGGCGCGGTTTTTGCTCGGTATGGTTCCGCCGCAACGGACCACACACAAGTGCTAACGATAACACCGTTACACTCGCTGCTGCCGCCTAAACAGCGGACGTAAGCGCGGTTCGGGGGGCACCGGGCAACAGAAGCCCCCCACTTTCTTTTTGCTGCCCAGACGCGTATTGGCAGCGTTGACTCCCTTCAAACGCGGACCGATGCTCCGCATAGAATTCCGACAGGCCATGAACGATCGCTTTCACTATGACGCTCTCGTCGACGATGCGCTGCGCAGCGTAGTGCGCCGCGTGCTGACGCAGGTGGCTGAAAACGGCTTGCCCGGCTCGCACCATTTCTACATCAGCTTCCGCAGCAACGATCCCGGCGTGCAGATGCCCGACTATCTGCGCGACAAATATCCGGAAGAGATGACGATCGTGCTCCAGCACCAGTACTGGGACCTCGTCATCGGCGAGGAGTCGTTCGAGGTCACGGTCAGCTTCAACAAACTGCAGGAACACATAAAGGTGCCCTACGCGGCGCTGTCGGCCTTCGTCGATCCCTCGGTTCGCTTCGGCCTGCAGTTCGACCGCGACAAGTCGGCAGCCAGCAACAAACCCGCGGCCGCGCCCGCTGCGCCAACACCGCTGCCGGCCCCAGCCAGCACGGAAGACAAGCCCGAAGCAGCCGCCGACGGCGAGGCCAAGCCCGAAGACGCCGCCTCCAAGATCGTCAAGCTCGACAATTTCCGAAAGAAGTAGATAGACGCCGCTCCCCGGCTACGGCAGGGAGGCGCGCGCCTTCCGTGAGGGAGCGTCAGGAGAGACCATGCCCGACTTCCAGTTCCAGCAGATGTTCCCCAGCGGTCCGGACACCACGCCCTATCGCAAGATCAGCAGCGATTTCGTCGGTACCGCGAAGTTCAACGGCCGCGACGTGCTCACTGTCGACCCGGCGGGGCTGACCCTGCTCACCGCCGAGGCCTTCAAGGACATTTCCCATCTCCTGCGTCCGGGTCATCTCGCCCAGCTCCGATCGATCCTCGACGACAGCGAAGCCTCGGCCAACGACAAGTACGTTGCACTGGAGCTGCTGAAGAACGCCAACATTTCCGCCGGCGGCGTGCTGCCGATGTGCCAGGACACCGGCACCGCGATCGTGATGGGCAAGAAGGGCCAGGCGGTGTGGACCGGCGGCGGCGACGAGGCCGCAATCGCCAGCGGCGTCCACAAAACCTACACCGAAACCAATCTACGCTACTCGCAGGTCTCGCCGCTGTCGATGTTCAAGGAAGTCCAGACCGGCACCAACCTGCCGGCGCAGATCGACATCTACGCCACCGATGGCGACGCCTACAAGTTCCTGTTCATCGCCAAGGGCGGCGGCTCGGCCAACAAGACCTACCTGCACCAGCAGACGCCGGCGGTGCTCAACGAGGCGGCTCTGCTCAAGTTCCTCGACACCCAGATCCGCACGCTTGGCACCGCCGCATGTCCGCCCTACCACCTTGCCATCGTGGTCGGCGGCACCTCAGCCGAAATGAATCTCAAGACGGTGAAGCTCGCCTCGACCCGCTATCTCGACGACCTGCCGGGCGAGGGCAACAACAAGGGCGTGGCCATCCGTGACCGCGATATGGAAAAGAAGGTGCTGGAACTCACCCGTCAAATGGGGATCGGCGCCCAGTTCGGCGGCAAGTATTTCTGCCACGATGTCCGCGTGATCCGCATCGCCCGCCATGGCGCCTCGGTGCCGATCGGCATCGGTGTTTCCTGCTCGGCCGACCGCCAGGCCGTGGGCAAGATCACCAGGGACGGCATATTCCTGGAGCAGCTCGAGCACAATCCGGCGCAATACCTGCCGGAATTCGAACCAAAGCAGCTCTCGGGCGATGTCGTTTCGGTCGACCTCGACAAGGGTATGGCGCACACACTGTCGATCCTGACCCGGCATCCGGTGAAGACGCGCGTCAATCTCAGCGGCACATTGATCGTGGCGCGCGATTCGGCCCACGCCAAGCTCAAGGAGCGCCTCGACCGCGGCGAGGGCCTACCCGACTACTTCAAGCAGTTCCCGGTCTACTACGCCGGGCCCGCCAAGACGCCGACCGGCATGGCATCGGGCTCGTTCGGCCCGACCACGGCCGGCCGCATGGACTCCTACGTCGATCTCTTCCAGGCCAACGGTGGCTCGATGGTGATGCTGGCCAAGGGCAACCGCAGCAAGCAGGTCGTCGACGCCTGCAAGAAGCACAAGGGCTTCTATCTCGGCTCGATCGGCGGGCCGGCGGCGATCCTGGCGCAGGACGTCATCAAGAAGGTCGAGGTGCTGGAGTATCCCGAGCTCGGCATGGAAGCGATCTGGCGTATCCAGGTCGAGAACTTCCCGGCCTTCATTATCACTGACGACAAGGGCAACGATTTCTTCAGCGACCTGAAGATCTGAATCCCTGGCCGCGGCAGCCGTCTTCCCTGGCGCACCATTTGTCGATCCAGACATTGCCATGGCGCGGGTTGATGACCTGCAGCCACTCGCCGCGGCACCCCAGCACGCGGAACCGCATGTCGTCGCCTTCGATCGTCGTCAAGGCACGCCCCATCAGGCCAGGCCGGCTGTAGACGGTGATCGGACCGTCGACCCGCGCATCGACGGCGAGCAGGTCGGCGGGCACCCAGCCGTAACTCGGCACACCCCTGCCGTCGACTGCACGAAAATCATCAGCCGTTCCGAGAGCGATGCGCGCCCATCCGCCCTGACTGGCCGTGATGGTCACCAATGACTTTGAAAGGTCGGCCCTGGCGTTGCCGCGCCTCGCCAGCACGCCGATCACCTCGGCCTCCGGAGCAGGCTCGGTCCGAACCGGCACGGCTTCGCCGCGATGGAGCGTCGCATTGGCCTGTGTTGGCTTACATGTACCGGCAAGGCCGGTGCTGGCATCGACCGAACGCTCGAGGACCGCAAAGCCCGCGAGCACGGCGACCGTGCCGATTATGGCGCGAATCATCGTAATCCTTCCCACATTCTGGGCGGCAGATCCCCATCTGCCGCCCCCTTCACCCAAAGCCGTTCTAGCAATCGCGTCAGGGCGGAGTCGTGGCGGTGATTGTAAGAGTTGTTTCGACACGCATGATCGGCCGAAAACACCGATTCTCTGAGTTAATTCAAGTGCTTCCGGGGATCTGATCGCCTTCCACCTAAGAAGGGAGCGTGGCTTTTCCACGCGCCGCGCTACACTCGCCGCCATGAATCTCGCCAAACCGCACCTCGACGTCGGCCTGTTCTCCAACAAGCGCAACGAGCAGCTGGCGTTCTGGCAGCAGACCGTCGGCCTGCCCTACGATCACATGGGCAAGGTCGGCGGCGGCGTGCAGCAGCACCGCCACCACATGAACGGCTCGATCCTCAAGATGAACCATGCGCGTGGCTCCCTGCCCGACGCGGCACCATCCGGCATCATCGGCCTCGAGATCGTGCGCGACGGCCTTCTCGCGCCGCAGGCGATGACCGATCCCGACGGCAACAAGGTCAGTCTGGTGCCGCTGGGCGCCCAGGGCGTGCGGGGCATCGCCATCCTGCTGCGCGTCAACGATCCCGCGGCGCACGACCGCTTCTGGACGCACGCCATGCAATTCGAGCGTGCCGGCGAGGGCCGCTATCGCTGTGGTGATTCGCTGATCGTGGTCGCCGAACGAGGCCTGGTCGAACGCAGCCCGGAATGGCGCGGACCGGGCTACCGCTACACAACCGTCCAGGTCTGGGATTGCCTCGCCGAGTACGAGGGCATCCTGGTGCGCGGCGGCACCTCGGGCGGCGCGCCACGTGTCTTGGGTGATACGGTGCGCTTCGCTTTCGTCTGCGATCCCGACGGCAATCACATCGAGATCAGCCAGCGCGCCTCGCTGACCGGCGGCACGCTGTAGAAGCTACTTCTTGCGCGCCTTGCGGGCGGCGTAGCGGGCATCGCGGGCGGCTTTCTGCTCGGCCTCGCTCAGCACGACCTTGGTCGGCCGGCGCGCTTCGCGCTCGGCCTCGGCGGCGGCTGCAGCAGCCTCCGCGGCAGCGGCGGCTGCGGCCTTCGCCGCCTCGCGTTCGGCCGCGATGCGGGCCTGCTCGGCCTGCTTCGCAGCGCGGCGCTCGGTCTCGCGCGCCTCTCGGGCGGCGGCGATGGCGGCGCGCTCGGCAAGGCGTGCGGCAAACTCCGGATCGTTGGAGGGATCCTTGGCCCGGGCCTTCTCGAGCAGGGCCTGCTTGGCCTTGGCCGCCGTCTCCAACCGATCTGCGAAGTCTATCTTTCTGCCGCTCATCGTTCTTCGTTCCTATTCCGCCGCTTCCGCGGTCGACTCTTTCTTGGCGCGCTTGCGGTCTTCCGCCTTCAGGAAGCGCTTGCGCAGACGGATCGACTTGGGCGTGATCTCGACCAGTTCGTCCTCTTCAATGTAGGCGATCGCCTGCTCGAGCGACATCTTGCGCGGCGGCGTCAGGCGGACCGCCTCGTCCTTGCCGGCGGCGCGGATGTTGGTGAGCTGCTTGCCCTTCAGCACGTTGACTTCGAGATCGTTGCCGCGGCTGTGCTCACCGATGATCATGCCCATGTACACGGGCACGCCCGGATCGATGAACATCGGGCCCCGGTCTTCGAGGTTCCACATCGCGTACATCACCGCGTTGCCCGCGGCATTGGCGATCAGCGCGCCGTTGCGCCGGCCGGCGATCGGGCCGCGATAGGGGCCGTATTCGTGGAAGATGCGGTTCATCACGCCGGTGCCGCGCGTGTCGGTCAGGAATTCGCCGTGATAGCCGATGAGGCCACGCGACGGCGCATAGAACACCAGGCGGGTCTTGCCGGCGCCCGAGGGTCGCATGTCCTGCAGCTCGCCCTTGCGCATGGAGATCTGCTCAACCACAGCGCCGGTATAGGCATCGTCGACGTCGATCACGACTTCCTCGATCGGCTCGAGGCGCTGGCCGGTCTTGGGGTCGGTCTGGAACAACACGCGCGGGCGGCCGACGGCGAGCTCGAAGCCCTCGCGGCGCATGGTCTCGATCAGCACGCCGAGCTGCAATTCGCCGCGGCCGGCAACCTCGTAGGAATCGGCATTCTCGGTGTCGCGCACGCGGATGGCGACATTGCCCTCGCCTTCACGCATCAGGCGCGTGCGGATCATGCGGGTCGTGACCTTGTCGCCTTCGGTGCCGGCCAGCGGCGAGTCGTTGACCGAGAAGGTCATGGCGAGCGTCGGCGGATCGACCGGCTGCGAGGCGATCGGCTCGCTGATCGTCAGATCGCCGATGGTGTCGGCCACCGTGGCGACCTTGAGGCCGGCGACGGCCACGATGTCGCCCGCTTCGGCGATATCGAGCGACATGCGCTCAAGGCCGCGGAAGGCCAGCACACGGGTGATGCGCGTCTGCTCGAGTTCCGTGCCGTCGCGCGACAGCGCCTTGATATTGGTGTTGGGTTTGACCGAGCCCGACAGGATGCGGCCCGTCAGGATGCGGCCGAGGAAATTGTCGGCTTCGAGCGTCGTCACCAGCATGCGGAAGGCGGGATCGGGATCGACCTTGGGCGGCGGCACGTGCTTCAGCACCAGGTCGAACAGCGGCTCCATGTCCTTGTGCTCGGCCTCGAGCGAGGTCGCGGCCCAGCCCTGGCGGGCCGAGGCGAAGAGTGTCGGGAAATCGAGCTGCTCGTCGCTGGCATCAAGCGCCGAGAACAGGTCGAACACCTCGTCGTGTACCTCATGGGCGCGTGCGTCGGAGCGGTCGACCTTGTTGATCAGCACGATCGGCTTCAAGCCAAGGCGCAGCGCCTTGCCGAGCACGAACTTGGTCTGGGGCAGCGGCCCCTCGGCCGCGTCGACCAGCAGCACCACGCCATCGACCATCGACAGGATGCGCTCGACCTCGCCGCCAAAATCGGCGTGGCCCGGCGTGTCGACGATGTTGACGCGCGTGCCCTTCCAGACGACCGAGGTCGCCTTGGCAAGGATGGTGATCCCGCGCTCGCGCTCGAGGTCATTGGAGTCCATGGCACGCTCGGCGACCTGCTGATTGTCGCGGAACGTGCCGCTCTGCTTCAGCAGGCAATCGACCAGAGTGGTCTTGCCATGGTCGACGTGCGCGATAATCGCGACGTTGCGGATATCCATAATCTTTTTTGTCCGGAGGGAGGTTGGCTGGGCGCGCTTATACGCATGCACCATGGCCCCGGCAAGGCAGGTTGAGGCGGTGTCTTGCCGCTGTCACAGTGCCCACATGCATAAACGCTCGGTCACCATCGACGGTCACCGCACCAGCATCTCGCTGGAAGATGCGTTCTGGAGCGAATTGTCGGCGATCGCCCGGATGCGCGGCTTGTCGCTCAACGCCCTGGTGGCCGAGATCGACCATGCCCGCAGCACCGCGCCGGACTCGCCCAACCTGTCGAGCGCGCTCCGCCTCCATGTGCTCGGCGAACTGCGCCGGCGCGTCAATCAAAGCTAATATCAGTCGAGTTTGAAGTCTCTGGCGCGCACGAATGAACCGAAATCGGCCCGCTCTGGAACCGAATATTGCCGCGCCTTGTCCTCGGACCAGCCATAGGCGGGATCCTCGCCAAATTTTTCGACGAAACGCTGGGTCTTGTAGGGCTGGGTTTCGTTGCGGCGACTGTCGTAGGCCGCGATTTTCTCCTTGAGGCCGGTCTCGTCGTAGCGATCGCGGTGAAGCGACACGTCGAGCCCGAGCCGCGGGCTCATGACGCCTTCGAAGGAAGGCCAGCCAACGCCCAGACCGGCCACCGGAAAGACATGCGGCGGCAGGCCGAGCACTTCGGCCACCTCGGCCGCCTGGTTGCGGATCTGGCTGATCGGACAGGTGCCCAGCCCGACGCGGTCGGCAGCTGCGATGAAGGTCGCGAGCACGATGCCGGCGTCGACCGCGGCATTAAAGAACGGATCGAGATGGTCGTTCACGAACGGCCGGCCACGCCATTCGAACAGCAGCCGGTGGCGGCGGTTGTTGCCGCAGAAGACCAGCAGCGCCGGCCCGGCCTTGGCCCAGGGATTCTCCGGGATCAGCGCTTCCAGCTTCGCGCGCTGGGCCTTGTCGGTGACGATCACGATGTCGGCCTGTTGCAGGTCGCTCTTGGACGGCGCCGACAGGGCCACGGCGCAGAGCGTCTCGAGCAATGCAGGATCGAGTGGCCGGTCGGTATAGCGCCGCACGACGCGGCGGTTGGCCATGTCGGCCAGAACCTCGACGCCGCCCAGCCCATTCGGCAGGTGCGCCTCGGTGAGTGCCGGCGCGGTTCCGAAGCGCGCCTTGAGTGTCGTCAGCAATCGATCGAGCACGGTATCTCCTCAGCGGCCGAAAATGTTCGGGATGTTGGGAATGGGAATGTTGGGGATCAGCGAGCGCTGCTGCTGTTGTTGCTGGGGCGCTTGCTGCTGCTGTGCCCCCGGCAGGGTACTGGCCATGCCCGGCGGATCCTTGGCTGTGCCACGCACGACATTGAGCGCGGGCGAGGACATCGACCCTCGCGCGGTGGTGATGAGGTACGGTGCCGACGGATCTTCGGCGATCGTGAAGTTGATCGTCGTGTCGGTCGTCGAATTGCCGAAGTTGGTTCGGGTCGCGATGTGGGCGGTCGCCCTGTTGCCCTGCACTGTCAGGCCCTTGTCAGTCAGCACGCCGCCCGCAATGTCGACACGGCCCGAAATCGGACTGTCGTGATTGACGAAGCGGTTCAGCACCAGGGAAATGGCGTTCAGCAGGTTTCCCACACCGACGCCCGCCTTCTGGCCGGCCGCACCGAACAGATTGCCGAGCGTCTGGTCGATCACGCCGGCCGCCGCGCCGGCGGCGGCCGAACCCAGCACCTGCAACGTCTTGTCGGCACCAACGAAAACGTGGCCGCTGAGCTGCGCCCCGCCTGCCATCGAGCCCTTGATCTGGTCCGACGTCGCGCCGGCGCCCCGCACCGACAGACCGCCGGCGTTCAAGCGACCGTCGATCGTCACCTTCACGGCGCCCCCGAACTGGTTGGTACCCGACAGGCCGCGCAGCATTTCGCTGAGATAGATGCCGTTGGCATCGCCCTTGAAGTCGAAGGAAAGCGCCGATTGGCTGGCGTTGACCACGCCCGAAAGCGCCAGAGTCCCGCCATACAGCGCGCCCTTGAAACTGGAGACCGTCAAGGTGCCATCCTTGAGCGTGGCGGCGAGGTTGGCATTGCCAAGGCGCACCGGCGCATTGATCAAGGTTCCGGCCACCAGCTTCAACGAACCGTCGAAGCTTCGCAGCGCCGACGTGTCGATCGGCTGCACACCGCCACCCGAGCGGCCGCGTGCCGGGGCGCGGGCGCCTCCGCCACTGCCGCCGATCTTGTCGAGGTCGAGCACACCGGCGCGCAGGTCGGCGGTGACGCTCGGCCGACCCGAGAGTTTGGCGTCGACCGAGCCCTCGATCGTCTGGCCGTTCAACGCGACGCTGCCCTTGTAGGCGGCCGACTGGGGCGGGCCCTGAGCCGCCCCCGGCAGCGACAGTGTGCCGTTCGCCTTCACGCTGTGGCCCATGCCGTTCAGTGCCAGTTCGCGCAGTGTGAGTTGCTCGATCGTGCCCGCCACGCCTCCGCTCGCACTCACCGCGCCGAGCCCGGCGGGCGCTGTGGTCCCGGCGAACGCCAGCAGCCGGCTCATGTCAGGCGCTTCGAAATTGAAGGCGACGTCGGGCCGTGGCCGGACCGTGTCGAAGGCCGTCACGGTGCCGCGCACGGCAAATCGGGCACCGAGCAGGTTCGAGACCTTGATGTCGTTCAGGCGGAGCGTGCTGCCCTGCAACGCAATGTCGACGTCGACGCCGCCGATCGTCTCCTTGCGATAGATCAGCCTGGCAACCTTGGCCTTCAACCCGATCAACGGGCCCACGACGACCGGCTTGGTGTCAGATGCCACCGGAGCGGCGGCGGCTGCGGCCGGCTTCGTTCCGGCCGCAGCCGGCGTCAGGTAGGAATCAAGGTCGAGCGTATTGATATCGACCCGCGTGACGATCGACAGTGGCACCCCGAAGGTGACCGTGATGCCACCGCTGCCCTTCAAGTCGTCGAGTTCGAAGACGGCGTCGTTCACCGTCACCTTGCCGTCGGCCGACGCCATCTTGCCCTTGAGGCTGAGGTGCGTGAGCTTGTTCGCCGGGACCGACGATGCGTCGACCTCCAGCCACGCCAGAGTCTCGCGCAGCTTCGGTCCGGTCAGGCTGAAATCGCCCGACACCGTGGGCTTGGCGATGTCACCCGACAGGGTCGACCTCGCCTTCAGCACCATGTCGCCCGGCAGTGTGGCGGTCAGTTCCGGAACCGCCACCGCACCGCCTCGCGCGTCGAAGGCAAAGGTCACGGCGCGGACCGGCTTCTTCTTGTAGATCAGCTCGTCGATATGGAGGTCGAGCTTGGCCCTGAGACCGGCGGGAATGCCTCCACCCGCCGCTGTTTCGGCGGCGGGAGCGGCAGCCGTCGGCGATGTCGCAGGCCGCGCCACAGCGGCCAGCCATCTGTCGAGGTCGAGCTTCGGGATCACCAGCTTGCCGTCGACCACGAGCGCCGGCTTGAACGCCACCGACAGTGTTCCCGAGCCGCTGTCGGCGCCGAGAGCCATCTTGAAGTCCTTGGCGGCAACCGCGGTTTGCGAGACGTCGATACCGCCGTCGAAGCTGAACTTGCCGGCGAGCACCGGTGGCAGCACGGGCTCGGGCTGCCCGGCGAGCTGCGCCAGCGTGGCCACGAACTTCGTCAACTGCTCACCGGCGACTGATGCGGTACCGGCAAAACGCGCATTCGGCCCGAGCTCGCTCAATGTCCCCTTCAACGCGGCCTTGCCGCCGCCAGCCTCCAGCGAGAGGTCGACCTTGTGCCCGGCGGCCTGCTTGGCGCCCACGGCGAGTTCGAGTTTGAGCGGCGCACCGTTGAGCATCGCGCCGCCCGCCAACGAATAGGGGCCGTCGATCGAGCCGACCGACGCAGAGAAATCAGCCTTCTCCGCGACCACCGAAACGCCAGCCTTGGAGTCGCTGAAGATCAGCGTGCCGTTGTCGATCGTGAGCCGGCCGAGCGACAGCGGCCGGGCTGAACTCGGCTTGGCCGCCGCCGGCTTGGCTTGCGCCACCGACGGGGCGAACTCCCAGTTCGGCTTGCCTTCGGCGTTGATCTCGAGAACGATCTTGGGCTCGACGAGGGTAACCTCGCTCACCTCGATGCCGCCCGTCAGCAGCGCCAGCAGCGATGGCTTTACGGTAACGGATTTCACCTCCACCATATTCGGGTTCTTGGAACCCGCCACGTTGAAGAACCTGACACCGGTGATCGTCGCGGTCGGCACCGGCAGCAGCGAGAGGCTGATCGGACCGTCGAGCACGAGGTCGCGGCCCGTCGCCTTCTTCACCTCGGCCGCGATGACGGGCTTGTAGGAATTGACATCGATGAAGGCCGGCGCCGCGATCAGCGCCACAATCAGCAGACCGACAACGCCACCGCCGCCGATCAGAAGTCTGTTGCGTCTGGTTGGAGTCATGGAAGTCTCCTGCCGTTCGGCTCGATGAAACACTAGCGCATCGACCGACAGCGCGGCATAGAGAAAAAATGGCCGAGATCGTCAACCTGAGACGCGCGCGCAAGGACAAGGCACGGCGCGAACGTGACAGCGAGGCAGACGCCAATCGCCGGCGCTTCGGACGGACCAAGGCGGAAAAAGCCACCGACACCGAGACCGCGGCGCGCACGCGCCAGGCGCTCGACGGCAAGCACCTCGAGCCCGAGGACTCCTAAAGCCGCCCGCCTAGCGCGGCGGCCGGGTGAGGGCCAGACGTTCGAAAAAGGCCCGCGTGGCCTGGTCGGCCCCCGGCCCCGGCCACGGCGCGCACATT
Source organism: uncultured Reyranella sp. (assembly GCA_937915145.1). Lineage (GTDB taxonomy): Bacteria > Pseudomonadota > Alphaproteobacteria > Reyranellales > Reyranellaceae > Reyranella. The sequence continues at coordinate 11,016 of CALDNT010000202.1, forward strand.
GGTGAGCTCCAGCCGCTGACCGCTCCCGGCATCGATCAGCACCGGCTCGAGCGGCCGGCCGTCGCGGTAGTCGACGAGATCCATCGGCTTGCCGCCGCGTGCCGCTTCGCCGTGGCGGTCGCCCCATTGCTTGAGGCCGACGATGACGGTGAACAAGGCAGCGCCCTTGTCGGTCAGCCGGTATTCATGGCGCAGCGGACGCTGGCGGTAGACGGACTTGCGGAAGACACCGGCCTCGACCAGCTTCTTCAGTCGCGCCGTCAGCACATTGCGCGCGATGCCGAGATTCTCCTGGAACTCGTCGAAGCGCCGCACGCCATAAAAGGCATCGCGCACGATGAGCAGCGTCCATGGTTCGCCCACGACCTCGAGTGCCGAGGCGATCGAACAATTCATCTGCTCATAGGAAGTGCGCCGCATGGGGCAAAGTATAGACCCCGATGGGCACCACGCAATCCGGCACCGGTCCTAGGGTCGCTGCGGCCAGCGCAGCACGGCGTAGCCCACCACGGCCGACAGCAGCGAACCCACCAGGACACCCAACCGGACCTGCGATTCGTATGCGACGTCATCGAAGGCGAGCGTGCCGATGAACAGGCTCATGGTAAATCCGATGCCGCCCAGGATCGACACGCCATAGAGGCCGCGCCACGAGCCGCCTGCCGGCATGGCGGCGAGGCCGAGCCAGATCAAGAGAGCCGCCCCCAGCACGATGCCCACCTGCTTGCCGACAAAGAGGCCAGCCACGATACCCAGCGGCACGGCCTCGAAGAGGCTATCGAGTGACAGGTCGGCGAGCGAGAGTCCGGCATTTGCAAAGGCGAACACCGGCATGATGAACCATGCCGACCATGGCTTAAGCGCATGCTCGAGATGGATGGCCGGCCGCGCCTCATCGGCCTCTCCCGACGACTTGAGGGGAATGAACATGGCAAGCACCACACCGGCCACCGTGGCATGCACGCCCGACTTCAACACCGAGACCCAAAGCACCACGCCGATCAGCATGTAGAGGCCGATCCGACGAACGCCCGCGGCATTCAGGATCGCCAACCCGGCAATACAGACGGCCGCCAGGGCGATCGCCTGCACCGAAAGCTGGCTGGTGTAGAAGGCTGCGATGATCAGGATGGCGCCGAGGTCGTCGACGATTGCCAGCGTGGTCAGGAAGACCTTCAGGGCCAGCGGCACCCGGCGCCCCAGCGCCGCCAGGACGCCAAGCGAGAAGGCAATGTCGGTGGCGGCCGGGATCGCCCAGCCGCGCAGTGCTACGGGATCGGCCCAGTTGAACGCCGCGTAGACGAGGCCCGGCACGACCATGCCGCCGACGGCCGCGGCGACCGGCAGCGCCACCTGCGAGGGCCTCGACAGTTCGCCCTCGACGACCTCACGCTTGATCTCGAGGCCAACCAGCAGAAAAAACACCGCCATCAGACCGTCGTTGATCCACAGCAGCAACGACTTGCTGAGGCCGATCTCGCCGTAGGAAACGGTGAATTTGTTACGCAGAAGCTCCGCAATGGTGTCCGCAAGCGGAGAATTGGCGAGCACCAGAGCGAGGATCGCAGCGCCGATCAGCGGCAGTGCAGAGGCTGCTTCGCTGTCGATAAAGGCCTTGAACCGATTCACCGGCACGGCGGGCTCCCTGCAAAGAAAAACGCCCGGGTCTTGCGACCCGGGCGCCCTGTTTGGAGTCTCAGTTCCCGGCTACTCGCGTTCCTGTCCAAGGAACATCATGAGGAACTGGAACAGGTTCACGAAGTCGAGGTAGAGGCTCAAGG
>CALDNT010000203.1 GCA_937915145.1 uncultured Reyranella sp.
ATCGTCATCGACGACCAAGACATCGACGGTTGGACCGTCAGAGAAATTCCTGCCTTCGGGACTCATGTGACCTCGCTATGGGCAATCGACGCCGGCAATAGAAGGCAAAACACCATCCAAAATGGATACGTTTTCCGAGACCCCTCCTCCCAGATTTCATACTCTCCTTCTGTGGGCATGACACGCTCACCCACTCAACCTGCACTAATGATGCAGGACGGATGAGTATTGCTGACTGGCTTGATTTTGCAATCCGCGACTGACACCGCGCGGCAATCGGTTCCGAGATATGCGCAAATGAACGGGTTTTCTGGAAAGGCTGACAGACGGTGACAATTGGCGTCCTCTTTGTCTGTACCGGCGGCATTTGCCGCTCGCCCATGGCCGCGGGGGTTTTCGGTGCGCTCGCGCAACGGGCAGCCCTCGGGGAAGCCTTCGAGATCGCCTCGGCGGCAACCTACGACGGCCATGCGGGAAATCCACCCGGCCTGCTCGCCAAGGAAGCGGCCTCCCGCCGCGGCTACGATATTTCCGCTATCCGCGCGCGCGCGCGCTGGTCGCAGAGGACATTGCCCATTTCGACAATGTGATCGCCATGGATCGCTCCAACCTGACGGCGATTCGTTGGCTGGCGCCGAGCGGGCTGGCCGAGCGTGCACAGATGCTTCTGAAATTCGCCCAACCGGCGAGTTCGGGCGACGTCGCCGATCCCTACGGCGGCACGCGCGACGACTACGAGCGGGCGCTCAATCTCATCGAAGTGGCTTGCGCCGGCTTGCTGCAGAACCTGCAGATGTCCCATGGGCTGGTGGGGTCAACCAAGCCGCACCTCTCGCTGGCGTAGCCGTACAGGCGCTGTTGAACGTTGGAGGAGTGAAACAATGGACAGGCGTACTCCCTCGATCGGCGATGACACCGATCTCCACACAGAGGCTACCCTTCGTGGCGGGCATCGTCATGGCCGATAAGACAATTCGGCCGTCTCCCAGGGTGACTCCGGCGCAGCAGACGACCGGCGGAGTCTGCGCCGTCGCCAGCGCCAACGCGCCGTTCGTCTATTTCGACAGCGCACCCAACTTCGGTTTCAATGGCAACGTGGCCAACATATCGCTCGAAGTTGTTCGCTTCAGCCCCACGCCGAATGGCGACGGCGTGGCCACCGATCGCGTCACCGTGGCCCATCTCCGCATGACGATCGAGGCCATGCGCTCGCTCAAGGCGGCGATCGAAGGCGTCGAGCATCTCGCCCTGATGGCTCACGCCCGGACCAAGAACTAGGAATTTGGCAATGACGATCGCCGTAGCCCGCCACCTGCTCCTGGTCGACGACGAGTTGGAGATTCTTGACGCGATCGCCGGCTATCTCCGCCGCCGCAACCTGCTCGTCACCACGGCGTCGTGTTACGAACAGGCCGATCGCCTACTCAAGGATCGAAGCCAGGCGTTCGATGCCCTGGTCTCCGACGTCCGCATGCCCGACGGTTCTGGCGTCGAACTCGCGCGTTCCTTCCTGGGCCGTCCCTCCGGCGGCGCCTGCATCCTGATGACCGGACACCTCGAGGTCTCCGATCTCAGCACGGATCTCCTGAAGTCAGGCCTCAGCGTCATCTACAAGCCGTTCTCGCTGTCGGCCCTGTGCACCAAGATCGTCGAAGTGCTCGCAGCACTGCCCAACCGAACTCACGCCGGCGACAGCCAGCACGAGATCGCCCTGAAATTGGCCTGAAGCGTCAGGCGACCTTCACGGCCAGGTGCGGAAACATCGAATGGCGGGCGGCATCGTCCATTTCGGTCTTGAAGCTATGCTTGTCCTTCAAAGCCAATGCCCGTCCGGCCGCGCGGGGCGCGCGCCGATCTCGTCAAGATGACGTTTGAGGTTGGGTAGCTGCTTCATGGCGTCCGGGCCCAGCACAAAGGGTATCAGGCGTGACCATCCCCAGACCGCCATGTCGACAATGCTGTAAGTCTCGCCCAGCATGAAGCGGTGCTTTCCCAGCCGCGTTTCGAGAATGCCCCAGTGGCGCTGGGCCTCGAAAGTGTAGCGATTGACGGCGTACTCCTTGGGCTCAGGCGCGAAATTGCAGAAATGCACCGACTGACCCGAGTAGGGGCCAATGCCTGAGGCGACAAACATCAGCCAGGACAAAAGCTGCCCGCGCTCGGCCAGCGATTTGCCGGGCAGAAACTGTCCGGTCTTTTCCGCCAGATAAAGAAGGATTGCGTTGCTGTCGAAGACGGTGGCATCGCCATCGACGATGGCGGGCACCTTGGCATTGGGATTGATCGCCAGGAAGGCCGGTGCGTGCTGCTCGGCCTTGCGCGTGTCGACGGGTATCAGCTCGTAGGGCAGGCCCATCTCTTCCAGGCACAGTGCCACCTTGGTCGGGTTGGGTGCCAGGTTGTAGTAGAACTTGATCATTGAAAGCCTCGTTGCATTTGCCATTCGCGCTGTTGACGCAGCGATCGCGTCTCAGCGCCCTTGCTACTTTTCGATCTCGCCGCCAGCGTCCACCCATCCCTTGAAGCCGCCGAGATTCCGCACATTGGCGTACCCCATGTCCTTCAGCGTCTTGCCGACGAGCGCCGAGCGGCCGCCAGAGGCACAATAGGCAACGATCGTCTTGGCCCGGTCGAACGCCGCGTCATGCATCGGCGACGCCGGATCGGCGCGGAATTCCACGAGGCCTCGCGGTATGGCGAGCGCCCCTTGAACCTTTCCCGATGTGGCGACCTCCGGCGGCTCGCGAACATCGAGAAACAGCACATCAGGCTGGCCGAGCAGCTTCCTGGCGTCTTCCGGGTTGATCCGCGGCACGGCAGCCTCGGCTTCGGCCAGCATCGATTGGACAGTTTTCATTTTATCCTCCCTCCGGCGACCCACGCAGGGTCAACTGCGAAACGCATCACAACGAAGAGATCAATATCGGCATCTTGGTCAGCCGCCGCAAGGAAGGGTTCGACGGGCAGGCCGTGGTGCGGCATTCGATCATGAGCTAACGTTTTGCGCGGATCGCTTGACAGGAATTGGGGAGGAAATCGTTCATGGCGCTCTATGAGCTTAGAACCTACACGCTCTACGTCGGCAAGATGGCCGAGGCCACCCGGCTCTACCAGGAACTCGGCTTTCCGGCGTTGAACAAGGGTGGCCACGACAAGAACCTCATCGGATACTTCCAGGGCGACACCGGAACGATCAACCAGATCGTGCATCTGTGGAAATTCGACGACGATGCCGCCCGTCGCGCGCATTGGGCCGCAGTGTTCGCAAATACCGACTTCACCGAGGGCTTCGCCGCAAAATTCCGCCCGCTTGTCATGACGCAGGAGGTGAAATTGCTTCACGCCGCACCGTGGGGACCCCACCCCTAGCCAGCGCATCGTGCTTCAAGGTGTGTGCCCCGGGCGATGAACCTGCCGCATGACGCCAACCTCTCGCCTACAGTTCGACTGCTCACGCTGTGGGACCATCTCGGCATCGGCGTGACCCATGCGCTGCCTCATAGGACGGAATCCATTGCCGCGCTGAGCGCGAACTCAGGGTGGACCGGCAGCCGGCGTAGCCGACCATGTTCATCCCGTCGGCTACCAGACCGCCGCAGGCGCCGTTACACTCTCGGGCACCGTGACAGGGCCCGAGGGCCAACAAGCGTAGAGGGCGATAACGATGACCCGGGACCACATCAAAGTCGAGATTGAGGGACCCGTCGCCTCACTCATCTTCAACCGTCCGCACGTGCTGAATGCCTTCCACAACGAGGCTATGGACGAGTGCAGGGCGGCGTTGCAACAGCTGGCCGAGGACGAGCGCGTTCGCGTCGTTCTGGTTCGCGGCGAAGGGCGCGCCTTCTCCGCCGGCTTCGACATGAAGGCCGCGTCCGAGCGGGACATGTCGACGATCGACCATGTGCGCCGCCAGATGGAGCTGCAGTTCGATTTCATCATGGCATTCTGGGATTGCCCGAAGCCGACCATCGCCCTGGCGCACGGCTTCTGCATGGCCGGCGCCTTTGAGGTGGCACTCGCCTGCGACATTACCGTGGCGGCCGAGGGTACGCGGTTCGGCGAGCCGGAGGTCCGCTTCGGCACGGGTATCGTTGCCATGCTTCTGCCGTGGGCGGTGTTGCCCAAGCACGCCAAGGAGATGCTGTTGACGGGCAATGACAAGATGGACGCGGCGCGCGCGCACGCCATCGGCATCGTCAATCATGTCGTGCCGGAAGACGAGCTGCAGGCCTTCGGGCGCCGCATGGCGCTCGATATCGCGGCGGCCGCGGGTCCTTCCGTATTGTTCACCAAGCGGGCGATGAATCGCACCTACGAGATCATGGGAATGCGCGATGCGCTTCGCGCGTCGCTCGACATCGACGTCATCCTCAATGCCACGCCGAGCGCGGAGAAGACCGAGTTCCAGCGAATCCGCAAGGAGCAGGGCCTGAAGGCCGCGCTCGCATGGCGGGATTCCCGCTTCTCCGACGGCCGGAGCGGCTGAGCGCCAACCGTCATTCGGCGGCGAGCTACGACCAGGGGCCGGTGACGGGCTACCGGGATAAGGCAGAGGCTGCGCTCAACCTTCGGCAGATATACGAAATCAGGCCTGCCGCGTGAGTGCCGCGAAAGCGTCGATCGCATGGCGGCGGACGCCGCTCTTGGGCTCGACCGGCTGCAGCACGCGTTCATCGATGCTGACCACCGCATCTCGTTCCGCCAGCGAGGACAGGGTCGGACCCAGGTCGCGCAGCAACCCGTCGCCCATGCCGTAGATCCAGCCATGGACCTGCAGCGGGCGGCCCTGAACCCAGGCATTTTCCACGATCGGGGTAGCGGTGACGCGCCGTACCTGCATCTCGATGTTGATTTCGCACATCAGATCGAGACGCGCCTGTCGGTCCGGCAGGGCATCGAATACGGCGCGGTGTTTGCGATAGAACATCACGATCGGCTGCAGCCAATAATCGACCAGTGCGGAGCGGTCGTCGCCAAGTGCCCGCTCGATGCCGCCACAGCCATAGTGACCGCAGACGATGACATGCTTCACACACAACACCTCGACGGCATACTCGAGTACCGCCAGCAGGTTCATGTCGCTGGTATGGGCGACGTTTGCGATGTTGCGGTGAACGAAAACTTCGCCGGGATCGAGGTCGAGCACGTCGTTCGCAGTGACTCGACTGTCCGAACAGCCGATCCACAGGTACTTAGGTGTCTGCAGGCCCGACATGCGGACGAAGTAGGTGGGGTCGTCGCGTGTCTTGCGCTGCGCCCACAGGACATTGCGATCCAGCAGGTCGTCGAGACTCTCGGGATCCTCGTGCGCCGTCATCCGGGTAACCTTACTGAACTCGCCGGCGCTCGCAAGGTTGGCGCCTGACGCGGTTATCATGCTGCCCGTGCGAAGCAAACAAGCTCTTGCTCGCAAAACAAGCGAAGCAACTCAACTACGCGCTAACCGCTTGATTTATATATGCCACCGCAAAGGCGGGACTCCCGGCCGGACCCGAACCAACACGTCCGTGAGGAAACCCGATCTTGAGGCAGACCGTCCAGAACTCATAAAACGTGGAATTACTACACTTTCCGGCTCTGAGGGGCGAACGTTCGCGACCGCTTTTGAGCCTCAACATAGCCACTTGTCGAACTTGCCGAGCCGCATGCGATGGATGTCCCATTCGTCTTCGATACGCCTGGCATGCTCAGCGAGATACA
>CALDNT010000204.1 GCA_937915145.1 uncultured Reyranella sp.
AAAACAAGGCTTGTCTCAGATTTGTGGACACCGTTCCGGACACCACGCGTTACATTCAGGTGTCCGCAATTGTCGGGCGAAAGCCCGCCGTCATTGGCTTTCCGGCGTGCGGGGAGCCGAAATCGGTACCGAGGACTTGGAGCGGGACTTCAGCAAGCGCCGAAGGCTTTAGCCGGCCAGCCGGCGCACGATGGCTTCGAGGTGCAGGCGCGTGCAGTCGACGGCGGGGAAGCCTGCATTGGCTTCGTCGAACACCAGCGCCAGTTCGGTACCGGCGAGCAGGATCGCTTCGGCGCCTTCGTCGCGGCAGAGCCTGTGCGCAATGGCGCGCAGGCCGGCGATCCGGTCCGCGCCGAGCCGGCCGGTATCGACGATGGTGAAGTAGCTGTCGTGGATGGTGTCGATCTCTTCGGGCGTCGGCTGGGCAAAGGAGACCCCCGGCACCAGGCCGAACAGTCCGCTTTCGACCGTGAAGCGCGTGCCGAACGCCGCCACGCGCGCCAGCCCGCGCCTGCGAAGTTCGGCTGCGATTTCGTCCATGATGCTGATCAGCGGCACCCGCGACAGCCGCTTCACCTCGGCGATGCACAGATGCGGCGTGACGGCGGGGATCGCCACGGCTTCGGCACCGCCGTCGGCAAGCTGGTTGACCAGCGACGCCAGATACGCCCCGAGCTTGTCGACTTCGCCCGCCCGCACATAGGCGAGGCCGCGATCGACGTCGGCGTGGGCGATCAACAGGCGCGGCGCCGGCCGGCCTTTGAAGGCCGCCGTGATCGCCTTGTAGTAGTGAATCGTTGCCTCGACTCCCAGGCCGCCGACGATGCCGACGCAGGGGCTGCTCATGACGGGAAGTTTCGCGCCCAAACCGGCGCAAGTTCGGGGATCAGGTCGGCGCGGCGGGCGATGGCGAAGAGGCGGGGTGTCTCATGTTCGAACCAGCCCCGCTTCGGTCGCCAGCGCGTCATGACACCGACGTAGATGTCGAGGGCGGTGAAACGCTCGCCGAGAAACCATGGCGCGCCTGCTTCGCGTTCGATCTGGCGCCACAGCCGCTGGGCGTAGGCATCGGTGGCGGCACGGAACGGATCGCGCGCGGCATTGACCGAAACAAAGCGCGACGGATCGTCGGCATAGGTGAAGGTCGGGTAGATGTTGGCGACGATGTAGATCATCCAGCGCAGGAACCGGGCCCGCTCCGGCGATCCCGCGGCCGGCACCAGCGAGTCCTTGCCCGTGACGTCGGCCAGCAGCAGCGTGATGGCGGCACTCTCGCTCATCACGCTGCCGTCCGGCATCACCAGCGTCGGCACCTGGGCCAGCGGATTGACCTTCTCCAGCCGGGCGCCGGCATCCGGCGTCCGGAACAGGTCTTCGACCGGCTCGAAGGTGAAGGGCAGCCCGTACCATGCGAGCTGCGCCTCGACGATTGCAGAGCCCCAGCCCGCGCGGCCCCAGAGCTTGTAGGTCATGACACGGGACTCACGGCTTCTGCAGCGGCTGGATCAGGCTCGACGTGTCCCAACGCCCGCCGCCCCGTTCCTGGACGCGGGCATAGAACTGGTCGACCAGGGCGACCAGCGGCATCTGCGCCTTGTGGCGCTTGCCCTCGGCCAGGCTGATGCCGAGATCCTTGCGCATCCAGTCGACCGCGAAGCCGTAGTCGAACTTGCCGGCGATCATGTTCTGCCAGCGGTTCTCCATCTGCCAGCTTTGTGCCGCGCCCTTGGAGATCGCGGTCATCACCTTGTCCATGTCGAGGCCGGCACGCTGGCCAAGATTGAGCGCCTCGGCGAGTCCCTGGACGATGCCGGCGATGCACATCTGATTCATCATCTTGGTGATCTGGCCCGACCCCGGCGGTCCGATCAGCGTCACCGCCTTGGAGAAGGCGTCGGCCACCGGCTTGGCCTTGTCGAACGGCGCCTGTTCGCCGCCGCACATCACCGTGAGCTGGCCGTTCTCGGCGCCGGCCTGGCCGCCGGAAACCGGCGCGTCGACGAATTCGATTCCCTTCTGCTTGCCTTCGGCGTGAAGCTCGCGCGCGATATCGGCCGAGGCCGTGGTGTTGTCGAAGAAAATCGTGCCTTTTGCCATGCCGGCGAAGGCGCCATCGGGCCCCAGCACGACCGAGCGCAGATCGGCGTCGTTGCCGACGCAGCAGAACACGATCTCGCGGCCGGCCGCCGCCTCGCGTGGGGTCTTGGCGGCAGTTCCCTTGTGCTTCTTCGTCCACGCCTCGGCCTTGGCGAAGGTGCGGTTGTAGACGACCACGTCGTGGCCCTTGGCGGCGAGATGTCCCGCCATCGGAAAGCCCATCACACCCAGACCCAGAAATGCCACCTTGGCCATCGTCTTCTCCCGCTGTTTCGTGTTGAGGCCGCGATCATACGGCCAATTCAGTCATACGCCAGCAGCACGGCCACGGCCGCGAACCCGGTCACCAGCGATGGCAGGGCGAGCGGCCAGGCGCGCCGGTAGAGCACGGCGTCGGATGTCGACAGGGCAAGGATCGCCGCGCCCATCGACACCCGGATCGGCGACAGCATGGTGAGGTTCGCCGTGACGCTGGCCTGAACGGCGGCGATCCAGGCCGGATCGAGCGCCAGGGTGCGGGCCAGCGCGATCTCCATCGGCATCAGCATGGCGTTTGCAGCGGCGCCGCTGCCGGTCAGGAAGCCGCCGGTGGCGGCGAACAGCGGCACGCCGAGGGCGGCGCCGCGGCCGGCGACGCCGCGCAGCGCCTCGGCGATGGCCGTCGCCATGCCGGAGCCGACATAGAATTCCGCCATCACCACGAAGGCCAGGGTCACCGCCGAGGCCCGCCACGCGCCGCGCGCCGCCTCACTCGCGATCCGCATCAGCGGTGTGCGCGCGATCAGCACGACCGCGATGCCGATCGACAGCAGCCAGAAGCCCGGCGCGTAGAACGGCGCAAAGGCCGGCTGGTTGTCGAAGGGCTTCATCGACCACAGGGGCTTCAGCAGGTCGCGCAGAGGCGTCACCAGCCGCGTGGCACAGAGGGCGAGGGTGAGGGCGACGTAGGGCGCGGAGGCGCCGAGCGTCGCCCGCGCGTGTGCGAGGTCAGGCCGCTCGTCGCGCCAGAAGCGTAGCGCCAGCAGGAAGGCGGTGGGCGCTGCGGCGGCGATTTCGATGTCGCTGGCGTAATTGGCGAGCCAGACCAGTCCCAGCAGGGCGGTTGTCCACGCCACGTCGTCGAGTTTCTGCAGCACCGGCACCGGCACGCCCGCCTCGCGCGCGAAGCGCCAGTAAAGCGCGAGATAGAGCGCATGGATCGGGATCTGCAGCAGGGCGCAGAGCAGGCCCAGTTCGTTAGGCGTGAGGCCGGCCAGGGTGGCGCCGACCGTGGTGCCGATGGCAAGCGCGCCCCACGGCACCAGCGACTGGCTGTAGAGGCCGAGCAGCAGCGCCGGCAGGCCGCCGATTCCCAGCCGCCGCAGCGCCGCGAGGGCGATAATGTAGCCGACGCCGAAGCCGGTTACCGATTCGGCGAAGGGCGCCAGCAGAAAGCAGACGGCGAACAGCCGGCGCGGTGTCGGTGCGCGGGCACCTTCGCCGCCGGTCCCCGCCCGTGCCAGGGTCGCGCGATGGAAGAAAACTCCGGTCACCACGATGGCAATGACGTGCCAGCTCAGCCACAGGCCGGCCGGCACCTCGCGCCGGAACAGCCCGGCTACGGCGTCCGGCCCACCGGTGCCCATGACGAGCGTGGCGGAGGCGGCGAGGGTCGCCGCCAGGCCCGCCAGGCCTGCTGCCAGCGCGCTGGCGCGGCCCGAGGCCAACAGGCCGAGGACCAGCAGGAGGGGAAGAAGGGCAAGGGTTGTGGTCATGGCGGGCCTCTATAGCCCGCCGGAGCCGCGCATGCTTCGGTGATGACCGAATTGCAGCAATGAATTGGGGCTCAAACGCCGTCTTGCGCCGCCGACGCCTTTCCCCTAAACCCGCCGCCGTGCCCCGATAGCTCAGCTGGTAGAGCACGTCATTCGTAATGACGGGGTCGGCGGTTCGAATCCGTCTCGGGGCACCATTTTAGTTGGGAGTTCGGGCAGGACTGCCTGAGAGCGGCTTGTCCTTGGAGTAGTGCGCGCCCCGGCTCGTGTTTGCGCACCTTTTTCGCCCTGCGTTTCACAGCACGTGCATGGACTTGCTGGCGAGGCCCTTGTGGTTCTCTTTCCGGGGCCTTGCCAGGCACTACCGGAATACCCGGCCGCTTCGCCCACCGGCACCGGGGCGGTCGAACAGTGTCCCGTAGGTCGGAATGAAATGGCAAAGCCGGCGTCGGTAGTATGGACAATCGCGGCCGGGCTTCTCATAACCGGGCGGCTGCGCGACTTGCCGTCGTAATTTGGGTGCAGCGGTGCTTGGGCTCTCGGGGAGCGGCGCACGAAGAGGCGGTGGCGTCGGGTCGAGGGGATCTGAGGGATGCAATCTCTGCTAGGTATCAGCGAGGCGAT
>CALDNT010000205.1 GCA_937915145.1 uncultured Reyranella sp.
CATTGCCCTTGCACTCGGCGAGTGCTGCGTTGCGGCACACCACGAAGCCCAGGCCCGGCACGCCTTCGAGGCACTTGTTCGAGGAGGCGGCCAACGCATCGTAGTAGATCGTCCGGGCATCGATTTCTATCGCACCAAAAGCACTCATCGAATCGACCAGCAGGCGACGACCCTGCTTCTTCACGATTGCCGCGATCTCACCGATCGGATTGAGGATGCCGGACGTGGTCTCGCAATGGACCGCAAAGACGTGGGTAATGGCCTTGTCGTCCGCCAGCATTGCTTCCAGCCGGGCAAGGTCGGGCGGCGTGTCCTCGGGCGTTTCGAGCGACTCCGTGGCGCGGCCGGCGATCTGGGCAATCTTCAAAGCGCGCTGGCCATAGGCGCCGTTGATCAGGACCAGCAGCTTGCCAGCCTTGGGCACGAAGGAGGTGATCATCGCCTCGACGGCGAAGGTGCCCGAACCCTGTACGGGCACCGTGACATGCGTGCCCTGGCCGCCGGCCAGCTCGACGATCCTGTCGAGCACCATCTTGTTGATGGCGAGGAAGCCCGCGTCGCGCGAGCCCCAGTCATGGACCATGGCCTGCTTGACGCTGGCCGAGGTGGTGAGCGGGCCGGGCGTCAGCAGCAGCGGATCGCCGGTTTCGGAAGCGGCAGATTTTCTGGTCGTCATGGCGGCGATGATCGGCTCGCGTCGTCTATCCGTCCAGTATATATTCCAAATGCTACCTATAGGTTTCACATATATGACGCCGACCCAACTCCGCGCCTTCCACCTCGTGGCCGAGGCCGGTTCCTTCTCCGCCGCTGCCCGCGCCTCGGGCCTCAGCCAGCCCAACCTGTCGGGCCAGGTAACGGCATTGGAGAAGGCCTACGGCGTGCACCTGTTCGACCGGCGCGGCCGCAGCGTAACGCCGACCGAAACCGGCCGGCAGCTTCACGGCGTCACGACGCGCCTCTTCGCCCTGCAGGACGAGGCCCGCGCCCTGCTGGCCGGCGAGCAGGCGCTGACCCGCGGCCATCTCCGGATCGCGGCAGACTCGGCGCATCACGTCGTGCCGATCATGGCGGCGCTGAAGAAGCGCGCCGGCGGCCTCACCTTCGCGCTCTCGATCGACAATTCGGCGGTCGTGCTGGAGCGTCTGCTGCGCCATGAGGCCGATGTCGCGGTCATGGCCAAGAGCGTTTCCGACCCCCGCCTGCATGCAGTGCGGCTGCGCACCGACCGCGTGGTGTTGTTTGCGCCCGCGGGCCATCCGCTCGCCCGCAAGGGCCGTGCGCCGCTCGCTGCGCTCCACGGCCAGGAGTTGGTGCTCCGCGAGCGTGGCTCGATCACCCGCGAGGTGCTGGAGCAGGCCATGGCGGCAGCCGACGTCAGGCCGAGCTCGATCGTCGAAGTGCAGACCCGCGAGGGCGTCCGCGAGGCAGTGGCGGCGGGATTCGGCGTCGGCGCTGTCTTCGCCAGCGAACTGGGCGAGGACCGCCGCTTCAGGCGTATCACCGTCGCCGATGGCGATCTCGCGGTTGCCGAATATGCCCTGTGCCTGCAGGAGCGACGGCGCGTGGCGCTGGTCCGCGCTTTCATGGACGAGGCAACCCGGCTGGCTTCGTAACAAAACCGTCAAATAACTTTGACCACGGCACGCTGAAGCGTAGGATTCCGCAATCATGCATGGCGTCGAAACGGTTTTGAACGTTCTGGGCAGCGTGGCTTTGCTGCTGTGGGGCGTGCGCATGGTGCGGACCGGTCTGACGCGGGCGTTCGGCGCGACGCTGCGACGCGCCATCGCCGTCTGTTCGCGCAACCGCTTCACCGCCTTCGCGGGCGGCTTGGCCGTCACCGGCCTTCTGCAGTCGAGCACCGCTACCGCCTTTCTGCTGTCATCCTTTGCCAGCCGTGGTCTCATTCCATTGTCGATCGCGCTCGCCATCATGCTGGGCGCCGACGTCGGCACCACCATCGCCGCCCAGGTGCTGTCGTTCGACCTCGGCTGGGTGTCGCCGCTTCTGATCGGCGCCGGCGTCATCGCCTTCCTGTCGAGCGATTCGGTGCGCGCGCGCCATCTCGGCCGTGTCGCCATTGGGCTCGGCCTGATGCTGCTGTCGCTCAAACTGCTGGCTCTTGCCACCCAGCCTCTGCGCGCCTCGCCCGCCTTCATGGCGGTCCTGGAGGGGCTGCAGGACGAGTATGTGATTGCCGTCCTGCTGGCGACCCTCGCCACCTGGTTCGTTCATTCCAGCCTCTCGGTCGTGCTGCTGGTGATGTCGTTCGCCGGCAGCGGGATCATCGAGCCCAAACTCGCCCTCGCCCTCGTGATCGGTGCCAACATCGGCGGCGCGCTGGCACCCTACATGTCGCAAGCGGGAGCCGAGGTCGAGGCCAGGCGCGTGCCGCTGGCCAACCTGATCACCCGCAGCCTTATGGGCATCGCCATCCTGCCTTTCCTCGGGCCGGCGCTGCACATGTTGACGATCTTCGATCCGTCGACAACGCGCCTCGCCGTCAACTTTCATACCGCTTTCAACGTGGCCGTGGCGATCGTGTTCCTGCCCCTGACCGACATCGTGGCCGCCTTGTGCATCCGCCTGCTGCCGGCCAAGGCGCGGGCCGAGGATCCCGGCCGGCCGCGCCACCTCGATCCCAACGTGCTCGATTCTCCGGTCGAGGCGCTGGGTTGCGCGACCCGCGAGACGCTGAACCTCGGCGACCGCGTGGCCGACATGCTGCGTCAGACCATGGATGTGTTCGAACGCAGCGACCAGAAGGCAGTACGTGCGATCGAGGACGCCGACGATGCTGTCGACCGGCTCTACGAGGCCATCAAGCTCTATCTCATCCAGATCTCACGCAACGAACTCGGCGAGGAAGAGAGCCGCCGCTACGTCGAAATCCTGACCTTCACGACGAACCTCGAGCACATCGGCGACATCATCGACAAGAATCTGATGGAGTTGGCGGGCAAGAAGATCAAGAACCGCTACGCATTCTCGCCCGAAGGCACGGCCGAGCTGAAGGCCTTCCACGCCCGCGTGCTGGAAAACCTGCGTCTGGCACTGAACGTCTTCACCACCCGCGACATCGCGCTGGCACGCCGTCTGGTCGCCGAAAAGACGGCGATGCGCGAAGCTGAAGCGCACGCCGCCGACAGTCACTTCGCCCGACTGCGCGAAGGCCGCGCTGAATCGATCGAGACGAGTTCGATCCACATGGATGTGATCCGCGACCTCAAGCGCGTCAACGGCCACGTCACGTCGGTAGCCTATCCGATCCTCGAAGCCGCCGGTGAACTGGCCGACACTCGCCTCAAGAGCGCTCAGAGCTTGATGCGCGCGCCTGCAGAATCGTAGGGCGGCCGCAGCGAGACCTTCGCGGCAAGGCGTATCCCTGCAAGATCGACCTCGAAGCGGCCGCCGTCGAGCCAGGCGGCATCGACCGCTGCATCGTCGTCCCGCTTAACGTAGCCCATACCGACCGACGCACCGATGGTGTGGCCGTAGCCGGCTGACGTAAGATCGCCGACCGGCTTGCCGTCGCGCAAAAGGGCCTCGCCACCCCACAGCAACGGCTCGGCGTCGGCCAGCACGACCGACACCAGCCGCCGCGACAGCGGCTGGGACTTGGCCTCGATCAACGCCTTGCGGCCGATGAAGCCGCCCGGCTTGTCGAGCTTCACCGCCCAGCCGAGGCCGGCCTGGAAAGGATTGTCGTCGGGCGTGAGTTCGCGGCCCCAGGCACGATAGCCCTTCTCGAGGCGCAGCGTGTCGATCGCGTAATAGCCCGCGTCACGCAGGCCAACCGCGACGCCCGCCTCGTGCAGCGCTTCGAACACCGTGGCGGCGAATTCGACGGGCACATAGAGTTCCCAACCGAGTTCGCCCATATAAGTGCGGCGCGAGGCAAGCACGGTGCCATGGCCGATGCCGATTTCTCGGATGGCGGCGAACGGAAACGCCTCGTTGGAGAAATCGGCGCGACTCACCGCCTGCAGCAGCGCGCGACTTCGGGGGCCCATCACCGACAGAACCGTCCAGGCCGCCGTCACATCGGTCAGAGTTGCATTGGCATCCTCGGGAGTATGGCGGCCGATCCAGTCGGCATCGCGCGTCACCTGGGCCGAGCCGGTCACGA
>CALDNT010000206.1 GCA_937915145.1 uncultured Reyranella sp.
GGTCAAGCAGTTGCGGGCCCTTGAAAAGAAGTACGGCCCCACCATCGCCATCCTGATGGACCTTCAAGGGCCGAAACTTCGATTGGGCACCTTCGCCAAGGGCCCGATGGAAGTGAAGAAAGGCCAGAAACTGCGCTTCGACCTCGATGCCGCTCCGGGGACTGCCAAGCGCATTCCCCTGCTCCACCCCGAGATATTCAAGGCGGCCAAACTCGACGGGCTGTTGTTGGTCGACGACGGCAAGGTCCGGCTGCGCATCGTGGGCCACGACGCCAAGACGATCGATGCCGAGGTCGAGGTCCCCGGCACGATCAGCGACCGCAAGGGCGTGAACCTGCCCAATCTCGTGCTGCCGCTGTCGCCGATCACGCCCAAGGACCACAAGGACCTCGATTTCGGCCTGTCGCTCGGCGTCGACTGGGTGGCGCTGTCGTTCGTGCAGCACGCCCACGATATCGCCGAACTCAAGAAACTGGTGGCCGGCCGCGCCGCGGTGATGGCCAAGCTCGAGAAGCCCGCCGCCATCGACCATCTCGACGAGATCATCGAGCAGAGCGACGGCATCATGGTGGCGCGCGGCGATCTCGGCGTGGAAATGCCGCCCGAAGCGGTGCCACCGCTGCAGAAGCGCATCCTGGCCGCCTGCCGCGTCGCCGGCCGACCGGCGATCGTGGCGACGCAGATGCTCGATTCGATGGTGCACTCGCCGACACCGACCCGTGCCGAGGCCTCCGACGTCGCGACCGCGGTCTACGACGGTGCCGATGCCGTCATGCTGTCGGCCGAATCGGCGTCGGGCGACTATCCACTCGAGGCCGTCACCATCATGGACCGCATCATCCAGGCCGCCGAAGGCGACCCGCTGTACCGGCGCCTGATGGATGCCAGCCGCCACGAACCCGAAGCCACCACCGCCGACGCCATCAGTGCCGCCGCGCGGCAGTGCGCCCACACGTTGTCGGCGGCGGCCATCGTCACCTACACCAACACCGGATCGACGACGCTGCGCGCCGCACGCGAACGGCCTGATGTGCGGATCCTCTGCCTGACGCCCAACCTCGACACCGCGCGGCGCATGACGCTGGCGTGGGGCGTTCACCCCGTCCATGCCGGCGACGCGCACAACTTCGCCGACATGGTGCAGCGCGCCGTCCAGGTGGCGCGCAAGGAAAAGCTGGCGAGGGACGGCGAACGCCTGGTGATCACCGCCGGCGTGCCGTTCGGAACGCCGGGGGCCACCAACATCCTGCGGATCGCCTACGTCTGATTGGCCGTTGCCGGCCCTGATCGCTACCGCGGGCGCTTGTCGATCACGCGCCGCGCCTTGCCCATCGAGCGTTCGATCGCGCCGGGACCGGCGATGTCGACCTCGGCCGAGAGGCCGCACATCGCCTTGATCCGACGCACCAGGCCGGCCGAAGACTGCGCCACCGCCCCGCCGTCCAGCACGGCCCGCGCCTCGACCCGCACCAGCAGATCGTCGAGCGCGCCGCTGCGCGTCAGTTCGATCATATAGTGGCCGCTAAGCGCGGGGTCGCGCAGGATCTGCTCCTCGACCTGGCTCGGGAACAGGTTGACGCCGCGCACGATCAGCATGTCGTCGCTGCGCCCGGTGATCTTGGCCATGCGCCGCATCGCCGTCACCGATCCCGGCAGCAGCCGCGTCAGGTCGCGCGTGCGATAGCGGACTACCGGCATCGCCTCCTTGGTCAGCGTCGTGAACACCAGTTCGCCCGGCTCGCCGTCGGCCACCGGCGCGCCCGAGGCCGGATCGACGATCTCGGGATAGAAATGATCCTCCCACACCGTGGGCCCATCCTTGCTCTCGACGAACTCGCAGGCCACGCCCGGCCCCATGACCTCGCTCAGCCCATAGATGTCGGCGGCATCGATGCCGAGCCGCCGCTCGATCTCGGCCCGCATGCTCTCGGTCCACGGCTCGGCGCCGAAGATGCCGACCCGCATCGCCGTGCCGCGCGGATCGATGCCCTGGCGCTCGAACTCGTCGGCGATCGCCAGCATGTAGGACGGCGTCATCAGCACCACCCGTGCGCCGAATTCGCTGATCAGCTGGACCTGCCGTTCGCCGAAGCCGCCCGACATCGGCACCACGGTGCAGCCCAGCCGCTCGGCGCCGTAGTGCGCGCCCAGCCCGCCAGTGAACAGGCCATAGCCAAAGGCATTGTGAATGATGTCGCCCGGCCGTGCGCCGCCGGCATGGAGCGAGCGCGCCATCAGATCGGACCAGGTGTCGATGTCGCGCGCCGAATAGCCGACCACGGTCGGCCGCCCCGTCGTGCCGCTGGACGCATGCAGCCGCACGCACTGCTCGCGCGGGATCGCCAGCATGCCGAAGGGGTAGGCGCCGCGCAGATCGTCCTTCGCCGTGAAGGGAAAGCGCGCGAGATCGTCGAGGCTCCTGAGATCGTCGGGATGAACGCCCGCCGCCACGCACTTGGCGCGATACGGCGCCTGGCTGGCGTACGCCAGATGCAGCGTCGCGCGCAGGCGCTCCAGTTGCCGGCCGCGCAAGGCGTCGAGCGAGATTTTCGTCTCGGGAAAGAGTTCCGCCGTCATGATCCTAGCTACGCTGCCTTTCCTGAAATCCGAACCGCCGATACGCATAGCCGAGGCCGATCAATGCCGCCCCCAACCCGAGGAACGAGAAGACCCGCAGCAGTCCTTTCAGCCCGGCCATGTCGATCAGGAATACCTTGGCCACGACGATGCAGACCAGCACCATCCCGGCATGTCTGAGTGCCGATGCACCGCGCACGAAGCCCAGCGCCAGCAACGCCACACCGAACAGCAGCCAGACGATCGAATAGGCATAGAGTTCGAGCCCGTCGGCGGCGAAGCCACTGCGCTCGAAACCGGGATCGAACAGATGCCGGACTTCCAGCGAGACATAGACGAAGGCCAGGATCGAGGCCACGGCCTCGGTCGCCAGGTCGATGAGGCGGTTGGTCTCGACGTCGATCCAGCGCCGGGCCACCGCGGCCATCGCCGCCGGCACCGCATAGGCCAGAAACAGGCCGTTGAAGAGCGGCCACCGCCCGATGTCGGCCGGCTCGAACACCGGATTTGCCACCACCACCTGGACCACCAGTGCCGTCACCACGGCCAGCCCGCCGCTCAACCGCCACGCCCACAGCGCCACCGGGTCGTGGCGCCGCCGCGCCATCCAGAGCGCCGCCAGTGCGAAGGCGCCCCAGATCGCAACATAGAACGAGCGTTCCATGAAACCCGCATCCGGCACCGTCATGGAGTCCTGCTGGAAGACGCTGCGGACTTCCAGTGTCGCCAGCACGAACACCAGCAACGCGACCACCGCCTCGACCGCGCGCACCAGCCGCTCGTCGCCCGTCGGGCGCAGGAAACGCAGACCGACCAGGAGTGCCGCGATGGATATGCCGTAGCCCCACAGGATCCAGTTGAACACCGGCGTCACGCCGAGCGGATACTTCAGCACCTCGGGATTGACCACGAAGCGCACCACAACGACGGCCAGCAGCGGCCAGCAGAGCAGACGCATGGCGCGCAGTTCCAGCCGGGCGGCGATGGCCGCCACCGCCGCCAGTTCGATGGCGTAGGCCACCGTCACCCACTCGCGGCTGAGTTCGATCGGGATGGCGGCGGCGATGAAGAAGGCGACGCCGGCCGCCAGGAACCCGAGCGCCTCGGTGGCGCCGGCCATGCTGCCTCGCCAGCGCACCAGCCGCTCGGCGCCGACCAGGAAGGGCACGGCGAGCCCGACGCTGATCAGGCCCCATGACGTACCCTCCCCCGTGCCCTGCATTACGTACCAGCACAGCAGGAAGTGCGTGAAGGCCGAAGCCACCGACAGGGCTGCCCAGAATCCCGGCCGCCCGGCGTTCCACAGCAAGGCGAAGGCCGCGGCGGCATAAAAGCCGCCGAACAGGATCGTGAGCCAGGCGAAGCGATCGGCATCCCAACTCGTTCCCGCGCCGCCCGTCAGCGCCCACCAAAGCGCGAGGGCGGCGACCGACAGGCCCGGCGCCAGCGCCGCCGCGTACTGGAAGCGCGGCGTCCAGCGCCCCAGGGCGAAGACCCCGGCGCCATGCAGCGCCAGCGCCAGCCAGCCCGCCGTCTGTCGGCCGCCATCCTCGAGGATGACGCAGACCAGCAGCGCGCCCGTGCCGGCGAGCGCCGTCCACACCAGCGCCACGACATCTTTCGGCGGGTTCTCGCTCTCCGCCATCCGCTTCCATGTTGCCCAGACGAAGAGGCCCGCCACCGCCACCAGGAACAGCCCGACCCAATGCAACTCGTCCTGCACCCCGGCGGCATCGCGCGACGACAGCATCCAGACGATCGTCCACAGCGCCGAACCGGCCAGCACGCCCCAGCCCAGCGGCCACCAGCCTCTTATCCGGATAACGCCCAGCGTGCCGGCAGCGATCGCCAGCAGATAGCCGAACAGCACCGGCGTGTTGGGCGTTTCGGCGCCGATGATCGCCGGGCTGGCGAAGCCGCCGACGAACGCCAGGCCGGCGACGAAGATGCCGTGGCGCAGCGACACGCCGATGGCGAAGGCGGTCAGCGCCGCCGCGCCGCCGCCGGCCGCGACCTTGGAAACCATGTCGTAGAGCGCGACCGCCGAGAACAGGGAACCGTAGAGTGCCGCGACGCCGGCGGCGGCCAGCGCCTGGGCGACGCGATCGTCGCGTGCGCGCATTCTCTCCGCACCGCCGATCAGCACAAATCCGAACAGTGCCGCCAGGATCACCCTCACCTCGGGCGAGAGGTATCCCTCCTCGATCGAGTAGCGGACCAGGAAGATCGCCGCCAGCGCCAGCGTGACCGCGCCCACCCACAGGAAGGCGCGCGCGCCCAGACGCTGTTCCCAACCGCCCTGCACCGACTCGACGGCGGGCGGCGACGCGGCGTCGGCCACTGCCAGTTCCGACTCGAACGGTGGCGCGGGCGCAGGCAGCACGGTTTGTCCAGCGATCGGCTCGATGGCCGGTTCGTCAACGAAAGGCGGCGGCAGGACCTCGACCGGACCGCGCTCGCGCCGCAACAGCGCCACCTCGGCCACCAGCCGCTCGTTCGCCTGGCGCAAGCGCGAGGTGCGCACCAGCGCCACGATGGCGATCAACGGAGTGCCAAGCGCCCAGGCAACGGCCAGAAGACCGAGAAAGATTTCTTCCACAGAGGCTCCGCTGGCCTATCGGACGGTCTTTTCTACTCCGCCGCGACGCGGGCGGGCTGGCGGACAAAGGCGGCGCGGTTGTCGCGGGCGAGCTGGCCGCGCTTCACCACCAGGCGGTGGTTCTCCTTGCGGGCGGCGCGCTTGATATCGGCCACCGCATCGCCGTCGCACAGCACCAGGTCGGCGCTGTTGCCTTCCCGAATGCGGCCCTGATCTTCAAGGCGCATCAGGTCGGCGGCACTGGCCGTCGCAAAGAACAGCGAATCGCGCGCCGAGATGCCGATGTCGCACATGTATTCCAGTTCGCGCGCATTCTCGCCATGGCGATTGTGCGGTGTGCCGGCGTCGGTGCCCATGGCGATGCGGCCACCCGCCTTGTAATACATCTGGGTTGCCTCGATATGCCGGTCGAACACGCGGCGGGCCTTGTCGATCACATAGTCGGGGATCGAGCGGTCGCCGTCGTCGTAGCCCTTCAGGATGTTCTTCACCGCCGCCAGGGTCGGCACCAGCCAGACACCGCGCGCCTTCATCTCGGCGCAGCATTCCTCGTCCATGAAGATGCCGTGCTCGATCGAATCGATGCCGCCGCGCACCGCATTGAGGATACCGAGCGCGCCCTGGGCGTGGCTGGCGCAGCATTTGTGGAAGCGGTGAGCCTCGCTGATGCCGGCTTTCATTTCCTCGGCCGAATAGTGCGCGTCCTCGGGATTGACGCCCGGCGTCATGACACCGCCGGTCGCCATGATCTTCACCAGATCGGAGCCCGCATGGACCTGCTCGCGCACCGCCTTCACGACCTCGTCGACACCGTCGGCGATGCGTCCGGTGCGGTTGCCGTGGCCGCCGGTCATGCAGATCATGCGGCCGGCGCAGCGCATCGTGGGGCCAAGGAACCTGCCGGCATTGAAGGCATCGCGCAGCGCGAACTCGATGTAATCCTTGCCGCCGCAGTCGCGCACCGCGGTGATGCCGCCTTCCAGCGTGCTGCGCATGTACTCCATGCCGCGCACCGCGATCTGCGCGGCACTGAGCCGGTCCTGCGCCGCGCCGGGATTGCCCTCGGCGCCCGAGAGCGAATGGACGTGGCAATCGATGATGCCGGGGATCAGCGTGCCGCCCGACGTATCGACGCGCTCGCCGGCGAAGCCCGCGAATTCGGTGGCCGGCGCCACGCGTTTGATCCTGCCGCCCTCTTCCAGGACCGCGTGGCCCTCCACCACCTTTTCGCCGTCGAACAGACGGCCGCCGACATACAACGTGGCCATGTCCCAACTCCCGAAGCCAAAATGCCACAGCACTCTGCCTTTGCGCCCGGTGGGCAGCAAGGACTGCCGGCCGCCCGCGTCCCATTACTCTTTCTCGTGGGCCCAGATCGCGCATCCGGGCCCAAACTGCAGGACGATAATTCGGCTTCAGAACCGCCCAAAAACCTGAACCGCCTCGTCTATTCACGCTCAAGGGGGCCCACCTGAATGCATGGTGTGTTGTGCCCGAAGTTGTGCCCGGCGCTCGGCCTGGACCTCGGTTTGCTCATTCGATCGGCCGTCCTGGGCAGTCGGGGCCAGTGCGTCGGTTGGCCGACGTCCGTGATGGCGCCTCCGGGACGGGCGGAGGCGCCGGCTCATGGTTATTTCTGATCCACGGGTCAGGACCCGCGGCGGCGACCTGGCGCTGGTTGCGCATGCCCGTGAGCGGCCACGGGAGGTCTTTGCCGGAACGAAAAAGGCCGGCGCAATCAGCACCAGCCTATCGAGAAATCATGCCAGAACCTGCTGAACCTGTCGAATCGACGACCGGACCTCCGGCAAGAATACGCCCGGCGGGTGGGGATCGCCGGGCGTAAAGGACAGGATTGCGATGCCCCGGCCAATCGATCAACTCGCCCGATTTGGCTGTGACCGCGACCGTGCGCGGGTGATGCCGTCGGGACCAAGTTATCGCAGGACATCGACCCGGTCGGGGCCGACCGTCCTGTCAGGTGGCTTTCACCGCGATCTTCTTCTCGGCTTTCCGGGCTTCGGGGGTCTTCGGCAGCCTGACCGTGAGCACACCCTTCTTGAAGGAAGCCTCGACCCCGTCCCTGTCGACGCCGTCGGGCAGCGGGAACGAGCGCTCGAATGAACCGAAGGTCCGCTCGTGCAGGTAATAGTCCTTCTTCTTCTCTTCCTTTTCCTCGTGCTTCTCGCCCTTGATCGTCAGGGTGCCATTGGCAAGCTTCACCTCGATGTTCTTCTCGTCCATGCCGGGCAGCTCGGCGGTGAGTTCGTAGGCCTTCTCGCTCTCGGTAACGTCGACGGCCGGCGGCCGGCCCAGGGTCAGTTCCCGCCGCCCCAGGGGCTCGGCCGCGAACGGCGCACGACGGAACGGCCAGCCCCAGGCACCCGGATCGAAATCGTCGAACAGGCGATCGACCTCGTGGCGTAGGCTTTCGAAGGGACGCCACGCCTGTGGCGCGGACCCGGAAGTCCCGCTCTCGACTTTCGCCGGCATCTTGGTTCCGGACTCGGCCATACGAAAATCCTCCTCCTGATTGGATGCGCAGGAAAATAGGCCCGGGCGGTGGAGGTTGATTGACGCAAATCAAATTTTGCCGTCCCGG
This sequence comes from uncultured Reyranella sp., assembly GCA_937915145.1. GTDB lineage: Bacteria > Pseudomonadota > Alphaproteobacteria > Reyranellales > Reyranellaceae > Reyranella. The sequence goes on from CALDNT010000206.1 coordinate 7,779, forward strand.
CGGCTTGCGTACGGAATCGAACCGAAGAAGCAGTTGCGTGAAACAATTGACCTGCATCAAGAGCGTTTCGCGCCGCCGACAGCCAACTGCCCGAGGGAAGCGTGAGTGGGTTGGGAGCGCTGAATAATGAACGGACTACCGAAGGCATCGTGCCGCGGCCAGCTTGGACATTTCGCGAACGAACTGAGCGCGCATCGTTATCTTGAGAAGATCCTGTGGCCGGACGGCGTCGTCGCTTGTCCGCGTTGTGGCGACCGTGATCGCCTGGGCCGGCTGAACGGCGAGACGATCCGGATCGGAACCTACAAGTGCTATGCGTGCCGTAGGTCCTTTTCGATCACCCACGGCACCTTGTTCGCCTCGAGCCATGTGCCGCTGCACAAATGGCTGCAGGCGATCTATCTCACCGACGGCGGCACCGCGCCGATCCGACCGCATCATCTGGGTAAGATACTGAATGTCTCGTTCAGGACGGCATCGGCCATGCTGCAGCGCCTGCACAGGCACGTGGACAGTGCCTGCCCGGCTGCTGTCCGCCCAACCCGGCCGGGGTCTCAGGACACCGGCTGGCCGATCAGCCGATCGTACTCGGCCTCGGGCACGCCGTAAGACCGGTCCGAGTGCGCCTCCAGCCCCTTGCGATCGATGACGGTGATCAACCCGCGCCGGGCTTTGATCAGGCCGTAACCTTCGAGGAAGTGGAGGGCGATCGTGACGCCCGACCGCCGCACCCCCAGCATCAGGGCAAGAAAGTGATGGGTGAAGGGGAAGTCGTTGCGATCGAACCGGTCGTGCGCCATCAGCAGCCAGCGTGCAAGGCGGGCTTCGATCTTGTCGCGACCGTTCGACAACGCCGTTTGCGCGACCTGAACCGCGAACACCTGGGCATAGCGCAGCAGGCCGAGCCTCAGGGTCTTGCTCTTGTCCATCGCCAGGCCGAGGTTTTTCGCAGACATTCGCAGCGCCGATCCGGTGCCTTGAACAAAGGTCCGGTTCACCGAGCGGTCGTCGCCCATGACGATACTCAGTCCGGTCATGCCTTCGCGTCCGATAAGGCCGACTTCGATCAAATCACTGGTGCCGGCTACAACGGAGGCAATGCCACTCTCAAGGAAATAGACGTTCTCGATCGGCTCGTTCGGCTCTTCGAGCACGGTCCCGAGCGGCAGGTCTATCGGCGAGAGGGAAGCCGCAAGGAGAGTCCGATCACGCCCGCCTAAGGACGAAAGCAGCCGATTGGGGGAAATCTCGCCTATGGAGGTCATACTCTTGTTCCCTGTGAGGGCAAGAGCACGTTAACTCCCAGCAGACTGCGCCCGATCAACGAGCAGACGATGAAAAGACCATGATCGCTTTGCGGATAAAGCGCAATGGGTCGCGCCCTGACCCTGAGGTTGCTTGCCCCGGAAGACGCGGAGGCGAAGCTGAAGCCGGGCTTTCAGGGCCATGGAACCGCAGGCTCTCGTAAAACTTCTGCTCGGCGGCGCGCTTGGTGCGAAAGCGGACAGTCCCTTCCTCAGGCCTCTCGCAGGATACAAGGTGTCGTCTCCCTGATTGGAACGATGGGGATGTTGCGCTCCGCTCATGGGCAGTGCCCTGTATGAGCCCGGCTTCTCCGACCAGCGATGACCTAGGGTGGAAGTTGGCCGATGGCGAAAGCATCCGTTGAAGAATTCATCCACGGCCGAAACATCGAGAATTACCGGCGGCGTTTAACGGAGCCTCTGCAGCCCACGGATCGCGCCACGATCCTGAAGTTGCTCGCCGCGGAAGAGGCGAAGCAGGCGATGGATAACGGCTCGGCGACGGCAGCTACACGCGTATTGCCGTTAACCGACGTCGCGGACCGCTGATCTGCTGTTGCGGCGGTCGAATGCTTCACGCGCCTTCAGCGAGCAGCATCAGACACACGTGTTGAAGCCGGAGCGGGTTGGTTAATCTCTGCGCCTCAGCCACGGAAAGTCAGCCTCCGGCTCCTGCCTCGACAGGATGATCCGACGCGGGCCCGTCCAAATGGGCATCCGCGCCCGTATGCCTGAATCAGTCGCGGCGCTCAGGACGACGGATTCATGACGACAGTCGGCCGCACCCCAACGGGTCGGCCGGTACGTCTCCGCCCAGCGCCTTCAGTCGCTCGATCTCGGAATCGATGCCGACGATGTGCGGGTTCCATTTGCGTGCCAGTTCGAAGGCGGCGACCGCGCGGGCGTTCTCGCCCATTTCGGCGCGGATCATGCCGAGGCCGGAGTAGGCACCGAAGTGGCGCGGCTCGCGCTTGATGGTCTCGCAGATGTCGGCGAGCGAGGCCTTGAAGTTGCCCATCAGCCAGTGGACGGTGGCGCGCTTGTTCCACGCCTCCGAGAGATCGGGCGCGGACTCGACCAGCGCCGTGAAGGTCTCGACCGAGGTCGTGAATTCGCGCTGCTGCATTTCGGCGATGCCGCGCATCATCGTGGCCTGCTGCCGCACGTCGGGGACCAGCGTCCACTGCTCCCAGATCGCCGCTTCGAGCGTCTGGGCCGCGACCGGATCGGTGGCGTCCTGAAGTTTGTCGAACAGCGTATCGAGCACGGTGTTTCTCCCTGCGTTCTGCGCCATGACGGTGGTGCCCAGCATCAGCCCCAGCAGGGCGGCAAGGCAAGAGCTAAGGACGGTCATTGTGTCACCGTCGCGATGGATTCAGCTCAAGGCCGCCGGCCTGGGACCGCCGGTGGCCCAGTCGAGCAGTTCGACGGTGTGAGCCATCGGGATGCCGGTGCCCGCGGCGATGTTGCCGATGCAGCCGAAGTTGCCGGCGGCGATCACGTCGGGCTTCACACTTTCGATGTTGGCCACCTTACGGTCGCGCAGCCGGCGCGACAGGTCGGGCTGCAGCACCTGGTAGGTACCGGCCCAGCCGCAGCAGAGATGGCCCTCCGGCACGTCCTTCACGACGAAGCCTGCTTCGCGCAACAGCTTCCTGGGCAGCGCGTCGAGCTTCTGGCCGTGCTGCATCGAGCAGGCCGAGTGATAGGCGACGGTGAGCGGTTGCGGCGTCACATTGCTGAGGCCGACCTCGGCCACGACCTCGGTGACGTCCCTGGCCAATGCCGCCACCTGCCTGGCCTTCTCGTGCCAGGCGGGATCGTCGGCCAGCATGTGGCCGTAGTCCTTCACCGTGGTGCCGCAGCCCGAGGCGTTGATGACGATGGCGTCGAGGCCGGCGCCGTCGATCTCCCTGAGCCAGGCCGTGATGTTGCGCTTGGCAAGTTCTATGGCCTGGTCGTTGCGCCCGACATGCAGCACCGAGGAGCCACAGCAGCCCGAACCCGCAACGTTCACGACCTCGATGTCGAGCCGGGTCAGCAGCCGCACCGTGGCCTCGTTGACCTCGGGCGCCAGTACCTGCTGTCCGCAGCCCGGCATCAGCGCCACGCGCTTGCGCTGCAGCCCCCGGGCCGGAAAGACCTGCGGCCGATCGACCGGTGAGGGCGTCGGCACCTTGTCGGGCACGGCTTCGAGCATGGCACGCAGCCGGCGCCCGAAGGTGGCGCCGCCCGGATCGCGGCTGGTCGCCGGCAGCAGCGGCGCCAGCGGCTTGGCGAGCCGGCCCAGCACCATGGCCCAGCGAAAGATTGCAGGACGCGGCATGAGCCAGGCGAGGAGTCCGCGCATAAAACGGTCGGGCAGCGGGCGGGCAAAAGTGTCTTCGATGTGATGTCGGCCGTGATCGACCAGATGCATGTAGTTCACGCCCGAGGGACAGGTCGTCATGCACGACAGGCACGAGAGGCAGCGGTCGACGTGGCGGACTTCCGAAGCGCTGGGCGCGCGGTCGCCCTCGATCATCGCCTTGATGAGATAGATGCGCCCGCGTGGCGAATCGCGCTCGTCGCCCAGCAGCACGAAGGTCGGACAGGTTGCGGTGCAGAAGCCGCAATGCACGCACTTGCGCAGAATCTCGTTGCTGCGCGCGGTCTCGGGATCGGCAAGCTGGGCCAGGGTGAAGGTGGTTTGCATCGCCTAGCGTGACTCTGTGCAACACGCATTCCCCTCACCCTGAGGAGCGACCCGGAGGGTCGCGTCTCGAAGGGTGGGAGACAGCGTCGGCGTTGCCATGCTTCGAGTAAGGCGCATGTGAATGCGCCGGGGCCGCTGCGCGGCCTCCTCAGCATGAGGTGTTTGATTGCGCATCTACCCTATCCGCCCCGGGTTGAAGAGGCGCCTGGGATCGAAGCTCTCTTTTACGCGCCCCGCCAGGGCAGCAAGCGCTGCCGGCTGCGGGTGGAAGACGGGCACCGAGGCGCGCACGGCTTCAGGCGCCCGAATGAGCGTCGCATGGCCGCCCGTGGCGCCGATGGCGCCACGCACCGCCACATGATCGGCGTCGGTGCTCGCCGGCAGGGCGAGCCAGACGAGGCCGCCCGACCAGTCGTAAAAGACTTCGGCCGCCGGACGCTGTGCCTTGATGCGCGCCGCGATGGCCGGGCCCTCGGTGGGGGGGCAGGAAATTTTCCAGACGACGGCATCCGGCGCGGCTTTTAGTGGCGCCACGTCACGCACCTCGCGCCAGAAGGTTCGGCTTTCGAGAGTGCCGAGTTCCGCCATTCGCGCGCCTGAGTCGGCCAGCAGCTCGCGCAACGCCTTCAACCGCGCCTCAACCGAAGGCGCCACGCCTTCGAGGCGCAGCGCCGTCGTGCCCGGCAGGTGAGCCGCACCGGACACATCGTGCGGGCTGCCCATGGCAGTGCACATCGCGCTTACCGCCGCTGCATCGTCGAGGCCGAGCAGCAGCAGGGTGCGCGTCTGGTCCGGCGCCGGCAACACTTTCACCGACACCTGGTCGAGTACCGCGAGCGTGCCCCAGGAACCCGCAAGCAACTTGGAAAGGTCGTAGCCGGTGACGTTCTTCATCACCCTGCCGCCCGACTTGAAGGCCTCGCCACGGCCGTTGACGCCGCTGAAACCCAGCAGGTGATCGCGCGCCGCACCGGCCGACAGCCGCCGCGGCCCGGCAAGATTGCCCATGACCGCGCCGACCAGAGTCCCCTGCCCGGCTTCCCGGCCGAGCAGCGGCCCGAGATCGGGCGGCTCGAAGGCCAGCATCTGGTTGCGTTGCGCCAGCAGCGCCTCGACCTCGCCGATCGGCGTGCCGGCGCGCAACGTGACCACCAGCTCCTCAGGCGCGTAGTCGACGATGCCGCTCAGGCCCGACAGATCAAGGACCTGGGCGCATTCCATCGGCTTACCCAGCGCCGTCTTACTGCCCTGCCCGCGCACGTCGAGCGTCGTGCCGTCATTCAGCGCCCATTCCACCGCCTGCCGCAGCTCCTCTGCGGAGCGTGGCTTGATCGTGCCCGCCATGCTTCAGAACCGCGGAATGTCGGGGAAGGGCAATTTGTTGTGATGGACCACAACGCGGCCGAGCTCGGCGCAGCGGCGGAGCTGGGGGAAGACCTTGCCGGGATTGAGCAGATGGTCGGGATCGAAGGCGCATTTGAGGCGCATCTGCTGGTCGAGGTCGATCTCGGTGAACTGCACACCCATGAGGTCGCGCTTCTCGATGCCGACGCCATGCTCGCCGGTCAGCACGCCGCCCACCCGTACGCAGAGACGCAGGATGTCGGCGCCGAATTCCTCGGCCCGGTGCAGCTCGTCGGCATCGTTGGCGTCGAACAGGATCAGCGGATGGAGGTTGCCGTCGCCGGCATGGAAGACGTTGACCACGCGCAGCCGGTGCTTCTTCGACATCTCGCGCATCTCGGCCAACACCTCGACCAGCCGGCCGCGCGGCACCGAGCCGTCGAGGCACATATAGTCCGGCGTGATCTGGCCGACGGCGGGGAACGCCGCCTTGCGGCCGGCCCAGAACAGCACCCGCTCCTGCTCGTCGTGGCTGACGCGCACTGTGGTGGCGCCGCGCTCGCGGGCGATTTCCTCGACCCGCGCCACCAGGTGATCGACCTCGACCTGCGGGCCGTCGAGTTCGACGATCAGCAGCGCCTCGGCATCCATCGGATAACCGGCACCGACATAGGCCTCGGCGCATTTCACCGCTTCCTTGTCCATCATCTCCATGCCGCCGGGAATGATGCCGGCGGCAATGACGGCGGCGACGCATTCGGCGCCCCCGGCCTCGGTCGGAAAGCCCAGCAGCACGGCACGCACCGTCGACGGCTTGCGCAGCAGGCGCACCGTCACTTCGGTGACGACGCCCAGCAGGCCTTCCGAGCCGGTCATGATACCCAGCAGATCATAGCCTTCGGAATCGAGATGCTTGCCGCCCAGCCGCACGACCTCGCCGGTCATCAGCACCATTTCGATGCCGAGCAGGTTGTTGGTGGTGAGGCCGTACTTCAGGCAGTGCACGCCGCCGGAGTTCTCTGCCACGTTGCCGCCGATCGAGCAGGCGATCTGCGAGCTGGGATCGGGCGCGTAATAGAAGCCCTCGTGCTCGACCGCCTTGGTGATGCCGAGGTTGGTGACGCCGGGCTGCACGCGGGCGACGCGGTTGGCGTAGTCGATCTCCAGCACGCGGTTGAACTTGCCCAGGCCCAGCAGGATGGCGTCGCCGACCGGCATCGAACCGCCCGACAGCGAGGTGCCCGCACCTCTGGGCACCACCTTGACCTTGTTGTCCTGGCAATAGCGCAGGATCGCCGAGACTTGGGCCACCGTCTCGGGCAGGACCACCACGAGCGGCATCTGACGGTAGGCCGAAAGCGCATCGCACTCGTAGGGGCGCATGCCTTCGAGGTCGTCGATCACCCCCTCGCCCGGGACGATGACGCGGAGCGCGGCCACGATCTCGCCGCGGCGGCGCAGGATGTCGGGGTCGAGCGGCGGCATCTGCATGCCTTGCTCATACGCCAAATAAAAAAGCGGCGGAAGCCGAGGCTCCCGCCGCCTTGATCACCGAGACGCTGCTCCGTCCTTCAGCCCTGGCGGGCCTTGAAGCGCGGATTGGTCTTGTTGATGACGTAGACGCGGCCCTTGCGGCGCACGATGCGGCAGTCCTTGTGACGGGCCTTCACCGACTTGAGCGAATGACGGATCTTCATGGTCCTTACTCAACAAAAAGCCCCGGCCGGGCCGGGGTGAATTCCAGAAGCGCGCGGAAAATAGGGATCGCAGCCGCTCCCGTCAACCCGTTGTTTCCACCGGCTTTTCAGCCTACGACCGGGTTGTGAGCGACTTGGCCCACGGGAGCCAAGTATCTGATATAGCGCGCGAATTCACGGCTTTGGAAGCCCGATCGCCGCCAACCCGGAAGCATGGAAATGAAGGCAGCCGTCTACGAGAGGTATGGTCCTCCCGACGTCGTCCGGATCGAGGAGGTCGCGAAGCCCACGATCGGGGACAACGATGTCCTGATCAAGGTCCGGGCGACGACGGTATCGTCGGGCGACTGGCGCGTCCGCAGCCTCGACGTGCCGGCCGGTTTCGGCCTGCTCGTGCGGCCGATGCTGGGCCTCTTCGGACCCCGGCAACGGATCCTGGGCTCGGAGCTGGCCGGCCATATCGAGGCGGTCGGCAGAAACGTCACGACGTTCGCGGTGGGCGACGCGGTTATCGCCAACGCCGGCATCGGCATGGGATGCCATGCCGAATTCAAGGCGCTGCCCGCCAATGGCGCAATCGCCCCGAAACCCGCGAACCTTTCCTTCGAGGAAGCCGCGGCCCTGTCGTTTGGCGGCACGACGGCGCTGCATTTCCTCAGAACCAAGGGAAAGATTCAGCCGGACGAGAAAGTTCTCGTGGTCGGTGCCTCGGGAACGGTGGGCAGCGCCGCCGTCCAGCTCGCCCGGCACTTCGGCACCGAGGTGACCGGGGTCTGCAGCACCGCCAACATCGAACTGGTGAGATCCATCGGCGCCGACAAGGTCATCGACTACACCACGGAGGACTTCACCCAAAACGGCGAGATCTACGATATCATCCTGGTCGCAGCGGGAGCGGCGCCGTTCAGTCGCTGCAAGGGCTCGCTCGCGGCGAGCGGTCGCCTCCTCGCGGTGGTTGCCGGACTACCCGAGATCGCCCAGATCCCGTGGGCTGCAATGACGAGCAACAAGAAGGTGTTCGCCGGGCCGGCCGCGGAAAGCGCGGAGGACCTGCATTTCGTTCGTGAATTGGCCGAGGCGGGCGCGTTCAAGCCGCTCATCGACCGGCACTACCCGCTCGAGCGGATCGTCGAGGCACACGCCTATGTCGACACCGGACGCAAAAAGGGCAGCGTCGTCATCACGATGTGAACGCCCTACTCCTCCGGTTCTGTCGTGAAGGTGAGCGGATGGCCGTTGCTGCGGCCGAGATCGGTGGCCTCGGTCGCCTTGGTTTCGGCCACCTCGCGGGTGAAGACCGCGACCACGCAGGCCCCGAGACGATGTGCCGTCATCATGATGCCGTGGGCCTCTTCCTCGCTGGTGCGGAACACCGCCTTCAGCACGATCACGACGAACTCGCGCGGCGTATAGTCGTCGTTGACCAGGATAACCTTGTGCAGCGGCGGCTGCTTGGTCTTGGGTTTGGCGATGGTCTCGGGCTTGACGTCGATATCACTCATCGGCCCCTCCGACGCTTGTGTCGAAGGGCCGAGCCTGCCGCGTTTTTCGGCCTGTGTCAGCCCACCGGCATGGTCTCGGCGAGCGGCGGCAGCTTGGTCACCTTGTCATACCAGGCTTCCAGCTTGGGGTGACCCGGCCGCCACGGCTCATTGGCATAGCGGAAGCCGAGGTAGCCCAGGGCGCAGCCGATGGCGATCTCGCCGATGGTGGTCAACATGCCAAGCGAACCCGCGTCCTTCTCGAGTGCGTCGACGGCGCGGGCGACCTTGCCCTGCTGAAGTGCGATGTAGGCCTTGCGGCCTTCGTCCTGCGGCAGGGCGAGCTCGCGGCGGCGCGGCTGGGTGGCATCGAGGATGCCGTCGGCCAGTGCCTCCTGGGTGAGCGCCTTCCAGCGCGCCGGCCCCGGCTCGGGATAGAGCTTGGGCGCCGTGCCGATGCTGTCGAGATACTGGCAGATGACCGGGCTGTCGTAGAGCGACATGCCGTCGTCGGTGATCAGGGTCGGCACTTTGGATAAGGGGTTGAACGCCAGCAGCGCCGGATCGGTCGTGCCGATCTTCAGCCGCTCGATCCGGTCATTGAGGCCGCGGGCGATGGCGCAGGCCATGACCTTGCGCACGTAAGGGCTGGCGGCGGAGTAGGCGATTTTCATGACTTTGTTCTTTCCCCTGGTGGCGATCGGATCGCACACGGTATCGCCTCCGGCGCACGAAATCATCCTGCCGCAACGATCCCGGGCGGCTCTGCGGAATTGCCAGCCGCGCCGCGCTCGGCGTGTCGGCCGGCAGATGATGCTTGACGTACACCAGCGCTCGTCCGCAGGATCGCGGTTCGGATGAAAATTCGTGATGTTCGCAACGGGCCGCACGATCGAATGCAGCTCGCTACCGGGAGGACTCGTCTATGATCTCGCTGAAACGTAGAAATCTGATGCCGGCCGGCCTCGTGCTTCTGGCAGCACTTGCCGGGCCGAATCAGGCCGCCTTTGCACAGGCCAAAGAGCTCAGCATGGGCAACGTCAATCCACCCAAACACGGCACGTCCCAGGCCGCCCAGCAGTTCATCGACAAGGTTGCCGAACTGTCCGGCGGCAAGGTCAAGATCGCCCATCACCACTCCGGTGCGCTCGGCGGCGAGCGCGAGGTGGTCCAGCAGATCCAGCTCGGCGTCATCGAATTCGGGCCGATCACGACGGCACCGCTGTCGACGGCGATTCCCGAGATGTCGGTGTTCCAGCTCCCCTACATCTTTCGCGACTACGCCCACCTCTTCAAGGCGCTCGACGGCAGCGATACGCTCACCAAGTTCTACTCCGGTGTCCTCGACCAGAAAGGCCTCAAGCTGATCGGCTTTTTTGCCGCCGGCTACCGCGGCATCTACGGTCACGCGGCCATCAACGGACTGGCCGACATCAAGGGCAAGAAGATACGTGTGCAGGAGGACAAGATCCTCGTCGCCACCTTCAAGGCCCTGGGCATGATCTCGACGCCGATCGCCTTCCCGGAAGTGGCCACGGCGCTGCAGACCAAGGTCATCGACTTCGCCGAAGGCGGCATCAACACCTTCTATCACAACAAGTTCTACGACATCGTGAAGTACGTCGCCGACGTGCGCCACACTCACCAGGCTGTTGCCTTGGTGATGTCGAAGGCGGCCTGGGCCAAGCTCGACCCGGCCGGCCAGAAGGCGATCATGGACTCCTGGGTTTTCGCGCGTGACTTCAACCGCAAGTTCATCCTCGACGAGGACAAGAGCATCCAGGAACTCGTACTGGCCAAGGGCGTCACGATTACCAAGCCCGACGCCGCGCCGTTCCTCAAGGCCACCGAAGGCGTCTACGCCGAATTCTACGCCACCCCGGCCGGCAAGGCCGCCAAGCCGATGGTCGAGTACATCCAGAGCATCAAGTAACGCGGCGACCGGCATCGTGACACCATCAACAGACGAAGACCCCGAGGGCGCCGTACCGGCGCCCTCGACGGGTAGACGCCTGTACGACGGGCTCGCCAACGTTGGCGGTCTGATCCTGGCCGTCATGACGGCCGCGGTTTTCGTGCAGGTCGTGTTGCGCTATCTCGGTCTCACCGGCATCGACGGCCTCGAAGAGGTACCGCGCTATCTCTTCATCTGGCTGATCATGTTCGGTGCCGCGGCGGCAATGTGGCGCAACGAACACACGGCACTGGATTATTTCGTGAACCGGTTTGGGCTTAGGACGCGTGCGATCATTTCGATCGTCTCCAATGGCCTGGGCATCGGTCTCTTCGCCTATCTGATCTGGTTGAGCGTCATCCTGATACCGAACGCCGCGTTCCAGACCTCACCCGGCCTGGGGCTTACTCTGGACTGGGTGTTCGCGGCGATCCCCGTCGGTGCGGTCATGATCATGGTCCCGATGCTCCGCAACATCTATTTCGCCTTGAGAAGGTTATGGCCGAAACACTCCTGATTGCGTTCGTCGTCTGCATCCTGATCGGAATGCCGATCAGTATCGCGATGGGCGTCGGAGCCCTGGTTGCGGCGATATTCCACCCCGCGCTCAATCCGATCATCATCCCGACGCGGTTCGTCGGCCTGCTGTCGGACTCATACCTCCTGCTGTCGGCGCCGCTGTTCATTCTGGCCGGCAATATCGCGGCTCGCGGCGGCGTGGCTCGCGCCTTGATCGATCTCGCCACGGCCCTGGTCGGCCGGTTCCGCGGTGGACTGGCCTACGTCAACATCCTGGCCAGCATGTTCTTCGGCGGCATCTCGGGGTCGGCGGTGGCCGATGTCTCGGCTTTGGGGACATTCCTGGTCCCGCAGATGGTTCGCAAGGGCTACAACAAGGACTTCTCGACGGCCCTCACGGTTTCGACCGCCGTCGTGGCACCGATTATTCCGCCGTCCATCATCGCGGTGATCTTCGCCTGGATGGCCGACGAATCGGTGGCCGCGATGTTCGTCGCCGGCATCGTTCCCGGCCTGCTGATCGGACTGGGGATGGCGGTCCCGGTATTCTTCATCGCCCGCAAACGCAACTATCCGAAAGAAGCGCCTCCGAGCCTGGCCGAGTTCGGCACCGCGCTGCGCAACGCGCTGCCAGCACTGATGATTCCGGTGATCATCATGGGCGGTATCCTGATCGGCCTGTTTACGCCGACCGAGGCGGCGGCGGTCGCGGTTGTCTATGCCCTTGTGGTGCCACCGATGTTCTATCGGGAATCGGTGCTTCGCGAATTGCCGAAGATCTTTGCCGACAGCGCGCGGCTTTCGGGCGTGATCGGACTGATCATCGGATTCGTCGGCGCTTTCGGCTGGATTCTCACCTATTCGAAATTTCCATTCATGGTGGCCGCCTCGATCGCGGCGATGGCGCCGGCATGGTGGGTCTTCGTCATCCTGGTCATCCTCCTTTATCTGTTCCTGGGTACGTTCCTCACGCCATCCGAAATCATCCTCGTCACCGTGCCGGTGCTGCTACCTGTCTCGACGGCGGTAGGCGTCCATCCCATCCATTTCGGCATGATTTGCGTGGTCGCCTCGGCGGTCGGACACATCACACCACCGGTGGGCCTCTGCCTGTTTGTTGGAATGGCGATCAGCGGGTTGCCGATGGAAAAACTCATCAAACCGCTGTTGCCTTTCCTCACGGCGATCGTGGTGACCTTGCTGCTTATCTCTTTCGTACCCGAACTCGTCCTGTTCCTGCCGCGCGTGTTTGGCTTTGTGCAGTAGTCGCAGCACGCATCGACGTTGAGATGACATGCGTATGAGGTAGTCTTTGGATCTCATGCCTCTCAACCATCCTGCGACCGACGTCTGGACGCTACTCACCGACGTCGCCGATGAAATCCCAGGTGCGCCGGCCTTCATCCACGGCGCCCGTACGATCTCCTTCGCCGAGCTGCAGGACGCGGCGGAACGCACCGCGAAGGGACTGTCCGATCTTGGTATCGGCCCGGGTGATCGCGTCGCGCTCTGGCTGCCAAACGTACCAGCCTATCCGATCCTCTACTTCGCGTGCGTGCGGTTGGGTGCCGTCGCGGTCGCCGTGAATACGCGCTATCGCGCCGTCGAGGTTGCCGACATCGTTGGCCGCTCCGGGGCGAAGATCCTGGCCTGCATGCCGGGCTTCCGGCGCATCGACTTTCTCTCCATCCTGGCCGACATCGACCCGGCGGCTCTCGACAAGCTCACTGCCCTTGTCACGGTCGGGGAGGAAGGCACCACCCTGCCAGCGGTTTCGGCGCGGCTGCGATGCGTGAACTTCGACCGGCTGCTGTCGAGGCCGCGGCTCGCGACCAACAACGCCCGGCCGAACATGCCCTGCAATGTCTTCACCACGTCGGGGACCACCAGCGCCCCCAAGTTCGTGTTGCACCGCCAGGGTGCAATCGCCAGTCACGCCCAACAGGTGGCGCGGGTCTTCGGTTTCACCGAGCCGGACACGCTCTCGCTCTCCATTATGCCGCTGTGCGGCGTCTACGGCTTCAATCAGACCATGGCGACGCTGGCCGCCGGCAAGCCCTGCGTATTGGTCGCGTCCTACGAGATCGACGAACTCGCGCGACTGATCGCTCACCATAGGCCGACAACGCTTTTCGGCAGCGACGACATGTACGCCCGCCTCCTCGACACCGTGCCGGGCGACAGGCCCTTTCCTTCCGTCCGTTGGGCGGGCTATGCGAACTTCAACGCCGCCCTTATGGACATCGCCGAGGTGGCGGAGGCGCGCGGGCTGCGGCTGTGTGGTCTTTACGGCATGAGCGAGGTCCAGGCGCTCTATGCCCGCCAACCTCCCGATGCCGTCGTGGCGCGGCGCAAACGCGGCGGCGGAGTCCCGACCTCGCCTCTTGCCCATGTGCGCATCCGCGACCCTGAGAGTGGCGCCCTGCTTGGTGTCGGCCAAGTCGGTGTCCTGGAATGTGCAGGACCGTCGTTGATGGTCGGTTACTACGGCGACGCTTCGGCGACGGCCGAGACGGTTACGCCAGACGGCTATGTCCGTACCGGCGATCTGGCCGAACTCGACGGCGAGGGCGGCTTCACATTTCTCAGCCGCATGGGCGACGTGTTGCGGCTCTCGGGCTTCCTCGTCAATCCGCTGGAGATCGAAAGCCACATCCAGGCGATACCGGGCATTGCTGCCTGCCAGACCGTCGCGGTGGCGCGGCCTGAAGGTGTGCGTGCGGCCTCCTTTGTCATCCTGAAACCAGGAGCGACGCTCGACGAAAGCGCCGTCATCGCCCACTGCCGGCGAGGCCTCGCGAACTACAAGGTGCCGGTCCGCGTGCTTGCCCTGCCTGAATTCCCGGTCACCCCATCGCCCAACGGTCCGAAGATCCAGCGCGCACGGCTACGCGACATGGCAGCAGAAAAACTCAGCGGCCCTTGAAAGGTTTGGGCTTGCGCTTTTCGGTGAAAGCCCGGGCGGCCTCCTGGAAATCCTCGGTGAGATAGAGGCGCTCTGGCGCCGTCTGGAACATGACCTCGCGGCTCAAGCGATCCATGTACCAGCGCCGCATCCGAACGGTGGAACGCACACTGAGCGGCGGATTCTTGATCACCTCGAGTGCCAGTTCGCGCGCTGTGTCGAGATACTTGCCTTTGGCTGCCACACGATTGATCAGATTGGCCTTGAACGCTTCTTCGGCAGTGAAGAAACGACCAGTCAACGCCGCCTCCATCGTGAAGGCGCCGCCGCCGCGGTAATGCATCAGTGCCCAGTATTTTCCTGCACCCAACCCACGCGACGTTTCAGTGACCTGGAACTGGGTGCCTTCCTCGGCCACGACCAGATCGCATTCCAGCACAATGCCGACGGCAAGCCCCAGGACATAGCCGTGCGCAGCGGCGATCACCGGCTTCCAGTTAACGGCCTTGGTCAACAGATCGGAGGAATGGGTCCCGCGTCCCTGGGGACCACCCAGCTTGAGGAATTCCTCGCGGCTGCGGAGCTGCCGCTGCTGCACATCGGCCCCCGTGGAGAAAGCACGACCACGCCCGCTGATAATGGCAATCTGGGCTTCGTCGTCCATATCGAAGCGGTGCAGTGCATCGCCAAGCGCACCCACCAGCTCGTCGCTGAAGGCGTTCAGCTTTTCGGGGCGGTTGAGCGTCAGGGTGACGATCTCCTGGTCGCGCTCGTAGTTCACAAGGGATTTCGTGCCAGCCATTATTCGCTTCCTCTGTTCTGAACCATTGCCCATGCAGACGGAAAGGCAATCTTGTCGATCTCTAGCGCGACGGCAGTTGCAAACCCTCAACCTGGGCGCCCACGAACATCTGCGGCAGGGAGGGCCGCCGCACCCCCATCCGGCGTTCGAGATTCTCGACGCAGGAGCGCGTGGCGAGAGCAAGATCCTGCCACGTCGCGGCCCTGTCGAATTGCTGCAGCAGGCATTGGTCATAGTAGGTATACTGGTCGCCGGCCCCGCAGCCGAAGCTGGTGCGGTCCGCCGCGGCGGCGGCGAGGATGACGCGATTGGGTTTGCGCATGGCCGCCGTCAGGAACGTTCCGCTATGGCAGGCCGACACCACGACAACCGTGGGCACCGAGCCGCAGCCTGCGCTCAAGACGCGGTCCAGTGAAGCTGGATCGAAATACCTGCGATCAGCGCGCAGGAAGAAGCCCCTCTCCTCTCCATGACTGGTAACGAACACAAAGCAGGCATCGCCACCCCCGGCGCGAAGTGCAGTCACGACGTTCGCCGCGGTGGCGAACTGCCCTGGTGCCGTCCGTCCAGAATCCGAGGAATAGAGTGCAATATCGCGGACGCCGTGAGTTCGGAGCTTCTCACGCAGCGACTGCACGCCATTGTCGAAGGCCGGGCTGTTGTTGTCCCCGGCGATCAGCACAGCCCGCCAGCGCCCGGCGGGCACCGCGTCAACGGCAGGCCGAGCCGCCACCGCCGTGGAGCTGACGGAAGGTGGAAGTGTACCTGTCACGTCGGATGTGCAAGCGGCAACGACTGCGATGGACAACACAAACACGATCAGGCGCACGAACATCTTCAGATGATCCACCGATCGCCTAAGGCTTCGCACCGACCGCACGTAGCGCCATATCGGCATAGAGTCCGGCCATTTCTTCCTCGGCGATCTCCCCGCCTGGGCCATACCACATGGAAACGTGGGTCCATTGATCAAGCAACGCCATGGCGATGGCCTTGAAATCGAGGCGATCGCCGATGCGCGGTGGGTTGAACACGCCGCTCTCGACACCTTGCAAGAGGATTGCGACCACGACGTCCCGGATCGCACGACGGCTGCGGCGAATGTCGGCGACGCGCGCGGCATCGAGCCAACCTATCTCCCGGTTGGCGACCAGCGCCTCGACCCGGAGCCGGCAGTGCCGCATGACGTAGGCTCGCACGACCGCTGCAAGCTTCAGGCGTGGATCGTCGCCCGCACCTGCCATCGCCTGCTGACATACCCGCTCCAATTCGCTCTGGGTCGAGGCGATGATGTCATGCAGCAACTCGTCCTTCGACTTGAAGTGGTTGTAGAGCGCACCTTGCGTCAGCCCACAGGCCTTCATGATATCGCGCACGGTGACGACCGGATAGCCGCGTTCGGCAAACTGCTGGAACGCCGCGGCACGAATCGCCTCGATCGGCGGGCGCTGCTCGCGCTCTGTGGCGGGCACTGCAACCGCCAGACGCGCAGGCTTACGTTTGCTCATACCGCTCCCCGGGTGATGCCTTCGACGATCTTCCAGCCGAGTTCGGCCGCCGGACGCACCAGCTTTCCCGAATCGGCAGCGCGAACATTGGCCGCCGTGCCGTCGAGGGCCCGGGCGTAAACGCCCTGACGAATGCACGAGACACGGAAAAGATTGAAGGCCATGTAGAAATTCCACAACGCCGGCTCCGGCACGGCCCGTCTGGACAGGTTGCAGTAGTAGGCCACCATCTCCTGCTCCGAAGGCAGGCCAAGTGATGCAAGATCATGGCCATCAAGACCGCCCCAATCCTTGGGCGTTCGCCACAACATGCAGAGATACGAGAGTTCGGCCAGGGGATCGCCAAGCGTGGAAATTTCCCAGTCGATAACGCCCAGCACGCGGGGCTCGGAGGAATGGAAAACCATGTTGTCGAGCCGATAGTCGCCGTGGACCAGTACCGTCCCGTCGTTCGACGGAAGATGCGCCGGCAACCACTCCAGCAGCTTGTCCATCGCCTCGATCGCCTCGGTCTCCGAGGACTTGTACTGCTTTCCCCACCGCGAGATCTGCCGCGCGACGTAGCTGCCGGGACGACCGAAATCAGCCAACCCCAGCGCCGTATAGTCAACGGCATGTAGGCGTGCCAGCGTCTCGAACTTGGCGCGATAGATCGCCTGGCGTTCACGCTTCGGTACCTCCGGCAACAGCGGATCCCACAGCACACGGCCGTCGCAATACTCCATTATGTAGAAGGCTGTGCCGACCACGCTGTCGTCCTCACACGATGCGTAGGCCCGCGGCGTCGGCACGTCGGTACGGTTGAGAGCGGAGATCACCCGGAATTCACGGTCGACGGCATGGGCCGATGGCAAGAGCTTCCCCGGCGGCTTGCGGCGCAACACGTAGCGCCTGCCCGCGCCATCCGTCAGACGATAGGTCGGGTTCGACTGGCCGCCGCGGAACTGCTCGACCTTGAGCGGCGGCACGAAACCGGCAACTGCAGACGCCATGAAGCGACCCAGCGATTGCTCGTCAAACCGGTGCTTGTCCCGCACCTCCATGGTGCCAATGTAATCTTCGCCTTTACGTGCCAATCATTGCTCCTGAACGCCCGTTCATACC